>CAYTJG010000514.1:0-2699 GCA_964437865.1 uncultured Bifidobacteriaceae bacterium | reverse complement strand
AACTGCGGCCAGATTACCGTGCGCAACGGTGCCTGCTACAAGTGCCTCAACTGCGGCGAGAGCCTCGGTTGCAGTTAGCACCTTTGCCTGCGCTTACAGTGGGTTGGCGCCAGCCAACCCACTTTTTTTGTCCCGCAAACGCCCCGGATTGAGTACAACCGCCATTTTGCCCACCGCTTAGCGTGCATTTCTTGCGAATATCGAACGTCAAACGTCGAACGGTGAACGGCTTTGTCGCGCCATTCCATTCGCGGGAAGACGGGGAGCGGCGGAGGCAGGCTTTCGAGCCTCACTGGCCTGGGCGCAGCGGTTGAAAAGGCATTTACGGGTGGGCTGGCGGCGGACGCATGCGAGGCGTTGGCGTAAAAGTGTCCTGGTTGTCAGCCCACCATTTTTCCCACGCGGCCGGATCCGCGCCGAGTTTCTCACCCGAAAACATGCGCAACGCGTTGCGCGCCGTCCAGCGGACGCCCTCATCCGAATCCCGCAGCATGGAAACAATCCGGGCCGTCGCGGGCCGGTCCCGGATCTGCATGAGCAGGGCGAGTCCGTTGCCCCGGGCCCACGGCGACGAATTTGTCAGGAGCGGGGAGAGGTCGTTCACCTCGAGCTTGAAGTCGCGCAAATACGCGAGCGCGATCCTGAACATGCCTGGGTCGGATAACAATGGGAGCACTGATTCTTTTGGCAACGGCACATGCTCAATCCACAGCAACTGCATTGCTGGCAACGCCGCCACCCCCCCTTCTGCGACCATCTCTTGGTAAACCGCCAGGTTAGCTTTGGAATCGGCCCGGTGAAATTCCAAGCAGGTGCAAGCCGCCCAGCGGACGCGCGAATCAGGATCGGACAACAATTGGACGACCTGCGGAGCAAACGCGCCGTCCCAGTTCTTCCAGGCGGCCGCCTGGCAGGCACTGGCCCGAATGGAGGCGTCGGGATCACCAAACAGACCAGCGAGCGGGGCCACCAATCGTGGATCACTGATTTTGGACATGACCGAGGCGGCCTGCCTGCGATTCTCTATTTCGCCGCTGGCCAAGCCGGTCAGCACGAGGGGGACGGCCCGCTTTCCGAACTGGGGCAAACAGGCGAAGAGTGCCCGGCCTTCAGGTGTGAAAAGCTTTGCGGCAATCATTGGAATCGCCGGCTCAATATCAAGATCGCCCATTTCTTCCGGCGACAGCGTTTCGGACTCCTTCGTAACGCCCCAGGAGTTGCTTCCGGTTAGCCACGGCATTTGCGCGCCAATCGCAGGGAGTCGCTCCGCTTGGGCTTCCATGCTCCGGATCACGTCTCCCGCAACGACAACGTCAGGGTCAGAATCAGAGAAGGCCGGCACTGGAATGCTTGGCAAGATCATGGGCGCCATGGAGCTTGGCGGCGGCATGGGATCGTCTGGATCCAGGAATGTGCTTGGACCTCGAATCGAGCCCGCGCCCGGCAACAGGAATTTTTCTTCCGTCGCCCGATCGTGTTCAGCGCTGGCGTAATACGCCTTTTCCCGTTCGGGTCGATTCCGGCTCCACTCTGCTTGTTCACGCGCGCACGCCTTCAGCTTCTTCTCGAAAATCAAACGGCTCAAGAGCGGCTCATCTGACAGGACGAAGAGTGCGGATGGAGAAGGATTGGAATTGACGGTGGAGACGATGGGCAAGGCCAGACATTTCTCCGACGGAAAACCGATGCTGAGCGGGGCCAATTCTACGTTGACCGTTTGGTGGCTGGCCGATGGCGGGCTCGATGACCTTCGCCGCGCACTTGATTCCAAGGCGAATCCGGATTGGCCGGGGTCGATCGTGACTGCGATAAAATACCAGTGGTTTGTAACATAGCTTTCCAGGCCCGCCCGGGTTCCCTTTGGCAGGGAGAAGTGATGGCCGGCCAGCCAGCCGGGCAGGCCTTGGGTGCCCTGGGGTGCCAGCACCGCCACTTCAAACGCGCCGCCGGTCTTGATCTCAACCGGCTTGATCCGGCTTGCATCCGACCGGCTTGAGACTAGGGATGATTCGTCAAACTCATCGGGCCAGAGAGGTTCCTGGGTAAGCCGGCTCAAATCATAAAAGCAATTCATTGATCCCTGCCTGACTTCGGGCAATCCAGGCACCGGGATGAGCCAGCCAAACGCTTGATCGGGACCTTCGTATTTGACTTGAAGGACGACGTCTTCCCGTCCCTGGCCGTACAGGATGATTTCCTTTTGTGCCGGCTCATCAACCATTTGGGTGATTGCCGCTCGAAACTCCTCGTTGGCGTACCTTTGATCATCGCTGGGAATCTCGGGCGAATTGCTCAACGTACTTTCAACTTTCGCCGGTTCGTTGGTGTTCCCGTGCCCGCCGTGGCTCCAGTCAGGGACATCAGCCCGGAGGTTGACGGGCGCGTGCAAGCAAGCCGCCACAAACAGCGGAAGCATCCAAGAGGCCGCCGACGTGACGGCGCAGCAGGCACCAGAATCAATAAACAACCGGCCAACCAGTCTGATTGCATTCATGCGGAGGTTGCCATTTATAAACACCTGCGATTCAGCAAAGTTGCCGGGGCAATGGCTCAGGCCCATCAATCCCGCAACTTTTCCTTGGCGCTGGTCAAAAGTCAAAAAAACCTCCGGGCGGACAAAGACTAGTCTTCTGCCAAGTGCCAGAGTTAGCCACCTTGGCCTGCTCTGACAGTGGGTTGGCGCCAGCCAACCCACTTTT
>CAYTJG010000513.1:0-2701 GCA_964437865.1 uncultured Bifidobacteriaceae bacterium | reverse complement strand
TATGCGTTTTGTCTTTACCGGTCCGAAGTTCAAGTGGGCGTGGCGGGTCGCATGTTCACCTTTGGCGTGCACTCCAAATAGAAGCCACTGCCAACGGCGCCGGTCCGCGGCCGTCCCGGCCGCTGACACGTGATTTTGAAGGAGGCGTCACTTGGCAGAAAGATTCAGCAACGAACCGCCGCTGCCTGCCCGTCCCACCGAGGCTGGCAGCGGCTGCAACGGTTGCGCCTCTCAGCATGGCGGGACTTAAGGGGCATGCATGAAGCGCGCCAGCGTCGTGGAGTGCGCCCGGTCCTCCGGCGCTGTGGCCCAAGGCAAATCTTGCCAACCAGCGAGCGGATGGATTTTCCCCGGGCGCGGCTTTTGGCGAACGTCTCACGGCTCGCGCAGAAGCTCGGCCCGAGTGAACGAACCATGATTGCTCGGGTGGTAGAAAGAGACGTGTTCCAAAGCGGTGGAGGGCCACCGCACTCCGGGACGCTGGCGCGTTCGCCATGCGCCTCGCCTTTGCATAGTGTCTTCGTCCGCGGCGGTCCTCCGCCGCTGAGATGGGATGCCGAGCCAGGCGTCACCCGGCGAACCTGATGTTCGCGGGGATGTCGCCAGCCAAAGAATTGGGGCGACATGATGACGCCCTTACAGGGCTGGGAAATCTTGCTTGGGCCGGCCACCCGGCCCTTCAGGCCGGGCTTTCACATTACAGGCCTACGGCCCTCAATTGCGCCGCACCGGGAGGACCCCGGGGGCTCGGAGTTGGAGAATAAGAGGCGCCGCTCGATGTGCGAGCGGCCGCTCCGCGCGAACGTCTCTGCGCCCGGGACGGGCGCACTCCGGCCAGTCAAGCCCTCTCTCGCAGACACGCCCGGTCGGGATATAATTTGCGCATCTGGCGCTTCAACGCGCTGATTTCGGAAGCGAGCCGGTTCCGTCGGCCCGAGGCGGAATTGGGGACGGTGCTGGCGATATGTTGCAAGTCGATCGATTCCACGTCCAGAGTTTCCATGGCGAGCCGGTCGATTTTCTCGGGCGCAATTTCCTCGACGGCGATGAGGTACAGCACCAGGCCCCAGGCGGTAAAACGGTCCAGGTTCAGCTCGATCCATTCGAGAAACCGGCGGGGTGATTTCTTTTGCGCCAGTTCCAGGTGGCTGCGCACGGCCACGGGGAAATCGGCGTAGCCCAGATATTCGTAGCCCGCGTCGTCGTGTCCCAGCGCCGTCCAGTCCCGGAAAAGCTGCTGCACGCGGAGGTTCAGCCGGTAAAACTGCTCGAACGCGCGGAGGTAACGGTCCAGATATTCGTCTTGGAAATAGATGTCCTGAAAGAACGCCTGGCAGACAAAGACCCAGTACGAGGCGTTATCCCAGATCACCTTGGCCGTCATGATCCGGGTATGGCCGAAAGCGGGGTAATGGTCGCGGAAGACCTCGGTGAAGGCGCGCTGGAGCAGCCGCAGCGCGGCGTCGCTTTGTAGCACGGCCGCGGGCGTGAGCGTGCCGGCAAAATGCCGCGTGACCAGCCGCGTGACCATCGTGTTGCCCAGGGCAATGAAATCCGAGCCAGGGCTGTAGAACGGATCCAGAAACGCCGCGGCCTCGCCCACGCACGCCCAGCGATCGGCGGAGTAGAACTGCCGGGTGTCGTAACTGAATTCCCGGCTGACCAGAAAATCCAGGACGCGCGTCCCGGCCAGATGCCGCGCCACGACCGGCTCGTGCAGGGTGAGCCACGCCAGCGCCTGCTGAAAGCTACTCAGCTTTGCGATGGGATGAATCCGCTCGTCCACGACGATGCCCAGGCTGGTGTGACCGGAGGCCAACGGAATGAGCCAGACCCAATAACCGTGACCGACGAGGTGGTTGGTGGAGCGATAACGGATGCCGCCGGGCACCCGGTCGTGCCAGGCGCGGTTTTCCGCCGGCACGAAGTGCTCCACGTTGCATTCGCCCGCCACGCGGAACCAGGCGGCACTATGTTTCAGCGGACTCGGCAGGCCGAGGTTCAATTGCTGCTGCAACAGTCGCCGGCGCCCCGAGCAGTCCGCCAGCCAGGTGGAACGCAGGCTGAGGCTTTGGGTGCCATCGCGTTCGCGGATGACGGTGGTATGCGGGGAATCCTTTTCGCCCAGGACAATCTCCTCGACGGCGAAACCTTCCAGGAGCGTCACCCCGGCGTCCTGATTCAAGCCGCGCAAATGATTTTCCAGCCGGCCACGATCCAATTGAAACGAAGTGACGGGCGGAAAATCGCGCGGGCCGTACTCGGGTCGTTGCTCGAGGGGCAGCCGGGCATCGCCGAAGAAAAAACGCAGGCCGTTTTTGACCAATTGCTGTTGGTGCAGGTAATCCCCCAATTGGAGTTTGGCGGCCAGATAATGCGCGCCGAGTTCGGAGGTGGCTTCGCCCACCTTGAAGGCGGCTTCCGGCAAGGGGCGCCGTTCCCGGTCAACGACGGCCACGGACAATTCCGGGCGGGACAGCTTGAGCTGTCGCGCCAGGCATTGCCCGGCCAGCCCGCCGCCGGCGATGAGCACGTCGTAAACCGGATGTCCCGCCTGCATGGCGCGGGAACGTGGCGGATTCCGCGGCGGAAGTCAACTGAGTGCGGAGTGCGGAATGCTGGAGCGCGCCCGTCCTCGGGCGCTGCGATGTGATTTTGAGCCAGCCGTCATCTGACCGAGGGTCCCGCCACGAACGGCCGC
>CAYTJG010000512.1:0-2720 GCA_964437865.1 uncultured Bifidobacteriaceae bacterium | reverse complement strand
GCGTTGGCCTGCATGAGGCGGATGAGGAACTTGGCCGGGAAGATGCCCAGCGAACCGCTGTTGGCACCGGTCTCGGTGAAACGATCCAGTTTGTCCGAGCCGCTGGTGGCCGAATGAATCATGACCGGCTGCGGATGCCAGGAGTGGCCTTTCATCGGGCAGGGGGTGGAGTGGTCACCCGTAATGGCCAGCACATCCGGCATTTTCTCCATGAGGATGGGCAGGGCGGCATCGAAATCTTCCACGGCTTTTTTCTTGGCCGCAAAATTGCCGTCTTCGCCGTATTTGTCGGTGTACTTGAAATGGATGAAGAAAAAGTCGTAATTGTTGTATTCGGCCAGATAGCGCTTGAACTGTTCGCTGATGGTCATCGGCCCCTCGATCTTGGTCATGCCCACCAGTTGCGCCAGGCCCTTGTACATGGGGTAAACGGCCAGGCAGGCGGGTTTGAGCTGATACCGATCGGCAAACAGCGGGATTTCCGGCTGATGCGCAATGCCGCGCATGAGGAAACCATTCGCCGGCTTTTCATTGGCGATGATGGGCAGGGCCAGCTTGTAGAAATCGGCAATCAGCTTGGCCATCTTCTTCTGCTTCAGATTCTTCGGGTCACGGGGTTTCACCGTGGGAATGGCAAAGCCTTCGCGGTTGGGATCGGCGTCGGTCAGGGGGCCTTCCAAGCCCTTGCCGCGGAAGACCACGACGAAACGATGTTCCTTGCCGGCTTTGATGATTACCTGGATATCGCCGATCTTCTTGACTTTGGCGGCGAGCATGGCGCAGAGCTTCTCGCAGGTTTCCGTGGGGATGCGGCCGGCGCGGCGGTCGGTGACGATGCCGTTGGCGTCGAGGCTGGCGAAATTAGCGCGGGCGCAGACGTCGCCGGGCTGCAGTTCCAGGCCGAGGCCGAGGGCTTCAATGACGCCGCGGCCCACTTGGAACTCAAGCGGATCGTAACCGAACAGGCCCAGATGGCCGGGCCCGCTGCCGGGCGTGATGCCGGGCGCGGCCGGTATCAAACGACCTTGGGCGGAATCCTTGGCCAATTTGTCCAGATTGGGCGTGTGGGCCGCTTCCAGCGGCGTCAGGTAGTTGTTTTCCTTGATCGCGATGTCGCCCAGGCCGTCGAGGACGACGAGGGCCAGCTTGGCTTTGGTTTTAAGTGTCAGTTCAGAATAAAGCGCGTCTAAATTCATAGGCCTTGATTTTTACAAACAATGGGGTGTCGCGCAATGCGTTTCAATGCGATTCCCATTTGCACCCGGCCGAATCGCTGACATTATTTTGTCGGGCATGAATCAAATGTTGTTACAGGAGTTGCACGCCAGCCTGGGCGCACACTTTACCGAGCTCGGCGGGGTGCCGGTGGTGAACGATTATGGCGACTGGCTGGCGGAACACGCCGCGTTGCGCGCCGGCGCGGGGGTGCTGGATCTCAGCTTCCGCTCGCGGTTCTGCCTCGTGGGGGGGGACCGGGTGCGTTTTCTGCACGGGCAGGTCACCAACGACGTGAAGCGGCTCCGCCCCGGGCAGGGGTGTTATGCCGCCATCACCAACGCGAAGGGCCGGATGGAAGGGGATGCCAATATCTTTTGCCTGGCGGATGAATTGTTGCTGGATCTGGAACCGGGCCTGGGCGAAAAAATTTCACAGCGCTTTGAACGGTTCATCGTGGCCGACGACGTGCAAGTGGTCGATGCCGCGCCCCTGTATGGTCTGCTGAGCGTGCAAGGTCCGCGGGCCGAGGCGGTGGTGGCCGCGCTGGGCGTGTTCGCGGAGATTCCCGGCCAGGCGCTGGATTCCACCAAGATGGCGGATGCCACGCTGGGCGAGATTTACCTGGCCAACCACGCGCGGTTGGTGGTCGGCAGCGGATTCGATCTTTTTGTGCCCAACGCCTCGCTGGGTGTGGTGGCCGATCAACTGATTGCGGCGGCCAAGACCCAGGGCGGAGGCGCCTGCGGTTGGCAGGCGTGGGAGACGGCGCGCATTGAGGCGGGCATTCCCCGGTACGGGGCGGACATGGATGAAACCAGCCTGCCCCTCGAATGCGGTCTGGAAGCCCGGGCCATCACCTATACCAAAGGCTGTTACCTTGGACAGGAAGTCATCAATCGCATTCACAGCGTGGGGCACGTGAACCGCGCCTTGGCCGGGCTTCGCCTCCTGGACCAGGGAGGAGAGTTGCCGCAACCGGGGGATAAACTATTTCAAGCGGGCAAGGCCGTGGGCCACGTGACCAGTGCGGTCCGGTCGCCGCTGGTGAAGGCGGGGATTGCACTGGGCTATGTTCGTCGCGAGGCGCACCAGGAGGGCAGGGAGGTGGCGGTGAAGACGGCCCATGGGGAGGTGGCGGCGCGGGTGACGGCGCTGCCGTTTGCGGCGGCGGGACTTTGAGCCGGCAGCCGCGATGGGTGTGAGATAAAATTCTTCTTGGTGCAACCGCGCGGCGGTTGGTTTTAGGTAGGGCGCGTTCTCCGAACGCGCCGCGCCTGCCAACCATCGCGTTCAAGCCATCCCAACGCGTCGCCTTGAAATCACGCTCCGCTGCGCGTCATCAACGCCTCGTTACGCTCATGATCGCCCAGGATAGCGAGTCGCCACGCCACGTTCGTAGCGCGGGCATTCGTGCCTGCGGGTTCACGGGACTTTCGAGTCCCGTGTTTCTTGGCTGGCAGGCTCGGACCTGGAACTGGCGACTGGAAAGTCGCCTTTACCCG
>CAYTJG010000511.1:0-2734 GCA_964437865.1 uncultured Bifidobacteriaceae bacterium | reverse complement strand
TCAGCCTGCCGTTTGTGCGCCTCATCAAAAGCGCCATCTGCCGCCAGCGCGAATGGCTGGCGGATGCCGCCGCCGTCCAATTCACGCGCAACCCGGATGGCATTGCCGGGGCGCTCAAGAAAATCGGCGGCCTGCTCAAACAGGGACGACTCAACACGCCCTACGCCGAAATGGCCAGCCACCTGTATCTGGCCAACTGGGACTATGAGCCGTGGCTGGCCTTCCTCGCCACCCACCCGCCGCTCGACCGACGCGTCAAGGCCATCGAGCCGGCCTTTGACGGTCAGTTTCCCAAAGTGAAGATGCTGGATCCCAGCCAAAAGGAACGCGACCGCGCCTACGCCAAATTCATGGCCGGGTCCATGGCCATCGACCGCGTGCTGGTTCCGACGGCCGAGACCAACTTTCCCCCGATCACCAGCGATCACCTCCGCCAGGCGGCGCTGATCCGCCTGGCCTTGCCGAATGAAATCAAGACCGCCCTCCGAACACCCGATGGCGCTGCGGTCATTGTCTATTGCCTGTTGCTGAGTGACGACGAAACGGTCTGCGCCCGGCAACAGGAGATTTTGCAAACAAATCTGGAACCGGCGGTCTACGGGCAATTCCAGACGCTGCGTCCGCTGGTGGCGGCGCTGGAGGAGCGCTACAAATTGCCGCTGGCGGAATCGGCCGTGCCCGCCCTGCGCGAAAACGATGCCGGATCACACCAAGCCTTCAGTGCGATCCAGCAGCAGATCATAGATTGCAACGGCTCACTCGACCTGTTTGAGTACACGCTGATAAAAATGGTGCAGCGGCAGTTGCACGCCTATTTCCAGGGTCCGGTCACCGCGCAGCCGCGCTTTGGCCGCGTGCAGGAGGTGCTGCCGCAATGCACCATCCTGCTCTCCGCCCTGGCCCACGTGGGCGACGACGATGAGACGGCCGCGCGCGCGGCCTTCGCGCGCGGCGCCGAATTCCTGGATACGCGGGGCGAAACGATCACGTTTCTCACCCGCAGCGAGTGGGATCTGGCCGGGGTGGACGCCGCGCTGGGTGAACTGGCGGCCTACCACGAGCCGTTGCGCCGCAATGTGCTGCTGGCCTGCGGCAAGACCGTGGCGGCCGACGGTCGCGTGACCTTGCGGGAAGCCGAGCTGCTGCGGGCCATTGCGGAAGCGCTGAACTGCCCCATTCCCCCGTTCGTGGAGGCCCTCCGCAGCGAGGAGCTGGCAGCCTCTGAATAAGCGCCGCTTTCCCGCCGCGCCATGTAGCGCTGGCATTCCTGCCTGCGAGTTCACGGGACTTTCCAGTCCCGTGTTCCCGTGTTTCAGTGCCTACTGCTTGAGGCCAGGGACTGGCGACTGGAAAGTCGCCGTTACCCGCCGACAAGAATGTCGGCGCTACGAGGTGGGGCCGCGTGCAGCCGCCAGGAAAACGCACCAAACGTCAGCGGCGGCTTGACGGACCGTTTACTTTTGCCAACCTGCAGCGTGCCAACGTTCCCAAGGTCAGGGGTCCTGACGTGGCGATGGCCGGTCTGGCTCCGTAAATCCTTCTTCCACGGGCCGGCGGGCCGGCTGCTGTTTTTGCTGTTGCTCGCCGGTGCCGGCTGCCGTAGCTCGGCCACCCGCCAGGTTTCCGATCCCGCCCCCGCCGTCGCCCGACTGCAAGCCGGCGGCAGCCTCCAAGCCGAGGCGGATCGACTCGTCCTCCCGCTGCTCACCAACGGCGAACTGTACGGCTTGGTGGTCGGCGTGGTCACCCCCGACGGCGCCACCCGCTGTTTTGGCTACGGCAGAACCGGCCGGCCCGACGACCTCAGTCCGCCCGACGGCGACTCGCTGTTTCAGGTCGGCTCGCTCACAAAACTGTTTGCGGAGGCGGCGTATGTCCGGCTGCTGCAAACCGGCCAAATACGCGACGACGACACCGTCCGTGAGATCCTGCCGACCAATGTGCCGGTGACATTGGAAGCCGGACGAATGACGCTGCATGATCTGGCCCGGCACACCGCCGGCCTGCAACGTGAACCGTTCACCTCGGGTCAATTGGAGTCCTTCCTGGTCTATCTGGCCACCGGCCGAAACCTCTACGCGCACCTCACGATTCCCTATCTGCTTGATTACCTGAATTATTATCGTCCCCGGCCCAAGGAACCCCGGGAATATGTCTATTCCAATTTCGGCGCCGCGCTGCTGATGTATTTGATCGGCCAGCAAGCGGGCGAGCCGGCCGAGAACCTGATCGTGGAAAACATCTGCCGTCCGCTCGGCCTCACCAACACCGTGTTTGGGCTGGATGCCCGGCAACGGGAGCGGCTGACCGTGGGGCACGTGGGCAACCAAGCCTGCTGGAAACCCGCCAATTGGCCCCTGGCGCCCTGGGACATGGGCGAGTTGATGGGCCCCATCAGCGGCCTGTATTCCAGCGCGAACGACCTGATGATTTTTGCCCAAGCCAATTTGGGACTCCTGCCGACTCCGCTGGCACCCGCGCTGAACGCCACCCACCAGGTACAGATGCAATCGGCCCGCGACGGGGAAGCGCTGGGCTGGATCGTGACCCGCTACGACCACGACCGGCGAATCATCACCTTCAAGGACGGCGTGATGTCCGGCTACCACAGCTTCATCGGGCTGGACCTCGACACCCGGGTGGCCGTGGTGATGCTGGCCAACAAATTCGATTGGAACGAAAAGGTGGGGCTGAATCTGCTCTTGCGCGTTTCGGGCGCGGTGGCGAATGGGAG
>CAYTJG010000510.1:0-2741 GCA_964437865.1 uncultured Bifidobacteriaceae bacterium | reverse complement strand
AGCCTTGCGAAGGCGGATGCGCGCCGCGCCGGCCAACCAACGCGCGCAAGCCAACCCAACGCGCCGCCATGAAGTCACACTCGTCCCCCCTCCGCTCCGCTTCATAAACCCCACTGTCTACTCGTGGTCGCCGAGGTCTGCGAAACGTCACGTCACGCTCGCGGCGCGCACGGAGTGACGCGCCCCACCTCCGCCTGGCACGCTCGCGGTAGGGCGCGTCTCTCCGAGCGCGCCGCGCCTGCCAACCAACGCGCGCAAGCCTACCCAACGCGCCGCCCTGAATTCACACTCGTCCCCCCTCCGCTCCGCTTCATAAACCCCACTGTCTACTCGTGGTCGCCGAGGTCTGCGAAACGTCACGTCACGCTCGCGGCGCGCACGGAGTGACGCGCCCCACCTCCGCCTGGCACGCTCGCGGTAGGGCGCGTCTCTCCGAGCGCGCCGCGCCTGCCAACCAACGCGCGCAAGCCAACCCAGCGCGCCGCCCTGAATTCACACTCGTCCCCCCCCTACGCCCGCCGGCGGCGAGAGGTCGCCGCCTTCAAAAACTTGCCGGTTATTTACCGCTCTTGAATTTCTCCAGCTTGGCAATGAATGCCGCCGGACCGCCTTCCTCATAGCCCACCTGCCGGCCGATTTCCTTGCCATCCTCGTCCAGCACCAGCAGGGTCGGGAACCCGCTGATGTGATACTTATCCTTCAGGGCGGCGTTGGCCTTCTTCAGGTCATCGCTTTGCTCCTTCTTGTTGGGGAAATCCACCTCCACTGCCACCACATTCGTGCTGGCGTAGTCCTGAAACTCCTTGGTATCCAGCACTTCCTCGCGGAACTTGACACACCAGTGGCACCAATCCGAACCGGTAAAGTCCATCAGCACGATTTTCTTTTGGGCCTTGGCCTGCGCCTGCGCCGTGGGCAAATCCGTGAGCCAGGTTGAATCCGCCGCCTGCGCCTGCCAGGCCAGGGCGGCCGCGGCCACGATCATCAAAAACTTTTTCATATAGGGAGTATGATTTATGTTTATTGTTCTGTCTCCGGCTCTCTTAGACCGCGACCGGCTCCCCCCGTTCAACGAAAACCGGCCGGCCGGCCACAATGGTCGCCACGGCCCGGCCCTTGAGGTGCCAGCCAAAAAACGGACTGTTCCGGGATTTGCTGGCCGAATCCTCCCGCCGGAAGACCCATTCCCGATCCGGATCGAACACGGTCACGTCCGCCTCGGCCCCCACGCTCAGCGTGCCTTTTTTCAGATTGAGCAGGCGCGCCGGGTTGAGGGTGTATTTGGTGATGAGGTCCACCAGGGACAGCCGCCGGGCATGCACCAGCTGCATGAGGCACAGCGCCAGTTCCGTTTCCAGGCCGATGATCCCAAAAGGTGCGTAGTCGAACTCCACTTCCTTTTCGTAATCGCAGTGCGGCGCGTGGTCGCTGGCCAGAATTTCGATGGTGCCGTCGGCCAACCCGGCCAGAACAGCCTCGCGATCTTTGGCCGAGCGCAACGGCGGGTTCATCTTGAAATGCGTGTCGTAGGCCGGCCAGGCCGGGTGGCGGCCTTCGGCCCTGGAACTGCGGAACAACTGCCTGCCGTCCCCGGCCCAGAACTTCTCGCTGCCGGCCACCGCGGCGTCAGTGAGGGTGAAATGGTGCGGGCAAGCCTCGCCCGAAATGGGCACACCCCGCTTCTTGGCGTCGCGAATCAGCGCCACGCTGCCGGCGGCGCTCAGGTGCTGGCAATGAATCCGGGCGCCCGTCAATTCTGCCAGCAGGATGTTCCGGGCCACGATCATTTCCTCGCCCGCCGAGGGCCAGCCGCGCAATCCCAGCGCCACATTCCAATAGCCCTCGTGCATCACGCCGTCGGTCACCAGGGAATAATCCTGGCAATGGTCCATGACCGGCAGATCAAACATGTGCGCGTACTCGCAGGCGCGGCGCATGAGATCATTGTTCTGCACACAATGGCCGTCATCGGTGATGGCAATGACCCCGGCCTTTTTCAATCCGCCAATGGGCGCCAGTTCCTCGCCGTCGAGGCCCTTGGAGATGGCGCCGGCCACAAACACATTCACCACGCCCTCGGTCTTGGCCCGCTCGCGGATGAGGGCCACGTTGCCCGCGTGGTCAATGGCCGGCGACGTGTTGGGCATGCACACGATCGAGGTGAATCCGCCCCGCGCGGCCGCCGCCGAGCCGGTGGCAATGGTCTCCTTGGCCGTCTGGCCCGGCTCCCGCAGATGCACGTGCAAATCGATCAGCCCGGGGGCCACCACTTTTCCGTGGGCATTGAATTTCTCCACGCCCGCCGGCGCCGGGAGGTTCTTGCCGACGGCTGCGACCTTGCCATCCATCAAAAGCACATCGGCAACCGAGTCAAAATGATTGGCGGGATCTATCACGCGACCGCCGGTGAGGAGCAGCGAATTCATCGGATCGAGTTTAATGCCCGACCCGGGCCGAAGCAAGCGCAGCCGGAAAGCCCTGCCGAAAAGTGGAATCGGCGGACCGGCCGGCCCGTTCGCCGCCGCGTTAATCCTTGCCCACCCGCAACCGGTCTGTTAGCCCATCGGTCAGTTGTTTTTGCCTTAGCATGAACTCACCACCCGCCCGGCGTTTTAATTCCATCGCGGCCAATTGCTTTTCCTTCTAAATCCCGGTGCATCCGCGTCCCGACGCGGCTACAATCCCGCGCATGTTTCGTCCGTGCATTGACCTGCATGAAGGCAAAGTGAAGCAAATCGTCG
>CAYTJG010000509.1:0-2752 GCA_964437865.1 uncultured Bifidobacteriaceae bacterium | reverse complement strand
TTGGGTCTCCAGAATAATGGTAAGCCGCCCCCCAGAAGTAAATCGCGTCGCCCCAGGTTTGATCGGTATGAATGATCGTGAAGAGAGAAGGCGTATACTGATGATATTCGACCATCAGGCGGTTGGAAACGGTATCCGTCGGCAGGGCATTCATCCACGTCGGGTCCGATACGCTTTGCATCACCAGCCAGCGATTGGTGTTGTTTCCACCGGCACCGCGCACAGCGTTGACGAATGTTTGGTAATAATACATCAAAGTGACCTCTTCCGCAGTATCGTTCACGTTTGGTTCGTTCGCCGCGGCAAACAACAAATGGTTGTCGTAACCGCCAAAGGCGGTGGCGATCTGTGTCCAGTAGGCATGCATCTTCGCGTTGATGGTCGCATCCACGTTTGTGCCGATGTTGTTCTCCAGCCAGCCGTCGTCCCAGTGATCGTTGATCATGACATACATTCCGGCGGCGATCGCGTCGTCAACGGCCTGTTTGACCTGCGCCATGAAGGCGGGATTAATCACGTAGTTGGTGACGGCGCCGCTGATGTTGGTGGTGGAATTGAAGTCCCATGCGCACGGGATGCGAACGGCATTGAACCCGGCGCTGGCGGCGGTGTAGAACGGCGCCGCCGTCCAATTCGGCACTCCCCAAGTGGCTTCCAGTGTGTTGCCCAAGTTCCATCCGTAGGTGGGCAGCGGGAACGGCTGGCTGGGGGGAATGTTCGTTGTCCCCGGCTGAAAACCCAAATCGAACACCGCGTCAAACTTGTGGCTGCTGCCGGTGGTGATCGTGCCGCCGCTGATGGGAATCATCGCGATTTCGCCACCGGCGTAAGCGTTCGTCGCCACCGCCAGCGCCGCATAGCCGCCGCCGGTCGGCTGGATGCCAAATGAAAACGCATAAGTCTTGCTGGCTGCCAGTGGCACGTTCAGCCCGCTCCATTGCAGCCAGTCGCCGTCGGTGAAACCGGGATTCGCCGCGCTAAACGTGATGAGCAATGACGCCGTGCTGTTGCTCATCGAATAAATGCGCAGGTAATACGTCGGTGTGCTGGCGGGCGTGCCGTAGCCATTGCCGTTGTTCAATCCCGCCGTCTTGATGGCGACCGACATAAGCTTCATCGCGTTGGTTCCGGTGCTAAACGTCTGGCCAACGGGTGGATTGTTGTCGGTGAAATAATTTATACCATCAGGCCAAGTCGTGCTGCCGCCAGTCGAGAGTTGGTAGATGTCGTTCGTTCCCGGACTTGGCGCGGCCGATCCGAGGTCCGTAAGCGTTTGCGCCCATAACCCCCCCGCCCAGCCGACCGCGAAGAGTTGCAAAATAAAACAGCGAATCGAGATGTTTATGGCGCTTCTCTTTATGTTAATATAAGTCATATTACTACGATGGGCCATCTAGGGCAATGGAGGGCCGAGTTTGATGCGATAGAAACGCTGCGGCGAATTGGTGGCCACGACCGTCCAATTGAATGGCAGCGCCGGGGAGTTGGTGATAAAGACGTTGCTCCATTGCGTGAGGTTGGTCGAAATTTCAATCGCGTAATCCGGACCGCTCTGGCCGTTGACGTTGAAACTGAATTGCCCGCCCGCGCCCGAAAGGTTGCTGATGCCCGGCGCCAAAAGAGGATTTACGATCACCGAAAAAATTTGCGTGGCGCTCAATGGCGGCGTGCCATTGTCGGAGACTTGCAAGGAGAAGCTGTTGGTCGAGTTCGCCTGCGTGACGAGCGGACGGAATGAAAACGCGCCGCTATTGGCGTTCAGCGTTGCGTTGGTCGCGCCGGACAGCAGCGCGAAGGTCAGCGCTTGCGGCGGCGAGTCCGTGTCCGTCGCACTGTCGGTGAAGGCGACGGTCTGGCCGACGTTCACAGTCTGGTTGGCAATCGCAGCCAGGGTTGGCGGCGTGTTGGGCTGCGTGAGCGCATTCAGGGTGAGAGTGACCGCAGCCGTGTGACTGAGCAATCCACAGGTGGCGATGATGGTCACCTTCGATGTGTCCGAGTTTACGGTGTTGGAGGCCGAGAGTATCAGCGTGGTCGAGCCCGCGGTGATGGGATTCTTGGCAAACGTGGCAGTGACTCCGCTGGGAAGGTTGGTTGCGCTGAACGTATAACAGCCGTTCAAGCCGTTCAACGCGACCACCGTGATCGTGTTCGTACCGCTCGCCCCGCCTTGCACGGTCAGGCTGGATGGACTCGCCGACACGCTGAAGTCTGGCGCGGGCGCATTCCATGAAACGGAGTCAAGGTAACAGGTGTTCGTCCAGCCGGCGCTGGTGTTAAACTGAATGCCGAGATAATGGAATGGCCCAACGGCGTTCGCCGGCACAGTCAGGGTCAGCGTGTTCCAGGAGTTGGGCGTGAAACTTCCATACCAGCTACTGGTCCAGTTCCAGTTGTAATCCTGCAAATATGGCTGGAGATTGGAGAATTCATAGCCGCTCGGAATCCAGACCCGGAAGGTAATCGTCATGCCCGGGAGAACACTCACGTTGCCAACCGCCACCGACGATGAGTCCGCGTTCGTGCCGTTGAAGTTCACCGCGAGCGACTGATTGCCCGCAAAGTGCTGCGTGGTGGAAGTCGCCACTCCTGAAATTATGCCGCCGCCGCCCGCCCAACCCTGCGGGTCGGTTTCAAAATTAAATTGCGCCGGATCCGGATTGACGCCGGGGGTCGTCGCGTGGGCCTCAGGTGAAAAACCTGTCGGCCCGGAGCCATTGACGGCGACCACTTGATAATAATAAGTGGTGCC
>CAYTJG010000508.1:0-2770 GCA_964437865.1 uncultured Bifidobacteriaceae bacterium | reverse complement strand
ACATTCGTCACATTCTGCCACACCGGCCCGCTGCCGTTGGCCACCGCCAGTTCCCGGTGGAAATATTCCGCTTCCCGGTCCGCCGTCAGGCCGTTGACTGTCACCGGGCTGGTCAACAGCGCCGCCCCAATGATGTTCTCATAGCCCGGGTTCACAATGCCCGTGTATTGGTTGAGGCTGTTGGCCGTGTAGAGGTTCGTGCGCAGGTTCAGCCCGTTCGTGTCCCCGCCAAACGCCGCCGTCAGCCGGTTCCCGAGGTTGTCGTAGGCATAGCTGAACTGCTGGCCCGACACCGGCGCGCTGTACTGCCAGGGGGCCCAATGCCGGCTGGCGCTCGTCAGTTCATCGCGGTCATCATAGCCATACTGCCAGAACGACCCGTCCTCCAGCGTCGCCTGCGTCCGCCGGTTCAGCGCGTCGTACTGGTAGCTGTGCGACGTCACCGTCGTCGTGTTGACCACATTGGCGATGCTCCGCAGCCGCAGCCCGTAATCCCAGGTGCGGCTCGTGGTCAACACCGGGCTGGCCCCGTTCTTGAACGTCGTCGTTTGCAGCAGGTCCGAATTCGGCGCATACGCGTACACCGCCGAGCACCCGTTGTTGGACACGCTCCCCAGCCGGGCGCAGGAATCGTAACCAAAATCATCCTCCAGGGGCGCCGACAACCCCTGCACCGCCACCGCATCCCGCCCGTAAAACGCGTTGAAATGATTGCTCAGGGCGATGCCATTGAGCAAACCATTGATATAGGTGGCGGTCACCAGCCGGCTGGCAAAATCATAGCCCAATTCACACGTCCCGGCCCCGTCCACGATTTCCCGGGGCTGCCCGGCGCGGTTGAAATTGTTGTAGAAAACACTGGGGGTGGCGGCGTTGTATGTTTGACTGGTTAAATCGCCATAACCGTCGTAACTATTGGTGACCGAAACCGGGCCGCCCCCGGCCACCCGCGCCCACGAGCGCGTCAAAAGCCGGCCGGTGTTCGGGTCGTAGGTGTAATTGACGGACCGCCCCTGGGCGTCGGTTTTTTGCAGCAACGCCCCGCTGGCCGGGTCGTAAAACCAATAGGTGTTGTCCCCGGTGGCCGGCGTGGCGCTGGCCGGCCAGGTGGAACCCGTCCACCCCGTCCCGCCCCGGAACGTGGTCAGATTGGTCAAATCGCCATATTGACTGTAATTGTATTCCGCCGGATACGGCACATCGCCCCAGGTCTGGTAAAGCTGGCCCTGGGTGGTGTAGGCATAATAGGTGTGCTTGCCGCTGGCGCTGGTCTGACAGAACAATTTGCCCGCATTGGCCTGGTTGGTGGCGTAATACTGGTAGCTCGTGGTCTGACCGGTGAAATCGGTCATGCTGGTCACCCAGCCGGTGTTGGGATCGTAATTGATATAGGCCGAAAACCCCAGCGGGTTTTTGATGCGGTTGGTCCGGCCCAGGGCGTCGTAAAAATAGTAAGTGGGACTGGCCACGGACAGGGTGCTTCCCGAAATCGGCAGGCCGTTTTGCGCCACCTGCGTCGCGCTCAGGCTGGACGTCGCCGGTTCGCTGGTGACGGTGGTGAGGAGGTTGTCCGGGCGGTCCACATAGGTGGTGGTGACGGTCTCATTGGTGTCGGCGTCGTAATCCTGGGTGCAGGCGGTCGCCGTGCCGGTGAACCCGTTCAATTGTTCCAAATGCACGCCAGTGACCGTCAGGGTGGCGCTGTTATCCGTCAGGCAGGTGTAATTGGTGGTGGCTTCATACCAGTTTCCGTTTACCTGGGTAAAGCATTTGTAGGACAAAGAATCCCTGCTGCCGTCCGCCAAATAGGGTGGGATTCCGTTATTACACCAACTATCGCTCCCGCAGTCATAAATGCTGACATCCACCAGCCATCCGGAGTCGAGGACCGTCTGCATGCCGTTCGTCCCGCCGAACATGTCATATAAATAGTTGACATTCGGGCGACCTGTGGAGTTGATTGTTTTGACCAATAATCCGTGACAATATTGGCTCTCCGTCCAGGCGGTATTGGTGGTCCCGGAACCCACCGGCCAGACACTCAAGGCGTTAAAACCACTGTCATCCTGGCCGCTGGCCTTCCAGCGTGATGAATTGGGGGCTCCCAAACTGGTGATTTTTTCCGGCCAGGAATCACAAGCGCAGATGCAACCAAAAGGATTGTTGAAAAGCGCATAGCTGAAATATTGATTCACCGCCCCGTTCCCGGTCAGGCTTTTGTCCCGCCGGTCCAAATATTGCGCATGCGCGGTGGTGATTCCTCCCGGGTAAGTGGTCGTCTGGATGCGGTCGGTCACATCGTACGTTGTGCCAACCGAAAGGCCGCTTTGATCCACATGATTGGTTTGGCGTCCGCTCAGATCATAAGCCCAGGACTGGTTTTGCGACAACGTTCCGGCCGTCACCGTTTGACCAATCATCTGCCCGTTGGCATCAAAGGTGAACTGGGTGCTCCGGTTGGGTTGGCCCCCGTGACCCTGGATGGTGGAGGTGGCGACGCGTCGCAAACTGTCGTAGGTGTAGGACGTCACCACGCCCGTTTCATCCGTTTCCGAAAGGAGCAATTCGCCGTCATAGGTGCCGCCGCCCCGGTAATCCGCGGTATAGACGGTTCTGGCCTGCTGGGTGGCGCCGTCAATCCGCGTGATGTTGGTGGCTCGTCCCAGGCTGTCCACCGCGTAGGCGGTCTTGTCCAGCAGGCCCCATTGCGGCCAGAAATCGCTGCCGTCACTGCTGCTGTCCTGCTGCACATACACATACCGTTCGGTTT
>CAYTJG010000507.1:0-2781 GCA_964437865.1 uncultured Bifidobacteriaceae bacterium | reverse complement strand
TTGAGAACACAGTGTTATGTTTGGCATTCACAACTATGCTGGTTTCGTGGCCGCAATTGTGCTTTTCCAGCTCGTACCGGGTCCTGGAACCAACTGGTCCACGCCCAAGCTCCTCAAATTAAGGCAATTGCTTTTTTAAAAACTTTTTCTTATCTTCGCGCCAGAAGCTCATGAAAAGAATCCTATTCGTAGAAGACAACGAAATGTTGCTGGAACTTTACGGGGTCATGCTGGACCGTGAACGAGACCATTGGGAAGTCTCCCTGGCGCCCGATGGGGAGAATGCCCTCAAGCTGCTCCGCCAAACGGAGTTTGACGTGGTGGTTTCCGACATGCAAATGCCGGGCATGAGCGGCATCGAACTGCTCACCCAGGTGCGCCAAATGCATCCGCAAACCGCGCGCATCATCATCTCCGGTTTTGCCGATCAGGCCGAGGCCGCCGATTCGTTGAACTGCACCCACCTGTTCATCCCCAAGCCCTTTGATGCCAAGTTGCTTCGGGCCACGCTCATGCGCGTTGGCAGCCTGGATGCCTATCTCAAGGACGATAAGCTGCGCGGGTTGGCGGGGAAGATGCACAGTCTGCCGAGTTTTCCGACGCTTTACCTGGAGATCCTGCAGGAGATTGAGTCGCCCCAGTCTTCGATTCAGGGTATCGCCGCCATTGTGGCCAAGGATCCGGCGATTACGGCGAAAGTGTTGCAGGTGGCCAATTCCGCCGCCTATGGCCTGGCCGAACGGGTAACCGATCCGGTGGAGGCCGTGCAACAACTCGGCATGACCACGGTTCGGTCGCTGGTGCTTTCGGCCCAGGTCTACGACAGTTATGCGCCGGGTCGGATGGCGAAATTTTCGGCCGATGCGCTCTGGAAGCGGCTGATGAAATGTGCCGACCTGGCCCGGACGATTTTGCGACGGGACGGCGCCACCGTGACCGATGCTGAGGATGCGTTTACCGCGGGGATGTTGCATGACATTGGCAAACTGATGCTGGCCGACAGCCTGCCGGCGGAATTCGCCGAGGCGATCGAACTGGCGGCCCGGGAGAAGATTCCGCAGGTGCAGGCGGAGCAGGCCGTGCTGGGTGCGGACCATGCCGGGTTGGCGGCGTATTTATTCGGCCTGTGGGGATTGCCGGCGTCGATTGTGGAAGCTGTGGCGTTCCATCATGCGCCGCAGCGGAGCGAACTCAAGCAATGCAGTACCCTGACGGCCGTCCATGTGGCCAGTTCGATGCTCGCCGAGCCGGGCAGTGCGCCGGTGGACAGCGAATATCTGGCCGAAATCGGGGTGGCGGATCGGCTGGACGAATGGCAGGAGACAGCCGACGAGTTGCAGGCGGAAATGGCGGCGTAGGCGGCCGCTGAATGACGGTGCGCGGCCCTACGCCGACGCCGTCGGGACCGCCGGGGCCGGGGCATTTTGGTGGGCGATTTGACGCATTTTTTTCACGGCCGCGGTCAGGTTGGGTTTGCGGAACAAGGCGGTGCCGGCCACAAAAGTATCCGCGCCCGCGCGGGCGCATTCGGCCACCGTGTCGTTATTGATGCCGCCATCCACCTCGAGCCGGTAGTTGAGCTGGCGCTGGCGCCGCCAGGCATCGGCTTGCTGGATTTTGGGCAGGCATTCATGAATGAAACTCTGGCCCCCAAACCCCGGGTTCACCGTCATGACCAGCAGCAGATCGATCTGATCCAAAAAGGGCTGGACCTCGGCGATGGCCGTGGGCGGATTGACCGCCAGCCCGACTTTCTGACCCAGCGCCCGGATTTTCCAGAGCAATTGGGAGACCCGGTCGCCCAGTTCCACATGGACAATGATCTCCTGTGCGCCCGCTTTGATGAAAGGCTCCAGCAGGATTTCCGGCCGGCTGCACATCAGGTGCACATCGAAAAACAGCTTCCGGGCGTGCGGCCGCACGGCGGCCACGACATCCGGACCAAACGAGAGATTGGGGACAAAATGTCCGTCCATGATGTCGAGGTGCAACCAGTCGGCGCCGGCGCGTTCGGCGCGTTCGGCTTCCTTGCCCAGGCGGGTGTTATCGGCGGCCAACAATGAAGGCGCAATGATCATTTTAAATTCTTTCCTACGAAGTTTGCAAGGCGCGGCCTGCTTCAGCAAATAAAAATGGTGGCGCAGCCTAGCCGATGCTGTCGCCGTCCAAGCAACGGCGGATGACCCGCGACAAGGTCTGCGGCAGGTAAGGTTTCTGCAAGTAGTTCAGCTTGGGGTTCAGCTTGAAGTTTTTGCCGAGCGCTTCGGCGCCGTAACCGCTGGAGAAGATCACTTTGAGCTCCGGTCTTTCGGCCCACAGGCGGTCGGCGAGTTCGCGCCCGTTGAGGCCGCCAGGCATGATGATGTCCGTGAACAGGAGATTGATTTCCTTTTTGTATTCCGCCCAGATTTGGAGCGCATTTTGGCCATCCACGGCTTGGAACACGCGATAGCCGTTGAGATTGAGCGTGCGGGTGACAATCTCGCGCAAGTCCCGTTCGTCTTCCACCACCAGGATGGTCTCGGTGCCTTTGCGGGCGTGGAACTGCACATCAGCCTGGTCGGGATCGGCGGCCGGTTCGGCGCTCACCGGGAAATAGAGGTGGAAGGCCGTGCCCTTGCCCAGCTCGCTTTCCACTTCCACCCACCCCTCGTGTTGTTTGACGATGCCAAACACCGTGGCCAGGCCCAGGCCCGTGCCCTTGCCCAGTTCCTTGGTGGTAAAAAACGGTTCAAAGATGCGGGACAGGTTTTCCGGCGGGATGCCTTCGCCGGTGTCCTC
>CAYTJG010000506.1:0-2793 GCA_964437865.1 uncultured Bifidobacteriaceae bacterium | reverse complement strand
CTGCCGGGTCGCCAAACGCCAGATTCACATTGCCAAAACCATCTTCATGCGTCCACTCGCCCTGCGCGCCGGCGGAGAGACTCAGACCGCGAAACGGCACCAGCAACGAGCCCAGGCTTACCACCCGGGAGAGGCGGCTGATCGTAATGCCTTCCGTCTGCCAAAACTGGCCGGGCACCGCCGCGCCAAAAGTGTCCACCGTGCTCTGGTTCAGGAGCGTGGTGCCGTCAAGCTCCGACAGCAAGGCGCCGCCGGAAACCAGCCACCAGTCCGTCAGTTGCTTTTCCACGTGCAGCGTATTGGCGCCTTCGGTGTAATGGATGCTTTGATCCACCTGCTCCAGGACCTGCGGATTCGGACCGGCCGTGTAGCTGCCCACATCCTCACGCTGCTCCGAGAGATGATACATTTCGACGCGCGTCCGATCCTCCACGTTCCAGCCCCTCCAAGTGTCATTAAAATCAAGTTTGAAGACGTGCGTGCCTTCCCCAACGGTTTCCGTGTCGGGATAGATGTTCTTTGAAGTGTTCTGCTGCGTCACCGGCCCCCAGGCCAGGAGCGACTCCGTGCCTTGCCGGAACTGGTATTCATAGCCCAAAACCACTTGCCCCGAATCCGGCAGCACCAGGCCCAAATTGAGCCACAGCCGGCCAATGTCTAGATGAAGATCGCGGTCCGGTGAGAAATCCGGCGGCTTGAAGGACGGGTAATAGCCACCCGTATCATCGAAATACTGCCGCCATTCCTCAAAGCCGCCTTTTATGAAGCCGAAATCCTGCTTGTCCAGCGTGAACGTCGCCCTGATGTCGTGTTCTGGCATCCGCACATGCCCGCCCAGGGTGAATTTCACGTCCGGCGCGAGTTGTTCGCTGGCGGAAAAGGCATCCGCGCCGCCGCCAAGCCCTTCCTGGACACCTTCCAACTCGCGGAACTTCTCCTGCTTGCCCTGAACCTCAATCGAGCGCAGCGTGGGCGTCAAAGAAAACGTCAACTCCGGCGGCCGGTTGGAGCTCCACCGCGCGCCTTGGTCAATCCACGCACGCAACACGCTCACCTGCGCGGGCGTGAGGGGCGGACCGCGATCCGGCGGCGGCATCTGGAGTTTGTCGTCCAGCCCGGCAACATAGCGGATCAGCGCGCTTTGCTCGCTGTGACCGGGAACGATGTCATTGGTGTTGTCGTCGCCTCCTTTCAGCGCCTCGGCCCGGTCATCGAGTCGGAAACCGCTCTTCGGCTTTTCCGGCCCGTGGCAGCGGAAGCAGCTTTGCTGGAAGATGGGCCGCACATCGTGGTCAAACTGGAGGTCGTGGACGGCATTGGTTTCGGAGCCGGCCGCCGAAAACCCGCCGGCCAACAGGCTGCGCAAGGCGTAATGCACGGCGCATGAAAGCCAGCGAGCTGTCGCGCAACGGAACGCCTTATGACCTTGAATCTTCATCTCCGGCATCGCTCTTCACCGGTTTCGCTTCGCTTCAGTACCGAAAACGCGGATCCACATCGGAACCGTGGACGGCGGTGTGGCAGCCAGCCGACCAGCAGGTGCCGATACGAAGCATGGCGCTGTGGGGAATCTGGCCGATGTAGATCTCGCCCGGGGGCACCCCGGGCCCTTGCACCTGCGCGTGACAGCGGAAGCACAAGTTGTCGTCGGGCTGCGTAAGCAACATCCGGTTGATGGAGCCGTGCGGGTTATGGCACGTAGTGCAGCCTTCCCGCAGCGCGGGATGCTCAAACACAAACGGTCGCGTCTGCTCGCGGTGACACTGGGCGCAATCCTCGTTGGGCCGCGCCATGGCCAGGCCCCCGGACGCCTTGAAAATATCGCCCCCGTGGGGATCGTGGCATTGCGCGCAATTCAGATGGCCTTCGAGGACCGGGTGGTGCTGGGGAAGTTCAAATTCCGCGCGCACCTGCAAATGACACCGCAGGCAGGCTTGCGGTTCGTTGCCGGGATTGATGATGAACTGCCCGCGGCCACCGCCGGCAGCCACGTGCTTGCTGCCCGGCCCGTGGCAGGATTCGCACCCGGTGCCGCCGGGCAGCGCCGTGTCTTCCAGGGTCAGATGGGCGTGCGGGCTGGCGGCGAACCGGCGCACAATGTTGGTGTGGCAGTCGTAGCATACCTGGCTGCCAACGAAGTTCGCGCCGGGAATTTCCAGCGGTGCCACCACCGTACCTGGCATTGAGGCGCACGAATTGATAAAACACGCCGCGATACCGGCGATTCCCAGAATGCCTGCCGTGACTAGTGTTCGCTGGAATTTCATCCGGCACCCCCGTGAGCAAGCTCCAAGGCGCAGGATCATCATGCTGATTCCGCGGGGGCGCATGGGCTTTTTCCGTGCCCTCCACGCGGTCAAGGATTAGGCAACCGGCCAACGCGGTAAAAACCAGGATTGGCCGTGGCGTTTACGTCGGTAAAATTCATGGAACTGCCGCCGGCTCTGAAGGTGGCTAGCGTCTGCCAGTTGGTCGAAAGCAAGTTGGTGGAACGCTGGACGATATAACTCAACCCGGAATCCGCGGTGTAACTGAATTGAAAGGCGGTCGCCCCGCTCCATTCGACGCCGCCAAGCACCAGGGAAGATGGCGCGACGACGCTGATCGTCACGCTGTTGGTCACTTTTACCCCCTTGCTATCGCTGGCAATGGCCGAGAGTGGATAGCTTCCGGCCGAGAGGATATTGGTGGTGGCGGCAAACGGAGCCGCGACCTCGTTGGTTAGCACAATTGCGCCCACGAGAAATGCCACGTTAGTGATCGTGCCGCCGCTTTCCGCCGCGGTAACGTTAA
>CAYTJG010000505.1:0-2814 GCA_964437865.1 uncultured Bifidobacteriaceae bacterium | reverse complement strand
GCATGATGACCGGAATCGGCGGCGGGATGGCCCGTGACGTTCTCGCTGGAGATGTGCCGTTTGTTCTGCGCGCCGATCTTTACGCGGTGGCGGCGCTGGCCGGCGGGGTGATAGTATCGATTGGAACCATGATGGGCGTGAAACCGACTTATCCAATGCTGTTGGGCGCGGCTGTCTGCATCTTCCTGCGGTTGATGGCAATTTATTACCATTGGCGCGCACCTCTTCCTCGCAGGCGTGACGACCAAAACGACAAGGGAACATGAGCGTGACCACGTCATTATCCACGAGATTGGCAAAGTTTCACGGCAACGACAAACGGAGGGGCGTCGCAATGGTCTCCCATGGGGCGAATACCCCATATGGCTTTCCGGCCTCCAAGTGTAAAATAAGTACCCATCTTAACCTCAAACCCATGATTATGCGCAACATTACCTTTCCCCTGTTCGTCGGCGCCATGCTGGCGCTGGCACCCTTCGCTCATGGCGATAACCTGCTCGACCGTCTCGGTTTGGGCAATAGCCAAACGGCCAATCCGCCGGTGGCTGCCGGTCTTGTCAGCGCGCTCACACCGGATCAGATGGCCGGCGGCCTCAAGGAGGCGCTGGCTCAAGGCGTGCAAAATGCCGTCACCAAGCTCGGCCAGTCGGGCGGCTTCCTGAATGACCTTAGCGTCCGCATCCCCATGCCGGCGAGCCTCCAGAAACTCGACCAAGCCGCGCGGGCGGTCGGCCAGGGCCGGTTGGCCGACAACTTTATCGCCTCCATGAACAGCGCCGCCGAGCAGGCCGTGCCCGAAGCCGCCGCCGTGCTGGGTGATTCGGTGAGACAGATGACCATCGCCGACGCCGAATCCATCCTCACCGGCACGAACGATGCCGCCACGCAATACTTCCGGCGCACCAGCGAAACGAATCTGTACGCACGATTCCTCCCCATCGTCCAGAAGACAACGGAGCAAACCGGGGTGACGAGCGCCTACAAAAAAATGGCCGCGACCGCCAGCGGCGGCCTCAGCGGGTTGGGCGGATTGGGCGGATTGGGTGGCAACGTCCCCGGTTTGGAAGCGCCGGACCTGGACAGTTACGTCACGCACAAGGCGCTGGATGGCCTGTTCTTGAAAATTGCCGAGCAGGAAAAACAGATTCGCGAAAATCCCGTGGCGCGCACGACTGACCTTTTGCAAAAGGTTTTTGGCGCGGTTGGCAAATGAACCGGAATTGGGACAATCTTTAAATGAAATGACAGTCGATCCCATGACCAACCCAGCCCCTTCCCAGCCCGGCAAACGTTCCTCGTGGTTTCGCAAACTCGTCTTCGCCTTTGGCGGCTTGTTGGTGCTGCTCGTGGTGGCGTATTTCGTCGTCACCAGTTCAGGCTTCTTCAAGGCCGTGATTCTGCCAAGTGCCGGCAAGGCGTTGGGTGGCGAGGTCACCGTGGCCGAGGCGTCCATCAGCCCGTTCTCGCAGGTGACGTTGCGCCAGCTCACCGTCAAGACCACCGGCACCGAGCCGCTGTTGCAGGCGAACGCCGTGGTCCTGCGCCATAGCTTGCTCGCCATTCTGCGCGGGACACTCAAGGTGGACGAAGTGACCATTGACTCGCCGGTGGTGCAAATCATCGAAAACGCCGATGGCAGCAGCAATCTGGACCCGCTGATGAAAAAGGCGGCCCAGCCGGCGGCCCAGCCCGCGCCCAGTCCGGCGGCAGCGAAAGCGCCACAGATTGATTTGAAGAACTTCGTGTTGAAGAATGCGACCGTCCGGATCACTAAAAACCTCAAGGGCGGCGGCCAGGAAGTCACCGAATTGAGCGGTGTGAACATCGCGCTCGACCAGCTTAAGAACGGGCAACCGGGCAAATTGACCATGGCGGCGGTCTTCAAGTTGACCCGCGGCACCAACGATGTGCTCGAAGCAACGAGCACCGGCAACCTTGAGTTCACCTTGGCCGCCGACCTGATGCCGCAATCACTCAAGGCTAGCGTCGTGCAGGACATCTCTCGCGCGGCGGGTTCCTTTGGCGAGTTGGCCGGCGTCCGCACCGTGCTGACGGGCGACGTCACGCCCACGGAAATCAAAGAGCTTTCCGAGCGTTTTCTTCGCGGTGAAAAGGTGCTCGGCGCCGTCAAGGTGAGCGGCCCGCTCGACCTCACGAAGAAGGAAGGCCGTTTGACGCTGGAAGTCGCCTCGATTGACCGGCAGGTGCTGAACCTGATTGGCGCGCCGCTCGGCATTGATTTCGGCGCGACCACACTCAACGCCACCACCGACGTGACGCTGACGCAGGGCGGTTCGATCATCATGGCGAACACGCGGTTCAACGCCTCCAAGTTCAGCCTCACGCAAAAAGGCCAGACCACGCCGCCGCTGGATTTGCAACTGGCGTGCAACGTCACGCTCAACACCGCCAACGAGTCCGCCGAGGTGCAAACCTTCGCGCTCGACGGCACGCAGAACCAGCAGCCGCTTCTGCACGGCAGCCTCTCGAAACCGATGACCGTCGCCTGGGGCAAGCACGCCGCTGCGACCGGCGATTCGGCCTTTGACCTCGCGGTGACAAATTTTGATTTTGCAGCGTGGAAGCCGGTTCTCGGCGACGCGATTTCCGCTGGGCGATTGTCGGCGCAACTTCATCTGGACTCCGCCCAAGGTGGCAAGCAGCTCAAACTCGGCGTCCGTTCGCAGATCGCGGATCTCACGGCCAAAATTGGCACCAATCTGCTGACGCAGGCGGCGCTGCAGTTGAAGCTCAATACCCAGGTGGACGATTTCAAGACAGTCAACGTGGGCGATTACCGGCTTGAACTCACGC
>CAYTJG010000504.1:0-2832 GCA_964437865.1 uncultured Bifidobacteriaceae bacterium | reverse complement strand
GTTCCGACCAATTGAGTGCGAAACCGATCGAGTTTGGAGTTCGGGGTTCGGAATGCGGAGTGACGGGCGACGCTCGCCTGGCTCGCTCTGCCCCGGGCCATCCTGGGATGCGCTTTCAGCGCTGGGCTCCCCGAAAGTGGAAACTGGCGACTGGGAAGTCGCCTTTACCCGCAGACCAGAATGCCTGGGCTACGAAGCCGCTTCTGGCTCTGCTTGAGCCTGTTGAGCCTCTTGGCGCCAGTCAGGTTTGGGGGTTGGCTCAACCGAGCAGGGCGCGCACTTTGGCCGGGATGTCGCCTTGCTTGACGAGCGATTCTCCCACCAGGATGGCGCCGGCACCGTAGCCCTGCACCCGCTCGACATCCGCGCGCGTGTGAATGCCGCTCTCGGCCACCAGTATGGGTGAAGCAGCCGACTTTCCACCCGGGACTGGCCCGGCTGCGGCGGCCAGCTTCGCGGCCAGCCGTTCGGTGGTGCCCAAATCCACCTGGAAGGTCTTCAAATTCCGATTGTTCACGCCCACCAGCAACGGGGAAATCTTGAGCGCACGCGCCAATTCCCCCTCGTCATGCACCTCCACCAACGCGGCCAGTCCGGCCTCCGTGGCCAGCGCGTGAAACCGCGCCAGTTGCTCATCCGTGAGAATGGCCACAATCAGCAAAATGGCATCCGCGCCCCACTCGATCGCCTCCAGAATCTGGCGTTCATCAATGATGAAGTCCTTGCGCAAGAGGGGCAGTTTGACCGCCGCGCGAATCTGGCGCAGATAATCCAGCGAGCCTTGGAAAAACTTCTCGTCCGTGAGCACCGAGAGGCAGGTGGCCCCGGCGGTCGCGTATTCGCGGGCAATGCGCACGGGATCAAAGTCCGGGCAAATAACGCCGGCGGAGGGCGAAGCCTTCTTGACCTCGGCAATCAGGGCGGGCGGCCGCGCCGCGCGCAACGCGGCCAGAAAGTCGCGCCGCTCGTCGCGTTCGAGCATGGCATCGCGCAGCTCACCGGCGGCAATGGGTTGCTCCGGCAGCCGGGCCACTTCCCGCCGCTTTTGTTCGACAATCTGGTCGAGAATGTTCATGCCTCCTCGTCGTCCTTGACGCCCTGCATGCGCTTGAGGGGGCCGCCGGCGCGGAGCCAGGCGTTCACGAACGGATCCAGTGCGCCGTCCATCACGGCCTGCGTGTCGCTGGTTTGTTCGCCCGTGCGCAAATCCTTGACCATGCGATAGGGCTGGAAAACGTAGCTGCGGATCTGGTTGCCCCACGAAATGCTGCCCTTGTCGCCGTAGAAGCGCTCCATCTCGCCCTTGGCCTCGTCCAGCTTGAGGGCGTAGAGCTTGGAGACGAGCATGGCCAGGGCGGTGGCTTCGTTCTGGGCCTGGCTGCGTTGCGCCTGCGAGGCGGCCACCAGGCCGGTGGGCAAGTGCGTGAGGCGCACGGCCGTTTCCACCTTGTTCACGTTCTGGCCGCCCTTGCCGCCGGAACGGAACGTATCCCGCTGGATTTCGCTCCGCGGAATCACGATGTCGCTCTCGTTCAAGTCGCTCAACTCGGCAATGACGTCCACGCTGGAAAAGCTGGTGTGGCGACGCTTATTGGCGTCGAAGGGCGAGATGCGCACCAAGCGGTGCACGCCGCGTTCGGCCTTGCAATAGCCGTAGGCGTTTTCACCTTCCACCCGGAAGGTCACGCTCTTCAAACCGGCGGAGTCGCCTTCCAAGGCATCGGTAACCTCCGATTTCCAGCCGCGCGAGTCAAACCAGCGGCCGTACATGCGGGAGAGCATTTGCGCCCAATCCTGCGCTTCGGTGCCGCCGGCGCCGGCGTTGATGGTCAAGATGCAATTGTTCTTGTCGTGCGGGCCGTTGAGGAACGTGCGCAGTTCAAAAACGTCCAGGGCCGCCAGTATTTTGGCGGTATCGGCGGCGAGTTCCACCTCCAGCTTCAACTGCATGGCTTCCGGCTCGGCCTGGGCCAGCTCGAGCATGACCTCGAGGTCCTCGTATTGCTTGCCCAAGCGCATGAGCGGCTCAAGCTTGCCGCGGATGTCGTTGGTCTCGGTGATGACCTTTTGCGCGGCCTCCTGGTTGTTCCAAAACGAGTCGCGGGTCATCTGCGACTCGAGTTCGGCCTGGCGCTGGGTCAATTTGGGGACGTCAAAGAAACCTCCGCAGGTGGATAAGCTTCTCGGCGGCGGTGGCAATTTGTGGTTTGACGAGATCGAACATGCGCGCGAAAAATAGCGCAACCCGGACGCTGAGGCCAGTGGGATTATGCCAGCGAGGTTATCTACCAATCGACCGGCGATTGCCGCCGCAGATTTCGGAACCGGCGCTTGCGATCCTCCTGCCACCGCCAGTAGCGGTAGGAAGCATAGAGGGCCAAGGCCAGCAGAACCAACAGGTAGCTCCAGCCCAGTACGTTACGCAGCACGTGGGCCACCTTCTGGTTGGTGGGCGACATCACCGGATCCACGGAGCCGGGCGTGGTGGCCGCCACGACCGGGGGATTGCTCGCGGCCAACAGGAATTCGGGCACCGGATTGGAGACATTGATCTGGCCACTGCCGACGATCCTCTGACGCGGGGTGGAAAAACTAATGGCTTGGTCCCGAAAGGTCTGGTTGGCCACCGATTGATTCGGAGGATTTGAACCAGCCCCGGCGCCGGGCTGACCGCCAGGCGTGGAGATTGAAAACGTGCCGCTCGACGTGCTCGAGGATTTGGTGGTTGCGGTGCCGGACCCGCCGCCGGAGCCGCCGCTTCCGTATCCCCCGCCGCCGGTGCCAACACCGCCACCGCCACCACCGCCACCACCGCCACCACCGCCGCCGCCG
>CAYTJG010000503.1:1434-2833 GCA_964437865.1 uncultured Bifidobacteriaceae bacterium | reverse complement strand
AGCTGGCGGAACGAACGTCTCATTCCGTTCCTCAGCCAGCCGGCGAGCGCTTGGCCGATGCCGGCCCCGCTTACCTGATTGCTGATATGCTGGCGGATAACGACGCGCGCTTGCCCGCTTTCGGCGCCGAATCCTCCCTCCGCTTCGACTTCCCGGTGGCCTGCAAAACCGGCACCAGCTCGGACTTTCGTGACAACTGGGCGTTCGGTTACACGCCAGAATTCACCGTTGGCGTCTGGGTGGGCAACGCGGATGGTTCGCCCATGCAAGCGGTATCCGGCGTTACCGGCGCCGCGCCCATCCTGCACGATTTGTTCGAATATCTGCACCAGCACCGAGGCACCACCTGGTATTCGCCCCCCACGAACTTGGTCGAGTGCTGGGTCAACCCCATCACCGGCAAACGAATCCAAGAACTGGATGCACCCGCGATGGCCAACGCAATCCAGGAGAAATTCATCGCCCCCAATCTTCCGCCGTTCGAAAACCCGGACGATTATGAGTCTGGCCAATCAACCCGTGTGGTACGTCTGGGCAGCGAGTACCGCGAATGGTTGGCCACCGGCGATAACTGGCTGGCCGGTCGCGCGGTACCGATGGAGACGGACCACTCGCTTAAAATTGTGTTCCCGCCGCCGGGCACCACCCTTTACCTGGACGCTGATCTGCCGGCCCACGGCCGCAAGCTCACGTTGAATGCCGCCGGCCCGACCACCTTGGAATGGCACAGCGACACGCTCACCCTGCTCCCCGAGGGCAGCCGTGAAGTCGCCCTGCTGGTCGAAGGCCACCATCAGATCACCGTGCGTGATCCCGCTTCCGGCCTGGCGGCCAGCACGTGGATCAACGTGCTCACTCGCTGATGTATCTAAAGGCGGGCGACCGAGAATGGTGGGCAGTTGCCATTTTCGAAAGTAGCTGTGAGATTGGCTGCTCATTCGTTGGGGTCGGCCCGGCACAGAATTTTTCCTGGAAACAGCTTGTAAAGGATTTTAGTGGAGACTATAAGTGCCCCCTCGTCTACGTTGGCCATGGAAGTGGCGGGCTAATCAAAACAGATCATGGCAGTGTTCGGGCTGGACATTTTTCATTTGAATAATAATCGGAGCCTGACTTGGATGTAACTTATGGTACAAATCAAGAATGGAAATGGCGGCATTCAAGACTTCGGCCGCGTCACCATCCTGCTCGGGGCCTTTCTCATCATGGTGTTTGCTTTCAAGTTTTTCTGCGCTTGGAGCAACTGCCCGGACACATGGTGTGATGAAGTTTTCTATATCGAACCGGCGGTTCATTTTGCCGAGACTGGCAGCTATGCCGCTCCGGGCCTGGCCCGGCAGATGACCAGCTATGGCGTGGCCGGAATCGACCAGTGCTATTACTTGAATGTGCCTCTGGG
>CAYTJG010000503.1:0-1334 GCA_964437865.1 uncultured Bifidobacteriaceae bacterium | reverse complement strand
TGTTTGCCTTCGCGGCCTGGCAGCGGCAAGCCGGCACCGCCAGATTTTGGCCCGCCATGGGCACGGGCTTTCTGGTGGGACTGAGCGGCTTGGCCCATCAATTCGGCGCCGTTTTTTGGGGAAGCATCATTATCGTCGTAATGCTGGTGCACGATGGCCGGGTGCTCGGCTGGCGTCTGGTGGCACGCTGGCTCGTCTGGTTTGGCCTCGGCGGCCTCGCAGGAACCGTGCTGCCTTGGCTACCACAAATCGGCTTGGCACCGGGCCTGTGGTGGCAACAGTATCATTACCAACTCGTCCACAAGGCCCATCTCGAGAGGGATTTCCAGGCCGCTTTCTGGTTCTTCGCCGAAGATGCCATCCAAAATCCGGTGTTGCTGGTGATCCTGGCCACGGGACTTTGTTTTCTTTGGCAAAATGCCACCCGGCGCCGGCAAGTGTTGGCTGTTGCCGCCTGGGGTGTCCTATTGCTCGCTTGGCGGTGCCGGTCGTTTGAGCCGTGTAACCCATGGTATTTTGTACATTTCTGGGCGCTGCTTTGCATCCTGGCTGGCTTGGCCATCGACTGCCTGCGCCAGGGCATGGCCAGCCAGCCGGGCGGGAAAATCGGCAACGGGCTGCTATACGTCGAAATGGCACTGGCACTTTTGATCGGCTTGCTGCCACAATACCTGCTTGCCTGCGAGGTGCGCGTCCGATCGGGAGCCCAGATTCACGCCAGGCAGGTCCGGTTGTTGCACGACCACATCGCCAAACAAGAGCGCGTCCTGGCCGCTCCCGAGTTCTTTTTCGACGTGCCTTCCACCAACAAAACCCTGTGGATGTGGGGCGAAAAGCTGGACCTGAACCAGTTTGATGCCGTGGTCGCCGCCTCGAAGAATGTGCGGACTTTGGCCTCCGCGGATCAATGGCTTGACTGCCTGACCCCAGACCAAGCCTCGGTTTTTATGACCAATTATGAACTGGAGGCTTCGGCTCCCCCACCGGCATCCTTCGGCCAGCGTCCCACCGGCCCGGCGAAATACCTTAGGCGGACCGCCTATGCGATGGGCATAATTTCACGCACAGCCTCAGCCGACGGCTGCTATATCTATCGCAACCAGCATCCCCACTAAAACGGTTTTTGGCGCTGGCGCAGGGGCCAGCCAGCGCAGACCGAGCAGAACGCAGCCAAAACCAAGGGGATTGAGAAGTGGGTAGCATCGGATTAAAAACTTGGCTGCTCGAGGCAGTTGGCAGAAACGAAAAATCCCCAGTATTTGCTGGGGATTTATTGGATTTGGCGGAAGGGGTGGGATTCGAACCCACGGATGGATTGCTCCATCTCCTGATTT
>CAYTJG010000502.1:0-2868 GCA_964437865.1 uncultured Bifidobacteriaceae bacterium | reverse complement strand
GATGGCCCGCCCGCTAAAGTTATTTTGTTGCTTGTTCCTGCAAGTGGTCGTGTGCGCCTTTCCCGGTTTGGCGGCCGATGTGCCGCTGGCGCAAAGACCGTGGCTGGAAGTCAGCACCGCCCATTTTAACTTCTATAGTTGTGGGCCGGTGGCCAACGTATACAAGCTGGCGGGCCGGCTCGAACAATTCGCCGGCGCCTACGCCCAACTCGCCGGCGCCCAAGCGGTGGCTTCCCCGCCCATCGTTGTGATGGTCTTTCCGGACCGCCCGGCCATGGAACCATTCCTGCCGCTCTACAACGGCCAGCCCGCCCCGATCTCGGCATTTTTTAACCGTGGCCCCGGTGAGAACATGATCGTGCTTTCCCTGCCGGAGCCCGGTCATCCCCTGAATCTCGAGGTTATTTTCCACGAATACGCGCATTTTCTGTTTCGGCGCAACGACAACCTCTGGCCCTTGTGGTTGAAGGAAGGCATGGCCGAGATGTATTCCACGTTTGAAACCTCGGGCCGCTCCGCTCAAATCGGCGCTCCGATCCCCCATCATCTAAGCTCGTTAACCGAGCAGCCGCTGATGCCCTTGACGGAATTGTTTTCCGTCCAGGCAGATTCGCCGGTGTATAACGAGCAGCAGCGGCAAGGCGTGTTCTACGCCGAATCGTGGCTGCTGACGCATTTTCTCATGGTCGGCGACGTTCCGGGATACGTCAGCCGGTTCGGCCAGTTCACCGCCTTGCTCCGTCAGGGCCAGCTTCCCACGCAAGCATTCACCAATGCCCTGCAGACGTCGCTGCCGGTCATGGAGGCCCAATTGCAGCGGTATTTGCTGCGCGGCCAGTTTCGGCCCATCAATTTGGCGGTCTCCACCAATCTCTCCGCCCTGATTGCGTCCAAAGTGCGTCCCGTGACCCCGGCTGAGGCCAGCTACCGGCTCGGCGACGAGTTGTTGCTGATTGGGCGGCTTGCTGACGCGGAACCCCATTTTTTAAAAGCCCGCGAGCAGGCGCCGGCCAGTCCGCTGCCGGAGGAAGGCTTGGGATTGCTGGCGGCGCGGCGCGGGCAAACAGAGGTTGCCTTGCAGCATTTGCAGGCCGCCATTGACCGCGGTTCCGGGAACTTTCTGGCCTACTACACGTATGCGCGGGATAAATATCACGCCACGGCCGATGCCGAAGGGGGACAGACGCGGCTTGCCGACCCTACCGCCGGGGAGATTCGTCAGGCCTTGCAGCGATCCATTGCGCTCACGCCGGACTTTGCGCCCGCCCACGAGCTGTTGGGCTTCTTTGAAACGGTCCAGGGTGATGACTTGGTGACCGCCGGCCAGCAGCTCGAGTCCGCCATTCAACTGGCGCCCGATAATCAATCCTACCTGGTGGCGCTGGCGCAATGGGATATACGCCAAAAGAATCCTGAGGCCGCGCGGCAAGTCTTGCAAACGTTGTTGCACCCCAACGTTGCCGAGGAACTCCGCACCGTCGCTCAGAAACTGTTGGCGGAAATCAACAATCCGTAGCGGCACTGGAACAGTTTTAGTAATCTGCCCATTGAATCGCCCATGAAAAAAATGATGTTGGCTTTAGGTATTGTGTTTGCGCTGGGCCGGTTGGATGCCCAGACGAATGTCTGGCAACCTTCGCCGGGCCACACACAAATATCGATCTGGCCGGGAGCCGCCCCGGATGCACAGCCGGTCCCTGGGCCTGAGTATGTTAAGAATAATTCGTCGCTGGGCGGCGCCTCCTGGATTGAGGTGGGTAATGTCTCCCAGCCCACGATGACGGTCTATTCGCCCAAAGGGAAAAACACCGGCGTGGCGATGGTCGTGTTTCCCGGCGGCGGCTACAATTGTCTGGCCATCGATCTGGAAGGCACGGAGATCTGTGATTGGCTGACCTCGAAGGGGATCGCGGCGGTGCTGTTGAAATACCGCGTGCCGACTCCGAAAAGGGAGCCGTTTCGCGCGTCGCGGATGGCGTTGGACGATGCGCAGAGGACACTGGGGTTGGTGCGCTTTCACGCCGCCGAGTGGCAAATTGATCCGCACAAGCTTGGCGTGATTGGCTTTTCTGCCGGGGGGCATCTGGTGGCGGCGACGAGCACCCATTTTGACCAGCGGTTGTATCCGGCGGTGGATGCGGCGGACCAGGTAAGCTGCCGCCCGGATTTTGCGATCGCTTGTTACCCGGGACATCTGTGGGACGACGGTGAAGACGGTCAAAGTTTCAAATTGAATCCGAATGTTCCGGTTACGCACAATACATCGCCGACGTTCTTGTTGCAGGCGGAGAATGACCCGGTGGATGACGTCAACAACTCGCTGGTTTACTACGTTGGGCTGAAGCAGGCGGGCGTGCCCGTGGAGATGCATTTGTATGCGCAGGGCGGGCATGGTTTCGGGCTGCGGCCATCGAAGTTGCCGATTTCGGAATGGCCCGGGCTGGTGCAAAAGTGGCTGGTGACCATCGGGATGACTGCTGAATAGGGGGCTTTCGATTCTTCGACGTTTGCGATGGGTTGACTCATTGGATCGGCCCATTGTCGCGGAGCGACGCTGGAAATTAGCCAGACACGCCAGTGTCTGGCCTAGATTAGTCCAATGCCGTCTCATGGCGACAATATGCCGCGTTGAATCCATGATTCGTAAAGGCGCCCAGAACTGGTTCTCATGCCAACTTCGGACGGATCGATAATAACGTTTGCCGTTAATACCGCTTGGCGTTATGTTCTTTCGGGAAATGATCGAAAGCTTCGCATGTGCGGAGACGGAACAGATATTCCGGGGATGGGTCTCGCGGCGGTTCCCGCCGGATATCCAGCGTACGGCGCGTCGGAAGCTGTTGCAACTGGAGGCCGCCACGCAACTGG
>CAYTJG010000501.1:0-2878 GCA_964437865.1 uncultured Bifidobacteriaceae bacterium | reverse complement strand
CACAGATGAACACAGATGAACACGAATCAGAAAACCGGAACAGACTTTAGCCGCAAAAAGCCACAAGACGATGGCGGTTTCAGTCCCGTTGTTCGTCCCCGGGCGGCTCGGCTTGCGCCTCGAACGCCAAGACGCGGCTGGCTTGGAACAAGACCGACGCCACGATGGTCGCCACCGCCGCCACCAGCAGGGCCTGCGTTCCCGGCTGCTTGACCCAGTTGTTCAAAGCTTCAATGAGCTGCCCCTGCTTGCCATAGAGAACTCCCAACTGCCGCTCCGTTGCCCGGTCGAACCCCAGCATGGCCGGATCATCCGGAATATCGACTTGGCGCGACCTCACCCAGTACACCACGGCCGCACCGGCCAATCCCAACACCAGAATCACCAGCGCCGCCAGCCGGTAACGGCGCACCCGTCGCCGCACCGCCGCCGGCAATTGGGAAGGCGAAGTTGATGAAGTCGTCATGGCGGAAAAAAGCATAGTCAAAATCCCTTCGCCAGACCACCCAGGAACATGATCCAATTCCAAGCCCCACCCCCGGGACGGATGCCGTTGCTGACGACAGCCAATTCCGAAAGCCATACGGGGATTTGGTCCGGTCCGGCTTATTTGCCGTTTTGACCGCCTGTTTGACAGGCTTTGAGGCCCTCAATCGCCGCGGCCGACTGGGGATCCAGCTTCAGAGCTGCGGTGAACGCCGCCTGCGCCTCCGGCCGGTGGCCTTGCGCCAGCAGGATGCGTCCGCGCAACGCCCAGGCGTCCGCGGTGGGATTCTTATCCAGGCTTTTCTGCACATTGGTCAGCGCCTGGACGTAGTTGGTCCCTTGCAATTGTTTTTCCGCCAGCCGGAAAAACCGGTGGGCCACGGAAGCGTCCCCTCCCAGCACCGCCGCCTGCGGGTGGAGCACGTCGTCCAATTCGGCGTCGCTGATCTCCTTGAGGGCATGCTGGACTTGGGCCTTCATGAAAGCGTGATAATTCACCTTGGCGAAAGGCTGATACGCCACCAACCGCCGTTGCTCGTCGGTAATGCCGATGACCGGGTGCAGCACCACGCCCAACTTGCCATAGAGGGCGTCTCCCCGGTCGATCAGGACTGGCATCTTAAGACCCGTGAGTTGCACCGTGGCCGCCACTTCGGCCGGGGTTGACCGGTCGGACACGATGGCGCACCAGTGCACCGGCCGGTCGGCCAATTCCTGTTGGCATTGGGCGATTTGCACCAGGGCTTGGTTCGAATGCTCCAACCCCGGTTTAAAGAAGATGAAAACACTGACGTTGGTTTCGCTCAGGAAATTCTGTTCGCCCCCGGTCAGCACTGGCAGGGAGGCATTGTCCACCACCGCGCCGATGGGGACATTGGCAAACGCCAGGGCCGACCACGACCACAGAACGACGGCGACCACGTGGGGAAGCCCGCGCATGGGACTATGGCGACTTGGGCGGCTCGGCGTCGGCTTTGGGGGCCGTCAGCGTCACCACCGAATTGGTATAGCTGCGCGTCACATGGCAGGTGCGGGCGCAGGTTCCGCCGTTGGCGGTCTGGGTGAAGTTCACCTTCAACATGTAGCCGGTGTGACCGTAGGGCACCGCGTCGCGAATCTGGTGCGCTTGCTTGGAGGCATGAACTTCGTGGCAAGCCCGGCAGGTGCGGCCGCGCTCGTCCTGGTTCACGTGCACGTAGTGCAGGTTCTCGTCGCCATTGCGGAATTTTGTGAGCGTGGTGGTCTTGGGCTCCTTGACCAGGGATTCCTCGTGGCAGTCGAAACACAGGGCGTAGAGCTTGGGATCGTAGGGCGAATAAAACTCCGCCGGGTAGGCCTTGGTCAGCAGCCGGAAATTATTGCCGCCGTGGGAAAGGTGGCAGGCGCTGCAGTCCTTGTCCGCCACCGGCCCGTGCTGATGGGGATTCTCGGCCAATAACTGCTTCATGTTGGTGAGCGCCTTGCCGTCGTGGTCCACCACGCCATCCTGGCCGTGACAATTCACGCACAAGTCATAGGGCAGGCGCACCAACAGGTGCTCCACGCTGGCGGCGTGGGGATTGTGGCAATTCAGGCACTTTTTGCCCGTGGTCATGGCATCATGCTTTACCGGGGCACTGGCCATCACGTTGCTGATGGCCGTGTGGCAGCTTAGACACAAGGCCCCCGGCTCCTCGACCAGCAGCTTGGGATACTTGGAATTGTGCGGATTGTGGCACGTCACGCAGTTGACCCGGGCCGGATCATGGCTGTATTTCCGGGCCATCACCTTGCCAAAATCGTCGTGGCAATCCAGACACAAGGCATTGACCTGCTTGATAATGGGACCGGGGTCGCTGCGATCCTTATTCTGGTGGCACAGGCTGCAATCGCCGTCCTGATAGGGGCTGTGGGCGGACACCGGCTTGTCCACGTCCGGCATCGGGGTCAGATCATTCTTGCGCATCTTGGGGATGGGCGTGGCGTCAGTTTTCTTGACGTCGTCTGCCGTGGTCGGCCACCCGCTCGCCAGCAGCCAGAGACCAACCAACGCACCAAGGCCGACGCGCCGGCAGAAGGACCTGCCGCCTGCGTTTCGGCCCAGCGCCACGCTGACCCCGGTCCCCAGTTTCAACCGCGATTCGATTGATGATGGCATATCTGCCAGAATAGCCGGAACCTAAAGTATCACTATCCATATCTTGAGAAACATAAGACAATTTTTGGCGCATTTTGCGACCATCAGGCGCGGACGCGATCCAGTCGCAACCGGAACCGCCATCAGGCCACTGCGGCTGGTGCTACGGCTCCCGCGGTCTCAAATGTAACATCCGAGTGACCTCTGCAACGAACCTGTTGCCCCAGGGTCTTTTGTTTTGAAGCTCATAGGGCGGCGATAATTGCCAGACATTGT
>CAYTJG010000500.1:0-2894 GCA_964437865.1 uncultured Bifidobacteriaceae bacterium | reverse complement strand
GAGGCGCTCGGCGAGTTGTTGCGCGTGACCACCACCACCCACCGGCAGAAAGTCTCCGTGCGGGAGGAACTCCATTTCCTGGACCAATATCTCCTCATCCAACGCATTCGCTTTGGCGACCGCCTGCTCATTGAACAAGAGGTGGATCCGGCCATGCTGGATGACTTGGTGCCGGTGCTCATCCTCCAGCCGCTCGTGGAAAATGCCATCAAGCACGGCGTGCAGACGCGCAAGGAAGCCAGCCGGATTCGGATCATTGTGCAGCCGGTGGGAGAAGGTCATTTTCTGCGGCTGGAGATCACCAACAGCGGGCCCGTGGTTGATTTGGTTGGCCGCAAGATCGAGGAGCGCGTTGGCATTTCCAATACCCGGGCCCGTTTGCAGACCATGTTTGGCCAGGAGGCCAGCCTGGAATTGTATCCGCGCCAGCAGGGCGGCTTTGTGGCCCGCATCCTTATTCCCCGGTCCGCCACGGCGCCGCACCCGGTCCCCCAATCTCAACTCCAGCCCGCCCCATGAACATCCGCACCCTGCTCGTTGACGACGAACCGCTGGCCCGTAACCGCCTCCGGAAATACCTGGCCCAGGAAGCGGATGTGGAAATCGTGGGCGAATGTGCCAACGGCTCCGATGCCGTCGACTGCATCCGCGAACAGGAGCCCGACGTGGTCTTTCTGGATATGCACATGCCGGAGATGAATGGGTTGGAGGTCATCCGAGCGCTGCCTGCGGAATCCCTGCCGGACATCATTTTTGTGACGGCGCACGACGAGCACGCGGTGGACGCCTTTGCGGTGCAAGCCACGGACTATTTGCTCAAGCCCTTTACGCGGGCGCGTCTCCAGGAAGCCGTGCGGCGGGTTCGCCAGCGGCTCCTGAATTCGCCCCGCCGGCGTCCCGTGGGCCAGCCCGGCGACGAGCCCCGCACCGGCTGGCTCAATCGCTTCGCCGTCAAGGATGGCAACCAGACCCTGTTTGTCCGCACGCAGGACGTCAATTACATCGAGGCCGCCGCCAATTATGCCGTGCTGTGCACTGCCACCGGCAACCACGTGGTGCGCGAGACCCTGCGCAATCTGGAGGCCTCCCTCTCGCCCGAGCTCTTTCTGCGCATCAGCCGCTCTGTCATCGTGAATGTCAACCGCATCAAGGCCATTCGTTCCGGGGCGGTGGGCGAATCGCTGGTAGTGCTGGACGACGGCCGGGAATTCCTCATGACGCGCGGCCTCAAGGAGGTCCAGACCCGGCTCCAATACGCCGGCCCCCAGCCGCCCGCGTGATCCGAGCCGCGCCGGTATAACGGCCCGGTTTTCCCAAGCTGGCTCGCTGCCTGCCTCGTCGTCATTTGCATTAGGCAAGGGTGGGCGATGGCAATCGACGGTAAATCACGACGGCGTCTTTTTAAGAATCTCTTCCCGCAGCAGGTTCTTGAAACGTGTTTTGCCTAAATACAACCGTTTATGTTTCTGGCGCTGCATTTCACCAGTAGCCACGGTGGGCAAGATCCACCGGCGAGTCCTCGGACACTTGAGGGACGCGCTCGTCAGGGGTGAACAAATAGGCTTTTGCGTGTCCGTCACCGTAAAGAACATTGAAATATGCCTGGCCTGGAACGCCATGCCAGGCGGCAGTTTGATTCAGTGTCCGATCAGGCGCAGCCGGCCAGTCCATCAAAATTATTTTGGTGGTGGGATTCTGACCTACCTCGGACATTTTCATTGGAGTCGTCGGATTTGAACCGTCCAGGCCACCACTATCGGCCCCCAAGGCCTCAATGCCGAAATACGAATAACCCGTGCTGGCATCAATACCTCCATTTCTCCACGCCATCAGATAGCTGTTACCCCAGCAACTGAAGCATGAGTCACTGGGCCCCCATGTCACCGGCTGATGTGGGTCTCCCTTGTCGCCCGGACAATGGTACACATTAACATTTTGTGAATACGCATTCACGGGCCGATCCGCTTCAGCGACATTCCCGCCAGGGTATTGCTCTGGTTGGCCGGAACCCAGCTTGCCGCCCCAGCATCCCCACCACGGGTAATATGGAAAAGAGTCATGGAAATCAGCGGTGTACATCACCAGGGCCAGACCGAGCTGCCTTTCATTGTTGAGGCACAGGGTCTGGCGAGCTTTCGCCTTGGCTCTCGCCATGGCCGGCAAGATCAGCCCTGCCAGAATGGCAATAATGGCAATGACCACCAGCAATTCGATCAGCGTAAATGCCACTGAACGCGACAGCGAAGCGGATTGCGAATTACAGCCCGAGGTTCTTGATTTATACTCCATAACGTTGATGGTGGGTCACCACGCAATCGGCACGTTCCACGACATTACTTGTGCGACAAGAATGGACTATGCGCAAGCAGGATTTTGAAATCAATTGAACGGAAAAGGGTTTGCTCTTGTGTTGGTTTGAGCGGCTCCTGGTCCCCATCGGCCTGACGGGGGCGGACCAAGATGGAGATTGGTTCCTGGAGTTCGAACAAACCGGAGATCTGGGGACCGGACATGTTATACTTTTTACCTGCCTAAATTCGCCAAGTCGGGGCAGGCACGGGAAGGTACCCTGAAGTCGTGCCCTGCAAACGGACCCTCAAGCCCATGACTTTGCGCGTCGTCGCCTACAAATCGCGGTGCGGCCAACCCGAGCTCGGCGCTTCGGAGGAGACATTCACTTTGTGCGCCATCAAGGAAAGGAATTAGCGCAAATTGGAGAGAATCTCCCGGATTTGGGAAAGGCGGTTGGCGAACAGAAAGAGCGTGGCGGCGTCTTAACAAAACGTGATTGCCACGGTGAGCGCGTGGATGAACCGGTTTCCTCGGTGTTTCCCGCGCCTGGCGCCGCTGGCTCCAGCATCACACCTCCGGCCCGGCCGCGAAGAGGATATGCA
>CAYTJG010000499.1:0-2896 GCA_964437865.1 uncultured Bifidobacteriaceae bacterium | reverse complement strand
TCAGCGGCCGGGGACGGCCCCGGACCGGAGCGCGCCCGTCCCGGGCGCTGAGGCGTACGCGTGGATCGGCCGTTCGCGCATTGAGCGGCGCGTGGTGGGCCGGCCTTTCGTTGCGGAGTATTTCTGGCGGGTGAGGGTTGGTCCGGAATCGTATGTCAGCGGCCGGGGACGGCCCCGGACCGGCACCCTGCGCATGGCCGATTCTTCGCGGCCGCCATTCAATCCTGCGGACTGGCGGCGCGAGTGCGGATCGGCGGCTGATTAATTTGGCTGGCCAGCGATGACGGCAAGTTCTTCCCGGGCGGCCTTGGTCGGGTGACCATTCATGGCCCGACGAAAGTTGTTTGCCGGAACGACGGCCGGGGTGGCCTCGCCGCCGACCAGACTCAAGAGGCGGCCAACGGATTCCTTCATCGAGTAGGCCTGGGCATTCAGTTCCTGCGCGGCGGCGGCGCTTTCTTCGGCGCTGGCGGCATTGCTTTGCGTCACTTTATCCATCTGACTGACCGCAGTGTTGAGTTGGCTGATGCCTTGGTTTTGCTCGTTCGAAGCGGTGGCTACTTCCGCCGCCAGTTCATCCACCTGCCGGGCTTTCACCACGATTTCATTCAGTGCCTCCGCCACCTTGTGGCTGATGTCCACGCCTTGGGCGGTCTTGCCGATGGCGCCTTCAATCTTGGCGGCGGTTTCCTTGGCGGCTTGGGCGGAGCGTTGGGCCAGCGTGCGCACTTCTTCGGCGACCACGGCAAAACCCATGCCCGCCTCACCTGCTCGGGCCGCTTCCACAGCGGCATTCAGCGCCAGGATATTCGTTTGAAACGCAATCTCATCAATCGTCTTGATGATCTTGGCCACGTCATCGCTGGCGGCTTTGATGGCATCCATCGACTTTCCCATGGTGTGCATGTCGCCGGCGCCTTTGTCGGCTGCCATGCGCGCCTGGCGGGCCAAGTCATTGGCTTTTTGGGCGTTGTCGGAGTTCCGTTTGGTCATGCTGGCGAGTTCCTCCAGGGACGAGCTGGCCTCTTCCAGGGAGGCAGCTTGTTCACCCGCGCCTTGGGCCAGCGTCTGGCTGGCGGTGGATACCTCGCCGGCGGCGGTGGTCGTTTGATCGGCCCCGGCGGAAAGATCCTTGGCCACCTGGCTGAGAATGGCGGTGATGCTGCGAGTAATGAGCCAACCGACCAGCACGCTCAACAACACGGAGGCCGTGATGACCACGAGCACCGTTTGTTTGGAAAAGGCCACCAATTGTACGATCGTGTGCGTGCTGGCGGCGGCTTGATGGGCGCTGTAATCGCGCAGGTCTTCAACCCCCTTGACTAGTTCGTTGCCGGTTTTGCCGGCGGCCAGCAGATAGGCCTGCGTCGCCGCTGTATCTTTCTGGCGGCTGGCATCCCGGAGTTTTCGGGTCTCAACCAAATACTGGGTCCAGAGCGGTTTGATCTTGGTGAAGATCGCCTGCTGTTCAGGCGCCTGGACATGCTGTTCGTATCCCGCGATCAGGTCGGTTAACGCCTGTTCCTCCTGCTGGGCTTCCTTTTCCAGCCCGTCCTTTTGGGCCGCCTCGTCGTATAGGACATGCTTCAGATTGGTTACCCGCAGCAGCACTGCCTGAAAACGGAGGTCGCCCGCCAGGGTGAGCTCGGGCAGGCTTTCGCTGGCGATCCCATTCACGTTGCGTGAAATCTGTTCGGTTTTCAGCCAACTCACGATTCCCAGCAGGAGCATGAGGGCCAATAAGGTGCTGAGAGCAAACGTGAGCCGCTTGGCGATAGTCCAGTTTTTCATTTTGTTTTAGGTGCGGCTGGACCGCTGGACGCCAAATACGTCAATAGCATCCCAAGCCACGTCCTATGTCGTCGATCAGGGACGCCCACTTGAGACTTTTTCGCCGAACCTCCGCATTTTGCGGCCGGAAGGCTGTATTCTGGGGTGCGGTGGAACGGCCCCATAGGTGGACCATCGCCAAAGCTTGGCCAGCACTTCTGATGATTTGCTGGTCGTCTGCTTCGTCCGCGGCGGGCGGGGTGAAGAAAATTGAGTGCATTGACATTGACTTTTTGTCACGGAAGTGAAAACTTTCGCCTTGCGTGTTCCTCGAATTCAATAGTAGCCGGACCCGCTTGAATATCCCGTGGCTGAAAAAGACGATTATTTATTGGACCTTCTGGTTGACCTCGGTTTCACCAGCGCCGACGTGGTGTCTAAAGCCCGGGAGGAGGCGCATGCCGCCGGCGTGGGGGTGGTAGACCTGTTGGTGGCCAACAAGGCCATCCGACCCGGGGATGTCACCCAAGCCAAGGCCGCCCATTTCGGCGCCGAAGTGGTCCATCTTACCAACGTTAAGATCGAGGACGATGTCATTTCGCTGGTCTCGCGCGATGTGGCTAGAAAATACCGGGTGATCCCGGTGAGCCATAGCGAAGGCAAGATCAGCCTGGCCATTGCCGACCCTTCCGACCTGAACACCCTCGATTCCCTGACCCACCTGCTGAACGCGGAAATCGAGCCGCGGGTGGCCTCCGAGCAGGACATCGAAGCTGCGCTGAACAAGTACTACGGCGCTGAGAAGCGCAAGTCCATGTCCGAAAACGCCGAGTTCAAGGGCGTCATGGAGGAACTCACGCGTGAGAACGTGGAGCTTGGCGGGGATGACGGGGCCACCGAGGTGGAAGCGGACGCTCCCTTGATCCGGCTGGTGAACCAGATCATCGTCGACGCCTTCAAATTGCGGGCTTCTGATATCCACCTCGAGCCGATGGAGAAGAAGTTCCGCCTCCGCTACCGGATTGACGGTATGATGACCGAGGTGAAGTCGCCGCCCAAGCGGTTGCAGGCGCCGATCATCGCCCGGTTGAAGATCCAGGCGGGCATGGTCATTTCCGAGCACCGG
>CAYTJG010000498.1:0-2909 GCA_964437865.1 uncultured Bifidobacteriaceae bacterium | reverse complement strand
CGGTCCCAATTCAGGGCCGGTCCCGGATCCACCTTGTCCAGTTGAATGTGATAATGGCCGAGCACGCCGTGGTAGTTCGCAAGTTCAGCCGCCGATAATTTGTGCCGGACTAATTGCCCGTGGGCGTCCACGGGATACTGGCATTTTATTTGTGGGAAAATCCGGCACAAGCTGGCGGTCAACTTGATCAGGGCCGCGTACTGTTGCGGGGTCAAATCGTATTGGACGAGCTCATGGCCCTGGATGGTGCCGGTCACGAGTTCGTTGCGGTCCGGATAGGCCGGAAAATTCGTCGAGCGCAGGCCGTTGCCGTCCGGCAGGTGGGGCAGGATGAGGCTGACCTGGCTGGCGCCGTTGGTGCAGTACCATTTGGCAAAGGGATTCCGGCCTCCGACCGGATAGGCGCCGATATTGGCGATCTCCACCCCGATCGAGCGGTCGTTGGCGATGGTGGCGTGGTTCGCCCGTTCCTTGAGGTCCAGGGTTTGGTAAATGGTGCCGTCCAGATCCAGGAGAAAATGCACGCTGAGGCCGCGCTCATCCTGCAGGGTGCGGAAGCAACTTCGGCTGAGGCCATCCACGTCGTAATGCAACACGAACTGGTCGATCACCCGTTGCAGCAGCGGCAGATCCCAGCCGCCGCCGCGCACCCGTTCGATTTCATCGGGACTCAGTGAGTTTTGACGGAAGCCGTAGCGGTTGGGATAGACGAGCCCCTTGACCTCAGCCTGCGAGGTGGCCCAATCGGATTCGTCCAGGGGCGCAAACCGGCGATCGACGCGATACGCATCGTAGCCGCCAGGATCCAGCCACAGGACCACGCGGGTGTCGGTGTGGAAAAACTGGCCGGCCGCAACGATTTCATCGCCCTGGCGCGGCTCGGGTCGGCCGGCCTGGGGCAGGGTATGGCAGCCGCACGCCAACCCCAAAAACAGGAGCAGGCAGACCAGTTGTCGGCCGGTAGCCTCCATGGCTTACTCGGCTTTGGACAGGGGCCGGTAATTCACGCCCAGGGCCTCCAGCCGCTTCTCGTTGAGCGCCGTGCGCTTTTGGAAACTGTCCCAATCGTGCGCGGATTTGGGGGACCAGTCGTCTTCAGCCAGGGCACCGAGGCGGGGGAACATCATGTATTCCACGTGCCGGAAGTTGGCCACGTACTCCGTCCACAGGTTGGCCTGTCCACCCAGCACGTGCGCTTGGAACTCCGGGGCCAGCTTTTCCGGAATCGGGTCAAAATTGTACACCTGGCTGAGCGGTAAATAGCCGCCGATCGCCTTGGGCTCGGCCGCTTGATTGGTGGATTGATAATGGTCAAAGTAGCAATACGTGGTGGGCGTCATCACCACGTCGTGGCCGCTGGCGGCGGATTCGGCGCCGCCACCGATCCAGTCCATGAGCGTGGCGCTGGGCGCCAGGCCGCCCTCGCGGATCTCGCTCCAGCCCACCAGGATCTTGCCGTGGGCATTGACGATTTTTTCGATGCGCCGGGTGAACCAGCTTTGCAATTCCGCCTCGTTCTTCAGGTGCTCCTGCTTGATGCGGGCCTGGCAGAGCTCGCAGCCGCGCCAGTTGGCTTTATCCACCTCGTCCCCGCCAATGTGGATGTACTTGCCCGGAAACAACGGCGCTACCTCAGTGAGGATGTTGCCGAGGAAATCGAAGACCGCGTCGTTGCCGGCACAATAGACGCCGGTGAACACCCCGCCCTTGAGCGGCGTGGCAATCTGCGCGTTTGGACAGGCATACTGCGGATAGGCGGCGAGGGCCGCGGAGGAGTGCCCCGGCATTTCGATTTCCGGGACGATCGTGATGTGCCGGGCGGCGGCATAAGCCACCACTTCGCGGATGTCAGCCTGGGTGTAAAAGCCGCCGTAACGCCCCGCTTGGTCATAGGCGGTCGTAGATTTGGGATCCAGCCCGAAACCCACGCCGTCGCGCCAAGCGCCTTGGGTGGTGAGTTTGGGGTATTGCTTGATCTCAATGCGCCAGCCCTGATCGTCCACCAGGTGCCAGTGGAAGGTGTTGAGTTTGTAAAGCGCCATGAGGTCCAGGACCTGCTCCACTTCGGCTTTGTTGTAGAAGTGCCGGCTCACATCCAGCATGAAACCGCGCCAGGCAAACCGCGGCTGGTCCGCGATCTGCACTCCGGTGATCTGCCAGTTCACACCCGGGACGGGATTGGTGGCAAAGACTTCCGGCGGCAGCAACTGTAGCAGCGATTCGGTGCCATAGAAGATGCCTGCGGGCGTCGTGGCGCAGATCACCACGCCGCCGTCCGTCGCCGACAGGTCGTAACCTTCGGTGCCTGCCTCGGGCCGGGCATTTTTCGTGGTCAGGAGAATGTCGTGGGCATCCACGGAGGTGCGGGACGATCTCACCGGGATCTTGTAACCCGTGGCGGCGCGCAGCCGGATAGCTAGCAGTTGCGCTTCCTGGTTAAACGCCTTCTCCGTCAGAATGCGGGTGGCATCGGTCAACGCGAAATTGCCGTCGACCGCTTCTGCCTTGGCCGGAGCGGGAATGATCGGCGTCACGTTTGTGGGTGCCACAATTACCGGTTGGGCCACGGCGCAGGTGGCCGCCAGCGCGGCCGCGCCAAACAGGGTTTTCAAATTTCGTGTCATGCGGGTTATGGCAATGTTCATGCGGTTGGCGACTGGCTGATGATTGGGCTGGCTGGCCGCTTTGGGTGGCGGCACCTTGCCCCATCGCTCAGGCCGGGTCGGTTGTTCATTTTTTCTCCCAGAAAGCGCGACGCAACTATCCACCGGGGCAAGGTTGCGCACAGCGCCTGCGTGGGGGGCACTTTACAGGCACGGAGGCCTCATGAAAAAGCCAAATGTGAAAATTTGCGAACGGTCGTCCGGAACTTAACGCCTTGGCTCGAGTTCGCCCGGGGGCTGCTTGCC
>CAYTJG010000497.1:0-2922 GCA_964437865.1 uncultured Bifidobacteriaceae bacterium | reverse complement strand
CATTAAGTTATTGACCATCAACATTGTAGCGGGTGTTGCGGGTTTTTAGAGCATAGCATCATTGCGCACCTCGAATATCGGCATGGGATGAGCGGTTCAACCGCCCCGGTGGGGCGGGCTTTCAGCGTTGGAGACCGGAGGTGGAACTGGCGACCGGAAGGTCGCCTTTACCCGCAGACAGGAATGTCTGCGCTACGGACCGTTTTCTGTTCCTTGCTGTCGCGCTCTGCCGATTGTGATCCATGCCCTTTAGCCCTCAGCCTTCAGCTTTCAGCCTTATTTAAGATGTCGCGGCGATATCTCACCTTTGTCCGGGGACAGGTTATATTGGCGGGGATGAGGATAAGACCGACAGCGAGTGTGGCGGGCGGCGCGGGGGGGGACGAGGGGGAAGCGGCGGCGGCGGGCGCAGGCAGTCACTCCCCGGGCCAGGCGTTTCCTGGATTGGCCGGGGAGGTGGGGATCAAGAAAGGCCTAAGGAAACAAAGAAACACAAAAAAACACAAAAAAACACAGAATAAAAAAATGAAACGAATTGAATCTCCGAGAAATGAAGTTGTTGGGCGCGTCGCTCCGGGCGCACCGTTTACGCCCGGCAAGGCCGGTGGGACTTGCGCGGCGCGCTCGGAGAGGCGCGCCCCACCACCCTGTTTTTCATAAAAAATGGTGCCAAATCGTATCGAATTTTTTGGCTTTTCGTGTCAAAATTGCCCGCAATGAACGAATATCTGCCACTGGGCCAGTTCTCACTGGGCATGGGGGATCGTTTTGGCCATCAGGGCCGGGCCCAACTCCACGCCTGCCTCCGCGCCGCCGAATTGGGCCTGGAGATTGTGCCGGTCTGGAACAAGTCCAACCGCGAACACCTTTTCATCGGCACGGAACCGGCCAGCCTGCGGGCCGAGGCCGAGGCCGCCGTGCAGGCACTCGGCTGGCGGAAACCGTTTCACGTGGACGCCGACCATATCCGGCTGGAAACCGTGGAGCGTTTCCTGGCGCCGTCGGATTTCTTCACCATCGATGTGGCCGACAGCATCGGGCAGCCCGCGCCGACGGCCGAAATCAAGGCGTTTGCGGATCGCCACCCCGAGCTGACGGGCCGAATCGCCATTCCGGAACTGGCCGAACCGTTGGCGATCACCCGCGCGGAGGTGGAACGGGTGGCGGGCAAATTCCTGGCGGCGATCCGGGAAGCCGGGCGCATTTACCGGCACATCGCCCAGGCCAAAGGCGCCGCCCATTTCATCACCGAAGTTTCCATGGACGAGACGGACCGTCCGCAAACGCCGCCCGAGCTGCTCATCATCCTGGCCGCGCTCGCCGAGGAGAACGTGCCGCTCCAGACGATCGCGCCCAAATTCACCGGCCGATTCAACAAGGGGGTGGACTACGCGGGCGACCTGGGACAGTTTGAAAGGGAATTCAACGAGGACCTGGCGGTGGTGGCTTTTGCGGTGCGGCAATATCCCCTGCCCCCGGCGCTCAAATTGAGCGTACACTCCGGCAGCGACAAGTTTTCGATCTATGCGCCCATCCACCGGGCGCTGGAGAAGTTCAAGACCGGGCTGCATCTCAAAACCGCCGGCACCACCTGGCTGGAGGAGTTGATCGGGCTGGCCGAAGCCGGCGGCGACGGCCTGGACATCGCCCGCGAGATCTACGCCCAAGCGAGCGAGCACGTGGATGAGTTTTGCGCGCCGTACGCCATGGTCATTGACATCGACCGCCAAAAGCTGCCGTCGGTGGCCACGGTGGATGCCTGGACGCCGGCGCAATTCGTGGCGGCCTTGCGGCACGATGCCAAGAACCCGGCATACAATGCCAGCTTCCGGCAGTTGCTCCATGTGAGCTTCAAGGTGGCGGCCAAGCTGGGCGACCGCTATTACGCCGCGCTGCGGAAGCATGAGGCCATCATCGCGCGAAACGTGACGGAAAACCTTTTCGAACGGCACCTGAAACCGGTATTTTGGGGACACCATCAACCGTCCGAGACGACCGGGCGCAGCGCCCGGCACGCTTGAACCAACCGCGCACCACCATGGCTTTCATCAACGAAGATTTTCTCCTGGGCACCAAGGCCGCCCGCCGGCTGTATCATGCATACGCCGAGGCGGAACCGATCTTCGACTATCACTGCCATCTGTCGCCGAAGGACATTGCGGAGAACCGGCAGTTCCGGAATCTGTTTGAAATCTGGCTGGAGGGCGACCATTACAAATGGCGCGCCATGCGCAGCAACGGCGTGGCGGAGAAGTTCTGCACGGGCGACGCCACGCCCGAGGAGAAATTCAAGGCCTGGGCCGCCACCGTTCCCCGGACGTTGCGCAATCCGCTCTATCATTGGACGCACCTGGAACTCAAGCGCCACTTCGGCATCGCCGACTTGCTCAGCGAACACACGGCGGCCAAAATCTGGCGGAAAGCCAACGCCCAACTGGCCACGCCCGCGCTGACCACCCAGGGCCTGCTGCGCAAGATGAAAGTGAAAGTGGTTTGCACCACGGACGATCCGGTGGACGACCTGGCCTGGCACCGCGCCTTTGCCCGGCAGAAGCATCCCACCAAAATGTTCCCGGCGTTCCGGCCGGACAAGGCGCTCACGGTGCACCTGCCGGCGAGCTTCAATCCGTGGGTGGACCAATTGGCCGCCGCGGCGAACACGGACATCCACAACTTCGCCGCCTTTCTGGACGCGTTGGCAAAGCGGCACGAGTTTTTCCATGAGCAAGGTTGCCGGTTATCCGATCACGGCCTGCCGCACTGCTATGCCGACTTTTGCACCGAGAAGACCGCGGCGGCCATTTTCGACAAGGCGCGCCAGGGCACGCCGGCCTCGGCGGCGGAGCAGGCGCAGTTTGCGGCCCACCTGATGCTGTTCTTCGGCCATCTGGACGCCAAGCGCGGCTGGACCAAGCAGCTCCA
>CAYTJG010000496.1:0-2935 GCA_964437865.1 uncultured Bifidobacteriaceae bacterium | reverse complement strand
CGGAGCGCCGAGCATCGCTCGGCCCGCGTGCCCACCGCGCCCAACCATCTCGCCACGCCTTCTCCACCGCGCCCGCGCACCACGCGTCCGCCCCCGGAGCGCCGAGCATCGCTCGGCCCGCGTGCCCACAGCCCCCGACCAACTCGCCACACCACCACCCCGCAATTCCGCACCTCCGCCCTCGGAGCGCCGAGCATCGCTCGGCCAGCGATTTGGCATTCCGCATTCCGCACTCAATTGGCTGCGCACTCCATTGGTTTGCCGCACGAAGGCGCAAAAGGTGCAAGAATTTAGCCGCGAATCAACGCGAAAAGGCCGAACTATAGTTTGACCCGTCTTCCTGGTTTTAGGTGTTCGCCAAAGGAAATGTTGGGGTGGTTCACGCACCGGATTCTGTTTGACCTGCCCCCGAATAATCACTATTCAAGCCTCCAATGGGTCACGTTGGTGGCGGGTGAATGGCGATCTAATCTTATGCAACTGCGTTTATTACGACTTTTTCTCGGTTTTTCAGCTTTTGCCTGGGGCATCTCCGCCGTGGGCGTGTTTGCCTCCTGGGCGGAAGCCGATCGGCTTCTGGAAGGGCTCGGGGCCAAGCCCATTCCTTATGACCCAATGCTGGACTACTGGCTCCGGATGGCGGCGGGGGCCTTCGCCCTGGTGGGCGCCTGGTATTTGCTCCTGGCCATCTGGCCGCAAAAATTCCGCGTGGCCATACCGTGGTTCGGCTTCTTAATGGTGTTGGAAGGGGTGATCCTATTGGTGCATGGCCTGCGGCTGTCGCTGCCGCCATTCCCTTTTTACGGCGATGTGTCCGCGTGTTTCGTGGGGGGAGCGGGTATTCTGCTTTCTTTGCCCGGCCTGCCGGAAGGTGCCGGAGATAATTCGCCACCGAAGAAATAGCGGCTGTCACGGGGACGGGATTTGTCTTTCGAACCAGACCAACAAGTTTTTCGGCGCCAGCGTCGTGCGGCGGTCCTCCGCCGCTGTGGCCCAGCGTGGATATAGCCAACCAGCGGGTGAATGGATACTTCCACGGGTGATTATTGGCGGACGTCTCGCGGCTCGCGCAAATACATGCGCGCGAAAATTTCGTCCCTTTCGTCTCTTCCCCGCCCATTCCCCGCTGCCGCCTGACCCGCCTGCCGCCGACCGCTGAACTATTGGGAAAGGCAAAGCGTGTCATTTTTCCAGGACCGACCATTTCAATCCACCGCGTCTTCCTGGTTCCCGCCGCGTGATGACGGCGGGGCGAAAGGCGATGCACCCAGCATGCCAGCTTTTAGAGATTGGTTTGCAACAAAACGAACCATGCAATGGGTTGACACCTTTTTCGGAGATCCATCACTGGCGGAACAGCCATGAATCCCAGGAAATGTGTTCAGACTCTAGTTTGACCGCTTGACGGTCAAAATTTAAGCCGGTAGAAGGTTTGCCTATTGGTAATGGGCACGGCAGTTTGGTTGACTGGCGGCGTGGCCAACAGATTGCTTTGCCATCCAGTGAATCCATTTGCGAGATTAGTGGAATATTCCACGGAGAAATACTCACCGGTGGCGGTGGGCCAGGCAAGATTCGCAAAACCTGGCTGGGCGCTGGAAACCATGCTCAAAGGTAGCGGCACGCGCGCCCCCAGACCGACGACTGGTGTGGGCCGCCAGGTGTTAGTGATGGTGCCGTTACCGCACTGGCCCTCATTGTTCCAGCCCCATGTCCAGACTGAACCGTCCGCCTTGAGGGCGATGTTGTGGTAATCGCGCGCAGAAAGCAGAACCACGTTGCTAAAGCCATTGCCGAATGTGTCAGTCAGGATATTCGTCGGAAATGGGTTGGGCATGGCGTTGGTCGCGCCATTTCCCAATTCGCCCAAATCATTCAATCCCCATTTCCAAACGGTGCCGTCCGCCGCCAAGGCTGAGGAATGGCTGTCGCCACCGGAAACAGAAATGATATTGCTGACGTTCAAAACTTGAACGGGGCTGTAGCGGTTGACGGCAGTTCCGTCGCCGACTTCACCGCTCGCATTGCCTCCCCACGCCCAAACCGTTCCATCTGACTTCAGTGCCAGCATATGTCCCCAGCCGGCAGAAATGGAGGTAATGTTCGTCAGGCCGGGAACTTGTGCCGGAAAATAGCCAGCGCCGGTCGCGCCGTTGCCCAACTCGCCGGCTCGGCTGGTTCCCCAGGTCCAGACTGTACCATTTGCAGCCAGCGCAGCGCCGAATGTATAGCCACAGGTCACTTGCAGCGGGTTGTTGATGGGGCCGCCCGGGGCAGAGTTGCCCACCATCACCGGTACTGTCACCTGCGGACTCGAAACCGGACTGTTGACCGTGCCATTGCCCATCTGGCCGTATTGATTCATACCCCATGCCCAGATGGTTCCATCCGACTTGACCGCGAGCGTGAAATACGGCCGGCCACCGAGCTTGATAACATTCGTCAAGGGCGGGTTTGCGGTCAGCCCGGTTTGGGTGGGCACCCAAGAAGTGTTCGTAGTTCCATTGCCCAACTGCGCATAGGCGTTCCACCCCCAGCTCCAGACCGTGCCATCGGTCTTCACGGCCACGTTGTGTTCCTCGCCGCCCATGATGAGCCTGACCGAATTCAAAAAACTGACATTCGCCGCATCATGCACTTCGACAGGCGTCGTTTGATAAGGAGTGTTCGTCTGGCCGATGCCGAGCTTGCCGTCGCTGTTATCTCCCCATGTCCAAACCGTGCCGTCGGATTTCAGAACTATCACGTGCCGGGCGCCTCCCCAGATGGATACGACATCCGCGCCATTTACGGATGAAGCCGCTCCCAAAATCAAAACGGCCAACCAAACGCGAAAGATACTGTTCACTGCCCAAGTTTAGCAGGATTTATGCCGTAAAATGGGTCAAACTAGAGTCCGGACTGGCCGAGGCAGAAATGGACGTTGGCGCGACTG
>CAYTJG010000495.1:0-2962 GCA_964437865.1 uncultured Bifidobacteriaceae bacterium | reverse complement strand
AAATGGATAGAGCACGAGTTTCCTAAACTTGTGATCACGGTTCAATTCCGTGCGGGAGCACCAACCGCCTTCGCTCGCACACACCCGATCCTCATCGGCTTTGATGGTAGCGTCATCGCTCCGTTGCCGAACTGTCCTTATTCCAGGCCTCTTTCAACTGACCCTTTCCATCAGGACGGCCTCTCGTTGCGAAGCGTACTGCCGAGTGACGTCCCGTTCAACTCGCACACCAAGAGCGCTTCGAAGCTCGATTGACATTTGGTTGTTATGTGCGACGGTCGATCGTCTGGATCGTGAAACAGGCCCCGCCCACATCATCCCTCGAGGCACTCCGCACTCGCTTGCTGGAGGTTCTTACGGCGTGTCCGGTGGATCAATGCAACCCCGCCGATTGCCCACTGCATTGCCTGCGCGAACTGGACCATCCCGGACGCCTTCAATGGCTTAATTCCTTTACTGAGACTGATTTGGAGTTCCTTGCCTGGTACCATTATACCTGCATGAAGATCAAGTTGGAGGCCCTTGCCACCCCTGCCTTTTCCAACTCAGCGACTCCGCCTCAAACCTGTTGAAGGGTGGCTCGGTCTTGGGGATCATTTATCCGCTATCTACTTATCAGCGGGCACTTCATATACCACCGCCACTTTGCGCGGATAAGGAAAGAGCATCAGAATCAAGGAGCCGACTATCGCAAACACGACAATCGCGGCCAGGGTGGCAAAATCAACCACGAAACCTGCAATTTTCCAGTTCGGAAGAATTTTGGCAAAAGGTGCCACCAGCGGCGCCGTGACCCCATAAAGCCAGCCAACGAAAGGCGTGCCGGTATTAACCACCAAAAACTCAAATACAAACCGGAACGTGAGCAGGAGCTCAACCACCCATATGACGATATTGACAAAAGTCCTTAACATTTTAAACATAAGCATGGCTCACTTTGGTTTGTGTCAGCCACTAATTACAGCTTGTGGTGTTGGGCTTGACACTGAAGCCACCCTACCCGGTCTGGCCTCACTTCGCCATAAGGTGTAACCCGAAGTTTACGGTCCGTGGCCGGTTTTCCATCGCGAGCCAGCCCGTCACGGCTTGGCCTCATCTTTCAGCTTCCGGGCGATGATGTCCAACGAAGCCGCCATCCGCTCGTGGGCGCTGACAAATCGGCCCAGCAGGCGCAAAAGGTAGATGATGACGGCTATGATGCATGCGAAATAAACCAGAACAAAGAGTCCGCCTAAAGATGCCATAGGAGTAAACATGAGATTTAGGGTTTTGATTGTTTGAAGCGCGTGTGGCCAGCCAATGAACCGCGGTGGCAACTGGTAAAGCAAATGGCTCATTCGGTCTCATGGTCGGGCTACCAGCCAATGGTCACCCCACCCGCGAGGCTTGCGCAATAAAAATTCTCCACGCAAGAAAATCACTCCGATCGGTGAATGTTCCCCATCGGAACCCCAGGTATTCGCGTTTGTCCTCGTTCCAAAACCGCAAGATTAGTCAAGCGGCCCGCAAGGGCGTTTGCTAATTTAGCGTGCAAATGAGCGGCGCACAGCCCAAGCATCAGACCACCTGGAACGATTATAATGACCGCATTCTGCGGGTCCTGACGCATATCCAGGCGCATCTGGATGAGGCGTTGGATTTGGAGGCGTTGGCGCGGGTGGCCTGTTTTTCCAGCTTTCATTTTCATCGCATCTTCGCCGCGATGACCGGGGAGACGATTGCGGACCATGTGCGGCGGCTGCGGTTGGAGCGGGCGGCGCTGACATTGCGATCGGGCGCCAAACCGGTCATCCAAGTGGCGCTGGACGCCGGTTACGAGGCGCACGAAGCGTTCACCCGGGCGTTCAAGGCGGCCTACGAAGTTTCACCGGCAGAGTTTCGCCACGCGACGGGGCCCATCGCCATTCGCCCCGCGCCGTCCGGCGTGCATTTCCGGCCGGGTGTTCCCTTGACCACTTTCAACACGAATCACCTCACCACCAAAACCATGAAAGTCATTACCCGAAAAATCAAACCGCTGCGCGTGGCCTATTTGCGCCATGTCGGGCCCTACGAAGAGACCAAACAAACGTGGTTTGACCTGGTGGGCCGCCTGTCGGCGGACAAGCAGTTGCGCAAGCGCTCGATGTTCATCGGCATTGGACACGATAATCCTGCAGGGACGCCGGCCGCGGAGTTGCGTTACGATGCGTGCGTTACAGTGGTTGCAGCCTATGAGCCGAAGCCGCCGGTGGCGGTGCAGACCATCGCTGGCGGCGACCACGCCGTGGTAAAAAATTGCCCCCTCATGAAAATCAAGGACGCCTTCCAGTTTCTGTATGGCAAATGGCTCGCGCAGAGTTCCCGGGAGTTGCGGCCGGCCCCGGCCTTCTTGGTGCTGGTGGAGGCCCGCAAGGGGATCGCAACCAAGAAACAGCGGGTGGATCTTTATATGCCGTTGCAGCCGAAACGGCCCCGGACTAAAGCGGAGCCATGGAACATTGAAGTGACCACGCTGGAACCGCAACGGGTCGCGTACATGCGGCACGTGGGGCCTTATGACGGGGCGCAGCAGACATGGCTGGAGTTTAAAACGAGGCTGAAAAAAGACGGGCTGCCCCGCAAGGATTCGTTGTTCATCGGCGTGCCCCTGGATAATCCAAAGGTCATCCCGCCGGAGAAATTGCGTTATGACGTCTGTGCCACCGTGGACGAGCGGTACGCGCCCAGGAAGCCCCTGCGCGTGCGCACGCTCGCGGGCGGCGATTATGTGGTGGCGAGGAATTGTCCCGTCTGGGCGATCGCCCGGGGCTATGAGACATTGTTCCGCTCCTGGCTGCCCAAGAGCGGCCGCCGATTACGGCAGGACCCGTCGTTTCTGGTGACGGTCGATCCTCCGGCGGGTACGCCGCCAGGCTTTGGGTTCAGGGATATCTATGTGCCCTTGGAACCGGCAAAGTAAAAAAACTCTCGCATCTATCGA
>CAYTJG010000494.1:1046-3019 GCA_964437865.1 uncultured Bifidobacteriaceae bacterium | reverse complement strand
GCAGGCCAAGCGGCTTCTTGCCCAGTTTCACCGAGGCAAAGAGAAATGAAAATCGACGGGCAAAGTTACGGCGTGTCATGCGGCAAACCCTTACGCTCCTTTCTTCTTTGGTTTCGTTTTCGCAGGCTTGGCTTTGGCCGTTTTCTTGGCCGCTCTCGCTGCCGCGATTTCCGCGAATGCTTTCTCGATGCGGCGGATATAAACCTCTACCGGCAGGCTCGCCACCAACTGTCCGATCACTTCCAGCGGCACATCCGCGAGTTCCTTGAACCGCACGCAACCCCCGCCCGCGTCGAACTTCTTGCCCGCGTCCCGCCACTTTTTCTCGAACCACGCCTTCAACTTCGGGTCGCCGTAACAGCACATCAAATACAAAGCCAGGTGGTTCTTCTGCGCACCCAGATTCACAAACGGCAACGGCAGCTTGGGATTACACTGATACCCTGGCGGATAAATGCTGTGCGGCACCACGTAGCCGATCATGCCATAACTCATGCACTCTTCGTAGCCCTTGGGCAGATTCGCGAGAATGACGCCCCGCACCGCGCTGATGGCCGCGCGACGATCCGCGGGCAGTTCCTTCAAATATTCCTGAACAGTCTTGGCGTTGCTTTGCATAATCCAATCAGATTTACCGGGCTTTTAGTGCAAACAACGAAAGCTAATACAACCCGCGCCAAACCTGCGCAAGCCCAAAATCGGCCTCCCAGCCAAATGATCGGATGACGATCACCTGGCCCGACAGCGGGGGGGCTGATCAAATCGGACCGGCGCTGGGTCACCTTCCGGATTGATTGAACAACCCGGCCCAAGGCCGCCAACCTCCGCCGCATCGCCGGGGCCGGATTAAGCCTTGGATTTGCTGGTGCTCAACCCGTTCAATACATGACCGACAATTTCTGGCACGATGACTTTGAGGGATTCGCCCTTGATTTTGCCGTCAATGGAAATGGCAACCAATCCTTGAACCACGCTACCAACGGCGAGGGCCAGACGGTAGGGATCGCCTGGAACGATCTTCCCGGCTGCCTGCCCCTCTTGCAAAATTCTCGGGACATGTGAAAACGCCGTCTGCAGGGCCGCCAGCAGTTCCGGCGGCAGCACGGGTTGTCGTTTGGCGTCAAACATCAAGGCCAGCAAGGCCGGGTGCTTGAGCGCGAACCCCAGGTGCGCCAGCGCCACCTTTATCAAACGTTCCTTGCAATCCTGGCCGCGCGCCGCCGCCGCCTTCGCGGTGAGGGCATCCAATCTTTGAAAACCAACGGTGGCGAGCGCATTGAGCAGGTCTTGTTTCGTGGTGAAATGCCGTTGGGGGGAGGCGTGGCTTACGCCCAGCTCGCGGCTCAATTCGCGCAGCGACAATTGCTGCACACCGCGTGCTTCCAGTGCCGCTTCGGCGGCGCGCAGCAGCTCCTGGCGGAGATGGCCATGGTGGTAGGGACGATTGGCAGACTTCATGGGCGGAAGCTTACCGGGTTGGCGGAAAATTACAATAAGTAGGCATTGACAACAAAGCAGCCAGTGGCTACATTGTCGCCGCGGTAAGTAAATTCAAACGTCCATAAATAAAAGGAGATCAATATGCGTATCTTTGTCACCGGCGCCACCGGTTTCGTCGGCTCGGCGGTCGTTCAGGAACTCATCAAAGCGGGACATCAGGTTCTTGGCCTGGCCCGCTCGGAGGCGGCCGCCAAGTCGCTTGCCGCCGCGGGTGCAGACGTCCATCGCGGCTCGCTCGCCGACCTCGGCAGTCTGCGCAGCGGTGCGGCGGCATCGGATGCTGTGATCCATCTGGGCTTCATTCACGATTTTGCAAACTTTCAAGAGAGCTGTGAGATCGATAAACGAGCCATCGAAGCGCTTGGTTCTGTGCTGGCTGGCTCCGCCAAACCCCTCATTGTTACCGGCGGGACGGCGGGATTGAGTGGGCCGGGCCAGATTGCGACCGAAGACAATGTCATCCCCCCGAACTT
>CAYTJG010000494.1:0-1036 GCA_964437865.1 uncultured Bifidobacteriaceae bacterium | reverse complement strand
CATTCCCACGGGTTTCGGAACAGACGGCGCTGGCTCTGATACCCAGGGGTGTCCGCGCTTCGGTCATGCGACTGCCTCAGGTGCACGACACCGTCAAGCAAGGGTTGATCTCCTACGCAATTGCCATAGCCCGGGAGAAGGGTGTTTCCGCTTATATCGGCGAAGGGCAGAATAGCTGGGCGGCGGCACATGTTTCGGACGTTGCCCGGCTTTACCTGCTGGCGCTGGAAACGAACGAAATTGGCGCCCGGTACCATGCCGTGGCCGAAGAGGGCGTGCGGATGAAAGACATTGCCGAAACCATCGGTCGCGGTTTGAAGGTGCCGGTTAAATCAATCTCGCCCGCAGAAGCACAAGCTCATTTCGGATGGCTGGGTATGTTCGCGGCCCACGACCTCCGGGCTTCGAGCGTCCAAACCCGGAAAAAACTGGGGTGGCATCCAACCGGGCCGGGGCTGATTGCCGATCTCCAACAGATGAGATATTGATGAATGGGAGGAACCCGAAAGGTGGGGACCCCCCTTTGACTTTAATTGCATTGGTCGTCGGCGCTTCAATGGAAAAGCAAGGGTGAAGCTAATCCTGAAACAGCAACGGCGCGAATTCATGGAGGCTGCGCCGCCACGACTGCCATTCGTGAGCCGTCATCGGAGATACATAGAAGTGGCAGTTAATGCCAGCAGCCTTGAGTGCTTCCGTGTTCGCCTTGGGATCGCCGCCAAAGCCTCTTGGGGCGCCGCCGCTTCGCCGATTCGCCGGATCAATTTCGCGGCTGCCATAACTCACGAACACCAGTTTTACCTTTTGCTTGAACGCGTCCAGATCGGAGATTTCGTTGGTGGTGACGCTGCCGCCACTGAATATGCCAATATGCGAAAACGTATCGAGATGCGCCAAGGCAATCACGTGCGTTTGCATGCCACCCATCGAAAGACCCGCCAGCGCGCGATGCGGCTGATCAGGAATCGTGCGGTAGTTGGCGTCAATGTAGGGAACCAAGTCATCAATCACAACGTGCTCAAACGCACTGAAGTCA
>CAYTJG010000493.1:0-3027 GCA_964437865.1 uncultured Bifidobacteriaceae bacterium | reverse complement strand
GACCGAAGTCTTGCTCAGCAGGGCCAGGACAAAGGCGGCAATCCCGAGCCAATACCATCCCCGCCGGCCGGCACCGTCGGACTTCAACCAGCACAGCAGCGTGGCGGCATAAAAAAACATCGCCAGCGTGTTCTTGCGTTCGGCAATCCAGGCCACGGATTCCACGTTGACCGGATGCACCCCGAAAACCGCCGCCACCAGCCATGCGCCGGGAACATTGAGCCGCCTCAACACCCGCCAGAGCAGGATGACGCTGCCGGCGTGCAGCAGGATGTTCGTCACATGGTATCCCATCGGATTCATCCCCCACAACCGCCACTCCAACCACAGGCTCGTGGAGGTCAGCGGAAAGAAGTCCGGCAGGGAAGTGGTGCACCAGATGGTATACAACCCTTCCGGAGATCTGATCACCGCGCTTTTGGACACCATGATTTCATCGTCCCAGACGAAGCCCCCATGCAACGCCGGCAGATAGGCAAGAAAGGTGAGCAGAAACAACACCAAACCCGCAGCCATCGGATTGGCCGCCCACAGGTGGATTCGGCCGGCGGATGGCGGAAGGGCAGCCGTGGCCGGAGCAGGTTTTCCCGTCTTATGGTTTCGGCGGGCTTTCATCGGGCGGATTGGTGGCCGGCGCGTTCAACTGCCGCAGTTTTTCCTTCGCTTCGGCGTAATCGGGTTTCAGCCGCAACGCCTGGGTGAGTTGCGCAACCGCCTCATCGCGCCGGCCCAGGCTGATCAACGCGCAGCCCAGGTTGTAACGGGCCTGGGCGTAACTGCCGTTCAAACGCAAGGCCGCCTGGTAGTGGACTACTGCTTCATCCAGACGCCCCAGTTGGAACAAGGCATATCCCATATTGTTATGGGCTTCGGCATAGTTCGTGTCCTCATGCAGTGCCGCCTCATATTCGGGCAGGGCGTCGGCATACTGGCCGCGCATGCTCAAAACATTGCCCAGGCTGTTATGGGCGATGGCGTAACCGGGCTTGTATTGAACGGCCGCGCGAAACTCGACCAAGGCCTGGTCCAGATCGCCCTTCTGGGCCAGGGCAATGCCCAGGTTGTTGTGCGCCTCGGCATAATCCGGCTGATATTGCAGGGCCAGCCGGTATTGGTCCATGGCCTCGTCAATTTTTCCAAGGCTCGACAGCGTGTTGCCCAGATTGTTGTGCGTGCTCGCGTGCCGGGGGTTCAGGCTCAGCGCCTTCTCGTAGCAGGGAATCGCGTCGGCAAACTGCCCCTTCTCGGCGTAGGCGAATCCCATGTTGCCCCAGGGTTCCACATTGTTTGGATTGATCTTGATCGCCCGGCGGAAATAATCCATGGCCTCGTCAATCTTGCCCTCGTTGTTCATCAAATCATAGCCGACGTTGTTCAAGGCAAGGTCATTGTCCCGGGTCACCGCCAGGGCATGGCGAAAGATAACGTTGGGATTCCGCCAATAACGCAGTTGGTCCGCCGTGCGCAAACCACAAGCCGCCAAAACTGCCAGGGCCAGGTAAATCAACACGGATTTCGGAATCCGCCAGCGAAAGCTTAGCTCTCTTAAGCCCCATATCAACCCGATGAACACGCCGACCAGGGGCACGTAAGTGAAACGGTCGGCCCGCGAATACGCCCCTACCTGGATCAACCCGCTCACCGGCAGCAGCGTGATCACGTACCAAAACCACCCCACCGCCACATACGGCCGCCGCTTCACCTCACGCACCGCCGCCACCGTTATCCCCGCCAGCAGCAGGGCTGACAGGACAACCAGCACCATCGGTATCGTCTTTGGATACGGATAAGAGATTGACAGGTTCACCGGCCAGAACGTCTGCCCCAGATACCGCACGTAAGACACAATTGCATTGGCCACCCGCATCGTCATCGGCACATCCGTCGTCGTCGACACCGCCCCTACCGTCTTCTCCGCGTAAATGGTCAACAAGCCGATAACCAGTCCCGGCGCGAAATACGGACCCTTTTCCAGAAGCAATTTCCACCATGCCTCCATCCGTTTGAGCGGCCAGTAATCCAGCAACAACATCACCACAGGCAGCGTTACCACCATTGGCTTGCTCATCAATGCACACAGGAAGAAGAACAGGGCCTGGCAGTAATTGCCGGTGGTCGCCGGCCGGCTGCCGCTGGCCGGCCGGGCATAGCACACATAGAAATAGAGCGAAACGAATCCGAAGAACGCGCCCAGGACTTCCTTCCGCTCGGCCACCCAGGCTGCCGCTTCCACGTGCAACGGATGCAAAGCAAACAAGGCCGCCACCAGCGCGCTGCGCCACAGCGCGCCCGTCGCCCGCCGCAGGGCGGCAAACAGCACCACGGTGCTGCCGAGGTGCAACAGCAAATTGGTCAAATGAAAGCCCCACGCGTGCTGGCCATACAGGGTGGCGTCCAGCATCAGGGAGAGCCAGGTGAGCGGATGCCAAAATCCCGCCGATAAATTTGCGAACGCCCAGTCCACACCCGGCCAGTTCAGTCCCTGCAACACATGCCAGTTCTCGGTCACGTAAACTGTGTCGTCATAACCGGCAAAGTCACAAAGAAACACCGGCCAATACGCCGCCAAGGTGGCGGCGACCAGCAGGAGACAAACCAGCGCGGAGTGCATGGCCGGCCCTGCGGGTTCCGCCGGCGGCCGCTCCGGCGGTGGTGGTTGCGGATGAAGTTTAAGCCGTCGCTTGCTCATGTATTCTTTGACAGTTGCGGGCCAGTCCGCAGTCCGGTGTTCTTTGCCATCGCCAGGTCATCATCCCACACCGACCTGGCGGCGGATACGGGAGTATGGACCATAATGCTGAACAGGACATTCAATGACTCACTTGACGGAGGCGGTTTGATGTCGGTCGCGCAAAGGGGCACCGGCAAAATCTAATTGCAAGCCGCCGGTAAGGGCAAGCCACTTGTTCTTGAGTCGCCCGTAACAAACGCCCTACCCTAGCGCTTGAAACCTCATGAGCCGACGCCCAAAAGTTGAACTTTCCCGCAAACCCAAGCCGGTGGGTTCTGCTCCCTGCATCAGCCAAA
>CAYTJG010000492.1:0-3032 GCA_964437865.1 uncultured Bifidobacteriaceae bacterium | reverse complement strand
GGAGGGCATCATGCAATCGTGGCAAATCAAAGTGTTGAAGCTGGAGGAATCGGTCTTGGATGACCTGAACGGGTTCGTTCACGAGCACGCGCTTTATGTCCTGCTTGGAATCATCGGCCTCTTGGCGATTCTCCTGGCTTGGGTATTGAGCGGCGGCTTGCGGCGCAGGTTTCCGCAACAGGCTGGACGTGTTCCACCGGTGATAATCGTTCAATCACCGCCACCGCCGCCGCGCGAACCAGACGATTGGAATCCATTTCCACCTCCACACTATTACTGGCGGGAAGATAATTGCGATCCTGACGAATGGGAGGATTGATTCATCCGGCGAAGCCATTTTTGCAGCGTGCTTCCCAAGTGGAAATCCCCGGCGCAAGCGGTGGCCGTCAAGGTGGAGGCGAAGGGCGACAGGGCGCACTACCTTGACGGCGGACCGCGAGCCGTACCATCAAAACGCGGGGCACGCAGATTATTTCAGGTGGCGGTAGCTTCGTTGGCCTTTGGGGCGACGCCGTTGCGCCCGCGATTCTTGGCGGCCTTGTCATTCTTCTCCTTGATCTTGAGCCGGACGATTTCACTGGCTTTGGCCAGCCAGCGGGCATCGCCTTTCTTTTGCTCAATGTCCGCCGGCAGGAAATACTTTATGGCTCCGGGCGGCGGATTGCCCAGCGGCTTGAGTTGGCCTTCACTGACCAGAATCGGGATATGGTCCGGCTCGAAACCGAGCCGCCAGGCAGCTTCCGAGACGGTGAGCCGTCCAGGCAGTGTGACCAGATTGAGGATTTCTTTGCGTTCAGGATTCATACAATTTTATTGGTTAAAGTGAGGGTTACGCCGGCAACGTGGGTGTTCAAGGTGGCGGCCAACCGGCGATCCGCCGACTTCACAAATCGCAATTCGTACTTTTGAATCCCGGCTGCCAGCCGCTTGAGGCCGCTGCCCAGGACGACGACATCGGCCTGCGCGAAATGAACCAGCAGCTTTTCCGGCGGGGCGTCCGGCTCCTTCTCCAATGCCGGATTGGCAATCCGCTCGGCATACAGGAATTGCGCGTAAGGCAGCAGATAGCTGGTGCCATCGTCGGCCATTACGTCCAGCGCGGCGGTGGTTGAATCCGTGGCGTAACACGGATTGTCGTGCGGGCTAGACGCTGACGCCGCGGGCGGTGGTTCGTTGCTGTTCAGTTGACTTGATTTCATGGATGGTCCTTTCGGTTGTTTGAATTGAAAATGTTCGCGCGATGCGTTGACGGAACTGTTTCAGGAAGCGATTGCCGCGCTCCAAAATGGTTTCGAGGAAGCCGTGTTGCGTCGGGGCGGGGAGAGCCTCAACGGCCGCAAGCCGGGCGCTGGAGCGGGTGGTATGCGAACGCAGCAAATCACTGTCGTCCGTAAAAATCCGGCAGCGTTCACGACCCCGCGAGATGCTGACGTAGAATTGTTCCTGGCTGATGGCCGGTAACGAACGCGAGGAGGCCACGACCAGCACTTCATCCACGGTCTTGCCCTGGGCGGCGTGGGAAGTGACGGCGTAACCGTGCGTGAACGTGCGATAATTGGCCGGAATCACCCGGCCATCGGCCAGCAAAACGGAATCACCCTGTATGGCCTTGACCTCGACCAGTTCACCATTGACGAAGTGCTTGCGTCCGGCCACTGCGTTTGCTTGCAACAGCAGCTTGTCACCCGCCGCCACTTTCAATTGCCGTTTCTCCCCCACATCGCACAAGGCGTGGCCTTGACCCAAAGGGAAAAGAGTTTCCTTGCCGTCAGCATGTTGAACTTTCAGCGAATCGCTTTCGACCGCAACCACGGAAACCATTTCCTCTTTACGAAAATCATCTGTGTTCCGGTGAATCCGAATGGCCATGCCAGGACGATATTGGCGCACGTCGCGCTTTTGCGCTTCCGTCCACGAGAACGAATCAAAAACTTGAAACTCCTTCTCGTCACCAGCCAAACGCCCGGAGGCTTTCAACGCCGCCCGGACTTTTTCGGTTACCACTTCGATTTCCGCCCAAGTGGGCGCGACCAGCAGCGCGGATTTATTTTCCGCCAACGCCTTCAGGTATGATTTTGCCGCCGAGTCGTGAAGTGCGCCGTCCGACAATTCAACGACGGCATCCATTTGTTCCAACTGCGCGAAGGCTTCCGCCGTGCGCTTCTGCGCCGCCAGTTCCACGGCCTTGCGATACTCAGCTTTGCGTTGCCGCCGGATGGCGGTCAATTGACCGGACTTGAAATCGGAATGCCGCTCCAATATCCGCAACGCATCGCCGCGCGGCACCGAGGCGTGTTGGCCGGTGTCACCGGAAAGGACAATCCGGCAATCCTGGCCCAAGTCAAACAACCGTTTCAGGTCATCCACGCCCACCGCGCCGGCCTCGTCCAGCACCACCAACTGACGGGCGGACAACGCCGGCTTTGTCAGCAGCAGGCTTTGCAGCGTTTTCGCCTCGAATCCCTCGTTGCGCAGGACATCGGTAGCCGCTGCCGTGGGCGCGCAGAACAGCGGTTCAATCTTCGCCTCTTTGCAGGCGGCGACCAGTTCGCGCAACGCCGTGGTTTTGCCGCTGCCCGCCAAGCCACGGAGACCGGTAATGCGGTCACTGGTACGCAGGACGTGATAAATGGCCCGGCGCTGATCTTCACCCAACCAGTCGGCAGGCCGATAACCGGGATGCAAGGGCGCAACGGCATCACAGCCCGCATTGACGGTCTGAATCAAAGCCAGTTCCGTGGCCAAAATTTGCCGCGTGGACAACCCGCGTTCGGTCTTAACCAAATCGTCGGAATGTCTCACCGCCGCCTTCAAATGATTGAGATCCACTTGCCCAGGCCGATGCGATAATGCCACGTTCAACAGTTCATGCTCCGGCACCACCGATTTTCGTTCAAAGACATGCTCCACGGCATGGTTCAAGGCTTGATTCTCCACCAGGGCGATTCGCGGCAGCCGGGTTGAATGAGCCGAGTCGCGGAGTGTTTCCAGCGAATGCCGCTCATCGGCTGACAATTGTGATAATTGGTGTT
>CAYTJG010000491.1:0-3037 GCA_964437865.1 uncultured Bifidobacteriaceae bacterium | reverse complement strand
CCGGCGTTTCAAATGGCCGCGAGCATCGTCCTGCTCATCATTGCGCTGGACATGTTGAAGGTGCAGCGTTCGCGGGTGCAGGAAACCCACGAGGAACAGCAGGCGGGCACCGAGAAGGACGAAATCGCCGTCACGCCGCTGGCCATTCCCATGCTGGCGGGTCCCGGCGCCATCTCCACCACGATCTTGTTGGAAAACGAGGCGCACACCATCCCGCAGCACGTCGCCTTGTACGGCTGCATCATCCTGGTGGCGGCGGCGAGCTACATGGTGTTCCGGTTGGCGGCGCGCGGCGCCCACTGGCTGAGCCCCATTGCCATGAGCATTTCCATCCGCATCATGGGACTCTTGCTGGCGGCCATCGCCGTGCAGTTCATGCTCAACGGGTTTAAGGAATTTCATGCTGAGTGGGTCGTGGCCCATTGAGCGGTGAGCGGGGCATAAACGGACCCTGCTTCAACTCCGGAAAGCGAATGCTTCTGTCAGCGGCCACCGGTTTCCCCGGCGACAAGCGTCTATAAGATCCACGGCACCAGTGCCTTCACTTCCCGCCGGTACTGCGGATATTGCTCGGGGAAATGGCGCAACAGCAGCCGCTCTTCCTGCGACAGCTTGATCCAAAATCCGAGGCCCATGATCAGCACCCCGATCCAGCAATGCAGTCGCGTGGCTTCGATGGCGGTGCCCAGGGCCATGACCAGCAGGCCGGTGTAAATGGGGTGCCGCACGAAGCGATAGGGGCCTTGGCGGATCAATTCGTGATTCTCCTTGAAAGTAACGTCGCTGCTCCAGTTGCCGGCCAGGGTGCGGCGCGCCCAGAGGGTGATGTAGAGGCCGGCCACGCAAACCGCCGCGCCCAGGGCCATGGTCAACTCGGTTCGCGGCAGCAGCGGCCGGTTCAGCGGATCGGGAAACCTCTGATAGGCCATCAGCCAGTAGCTGAGCGCCACCGGCAATCGATGCGCCAGGTTGGCGGCCGGGCTCTGCCGTTCCGCGATGCGCTTCGTCTTCAGCGAACTAACAATCCAATAGACGATAAAAACGAACCAGCACCCGAGGACGATTAGGTTTGCGGGTTTCTCCACGGCGCTTACTATGGCCCGGAGCCGTCCCGCTGTCATGCAAACTCTGGTCGAAGATTTTCTGCAATACCTGCGGCACGAGCGCGGGCAGTCCGACAACACGGCCCGCACTTACGCCGCGCTGCTGGGCAAGTTTGTGGCCTGGGCCGGGGTCCAGCGCCTTACCGATTGGCACCAGGTGGAGCTGAAGCACCTCATGGCATTTCTCCAGTACGAGCGCGCGCGCCGGCCGGCCGACGAACCCGCGGGTTCCCCCAAACGCCTCAGCAGCGAGAGCCTCTATCTGGAAATCGCCGCCTTGCGGGCCCTCTACAAATTTGCCGAAAACGAAAAAATCCTGCCCCTGAACGTGGCCGAAAACCTGTCCCTGCCGCGCCGCTGGAAACGCCTGCCCAAGGCGTTGTCGGACGCTGAAATCAAGCAACTGCTGGCGCCGGTGGAACCCGTCACCCCGGAATCGCTGGGCGACCAGGCCATCCTGGAACTCGCCTACGCCTCCGGCCTGCGGCTATCCGAACTCCGCAACCTGCGGCTGGAGCAACTGCATCTGGACGCCGGTTTTGTGAACGTGATTGGCAAGGGCAACAAGGAACGCGTGGTGCCGGTGGGCCGCCAGGCGGTGGCCGCCTTGAATCGGTTCATCGACACCGGCCGCCCCCGGCTGGTCACGCCCAAATCGCCGGCCAATGTTTTTCTCACCCGGCGCGGCACGCCCTTTGCCGCCGTCACGCTCTGGCTGCACATCAAGCAGCGCGTGCGCCACGCGGGCGTGGAGCGCAACATCACGCCGCACATGCTGCGCCACAGCTTCGCCACGCACCTGCTCGAGCATGGCGCGGACTTGCGGGTGATCCAGGAATTGCTCGGCCACGCCAACATCGGCACCACCGAGATCTACACCCACGTGGCCGGCAGCCGCCTGCGCGAAGTCCACCGCCGTTTCCATCCGCGCGCCTGAACCACTTAAGCAAACCAATCCGGGTAAAAATATTCAAATCATGCAACCGCCGGAGCGAAAACGACGAGTCCTTTCCGGGCCGGTCCAGGCGACCGGGCAGCCGCCCGAGAACCAACCCTGGCTAGCGCGCGAAGATTGGGCGGCCGGACGCATCAAGTCCTCGAATGTGGCGGCGACAAAATTTCTCGCGTTGATGGGCGTTGCGGTCTGCGGGTTGGGCGGGGTGTTGGCGGCAACGGTTTTGCCCAAAGAACTGCGCCCCGGAAATTATGGCGTGCTGTTGGTCTTGCTCTTTCCGCTGGCTGGCCTGGGCCTGCTGGTCGCCGCGGCTCGCGCGGCCCGTGCCCGGCGGCGGTTCGGCGACTGCGTGTTTGAAATGGCGGCCATTCCCGGTGCGCTGGGCGGCACGCTGCAAGGCGTTATCCAAACCGGCGCCCGCCTGCGCCCGGCCCAGGGCATTCATGTGAATTTGTCCTGCCTCCGCCGGGTCACGACCGGCACCGGCAAGAGTCGTTCGCGACAGGAACACGTTCTCTGGCAGGACGAGCAGGTCTTGACGGCCGAGGCCGGCCTGCCGGAGCCGGAACCCGGCCACACCGCCATCCCCGTGCATTTCCAATTGCCCGCCGACCAGCCGGAGTCCACGGTCGGCTACGGCGACGGCATCCATTGGCGGCTGACGGCGAGTGCAAAAATGCCGGGCCTGAATTTCGACACGGCGTTCATCGTGCCGGTGTTCGCGCTGGCCGGTGCCGCCAGCGTGGAGGCCGACGAACCGGATCCGACCGCCACGCTGCAAATGCCCGCGGAGGAGCTGCGCCGGTATGAACATTCCCGCATCCAGGTGAGCGAAGGTCCGAACGGGCGTGAGTTTTATTTTCCCAGCGCGCGGAATTTGGGTTCCACCCTTTGGGTCACCTTTTATTTGGCGGTCTGGGCGGGCCTGTCTTGGTGGCTGTGGCGGCATGAGGACCTGCCCCTGGGTCCCCGGCTTATT
>CAYTJG010000490.1:0-3038 GCA_964437865.1 uncultured Bifidobacteriaceae bacterium | reverse complement strand
TTTTATGGCACGCATTTGTGAATTGACTGGCAAACGCCCGATGAAGGGCAGCATCATCTGGCGCTCTGGTAAAGCCAAGAAGACCGGTGGTATCGGTACCCACATCACCGCCATCACGAAACGCAAGTTTCGGGTGAACCTTCAGCGCGTGAAGGCCATCCTGCCCAACGGCGAAGTCCGTTACGTGCGCGTGGCCACCACCGCCCTCAAAAAGGGACTGGTCACCAAGGCTCCCAAGCGCACGTGGAAGAAGGACCAGGCGCCCAAGCCCCAGGCCGCGTAAACGGCCCCGGCGAAAAGAAATAACAATTGAAAATGGAGGACGGCGCAAGCCCTCCTCCATTTTTTTGTTACCAGGTTACGGTGTGGGAGGACCAGGGGGGCGCTGCGAGATTACTTGTCCTTGGCAAACTTCATGGTCGCCCGCTTTAGTTCGCGGTCGGCATCCCGGCGCCTGAGGTCCTCGCGCTTGTCAAACTGCTGCTTGCCCTTGCCAACGGCCAGCGACACTTTCACCTTGCCGTTTTTCCAATGGAAATCGAGGGGGAACAGGGCGTTGCCCTTGACGGCCGCCAAACCGAACAGCTTGCGGATCTCAGACCGATGCAGGAGCAATTTACGCGGGGCTTTGAGCGAGTGGTTGTGCACGTTGCCGTGCGAATACTCGTCGATCTGCGCGTTGTAGAGCCACACCTCGTCCTTTTCCACCCGCGCGAAGGCGTCCCCGATCTGGCCCTTGCCGGCGCGCAGCGATTTGACTTCGGTGCCGTGGAGCACGATGCCCGCCTCGAACGTGTCCAAGACGTGGTAATCGCGGCGCGCTTTGTGGTTGGTCACGATTTCAGCCATGACCAATTATAAATTTGCCGGGGAGGTTTTACGAGCAGATTTCCCAGCCGAGGGCGGGCGCAGCTTGCGCTGCCGCACCGCCGGTCGGAATTGTTAGTGCTTGCGGCGCTTCTTGGGGGTCGGCCGCACGGCCGCCACTTCTTCCGGCAGATCCCAGGACATTTTCTCCTCGAGAAGTTCGGTCAGCGCGATGTCGGCCAGGCCCATGCTGGAGGGAACATCCACCAACGGACGGCCCAAGCCGCCGCCGCCGTTGCTGAGCTGGCGGACGCGGCGCGATATCAGGTTGACCAGCACGTTTGGGTTGCCGACCTTTTCCACGGCCCTTTTGCAGAGTTCAGCGTTCATTATTCGAAAATAGTTGCTTAGCATAGCGAAATTCCCTCCCGGCGCAATCCTAAAAGCTTCTTAAAATTTTATCGAAAATTCCCGTTTAAAACCGGCTCGTTTTACGGCATTTTCAGCCCTAATCGTATGTCTACCGCCAAAGCCTTTGATCTGAATGCGTACCTGGCCGCCAGCACCGAAGCCGTCAACCGGGCGCTCGACCACTTTTTACCCTCCGAGAAAACCAAGCCCGCCACCATTCACCAGGCCATGCGTTATTCGCTGTTTGCCGGTGGCAAGCGCATGCGGCCGGCCCTGCTCCTGGCCGCCAGCCAAGCCTGCGGCGGCAGCCAAAAGGACGCCCTGCCGCTGGCGTGCGCGGTCGAGTGCATCCACACCTATTCGCTGATCCACGACGATCTGCCGGCCATGGATAACGACGATTTCCGGCGGGGCAAGCCCACGAATCACAAGGTGTTTGGCGAGGGGATCGCGGTGCTGGCCGGGGATGCGCTGCTGACGCAGGCATTCGAAATCGCCGCGCAATGCCGGAAGTTCCCGCGGTATCCGCACGACCAAATCGTCCTGGAAATTGCGCGGGCGGCGGGTTCGTTGCAACTCGTCGGCGGGCAGGTGGCGGATCTGGAGGGCGAGAACAAGCGACTTTCCGTGGCCGAGCTCCGCTATATTCACGAGCGGAAGACCTCCGCGCTGCTCTGCTGCGCCGTTCGGTTGGGCGGCATGAGTGCCAATTGTACGCCCGCCAAGCTCACCGCCCTCACGGATTTTGGCTACCACGTCGGCCTGGCCTTCCAAGTGATTGACGATATCCTGGATGTCACGCAGACGAGCGAAAAACTGGGCAAAACGGCCGGCAAGGATATTGCCGTGCAAAAGGCCACCTATCCCTCGATTGTGGGGCTGGAGAAATCTCGAAAGATCGCCGCACAACTCACCGCCAAGGCCTTTGCGGCGCTGAAGCCGTTCCAAGGCCACGCGGTGGCTTTGGAGGCGTTGGCCGGGTTTTTATTGAAGCGCGATCGGTGAGGATCAACCGATCCCTTCGATCCGGTTGGCATAGACGTTCACCAGCTTGTGTTTTTTTAAGAGCGTTTCGACTTTGGGCCATATCCGGGCAAGCAGAGAATGAAATTCGTTTCTCCGAAGATTGCCAAAACGCAAGTGCACCACCCATGGAGGCGGGCGGTGGGAAACGATGCGATCGGAAAAGTCTGCGTCCTAGCTGACGATTGCCAGTCCATTCTTGCGGGCAAAATCCCAAATCTGCGAATCAGTGGGGTGTTTGCCGATTTTGGAGAGTGCCACCACCGGCAGCGAGGGCGAGAAACGCAGCCTTCCCGGCAGGTTTTCGTCGAAAAGAAAGCCCTTCATCTCGTTCGGATTACCGAAAAGCGATTACCCATCAGGCGCGACGCATAGTCCAAGCATGCTTGGACGTCCGCTCGCTTCAAGCGGGGATATTCATCAATTACGTCGTCAACCGAGTCCCCCGCCGCCAGAAACTCAAGGATGGTCTGGACCGCGATGCGGGTGCCGCGCACGACCGGTCTGCCGTTGCAAATATCCGGGTTGATTACGATCCGCTTCCACATGCTTCCACGCTATCACAAATGACCCAAAGTGCCCAAAGAAAATTCGGTGGGAAACCAATGCTGTTGTGCCTTGGGATGGTAGCCTTCCCTCGACTTGGCCGGGCACTGTCGGTAGGCTCCGGCCATGGTCATCGTGGTTCCAGTGTTGGTGTTCGCCGTGGCTTGGGCTTACACGGTTGGAACCAATCATCTGGCGTTGATCCCCTGGCGCCGGAGCGTGGGGCAGCATTGGACGGAGCGGGCGCGGAT
>CAYTJG010000489.1:0-3058 GCA_964437865.1 uncultured Bifidobacteriaceae bacterium | reverse complement strand
ATGCAAGGAATCCTGCGTGAAGGCGCGCAGATCCTCACCATCAATCAGGATCTTTCCCGCTTGGGGATCATGCAGGCGCAGGATGAGGCTGACAAAGGTGGATTTGCCGGAACCGGACACCCCCACCAACCCCACGCGTTGTCCCGCGGGAATGGTCACGCTCAAGCCGTCAAAGATCCTCCGGTCCGGCGTGTAACCGAATCCCACCTGGCAAAACTCAATCCGGCCGCGGGTGATCTGGATCGCCCGCGCACCGGGCGCATCCACCAATTCATGTGACCGGATGAGCGTATGCACGCCATTCGAAATGTTGCCGATATATTCAAAGAACTCGAGAAAACGACGGCTCAGATTACGCGCCTCCGTGATGAGCAGCAGGGACATGCTGGTGGCCATGACAAAATCGCCCACGCCGATTTCACCCTGTCCCCACAGCCGCAGCGAATACCAGACCACCGCCACCTTGAGCACCGCCGCCGCCAGAAACTGAAACCGGCGGATGCGTTCCGAATAAAACAGCGACGCCCGGACGGCGCACATTTCCCGCGTCAGGAATTGGTCCAAGAACCACCGCTCAAAGCCGAGCCGGGCAAACAATTTGACGCTGGTAAGGTTCGATACCGAATCCACCACCTTGCCGGTGGTTTCACTACGCGCCGCGGCGGCTTTCACGGAGAACGGACGACTTTTCATCGCCAGCCAGAACGAGATGCCGATAAACCCCACCGCCCACACCCCCACCAGCGCGCCCAAACGCAAATTCGTATGCAGCAACACGGCGATGGCCACGCTGAAAGTGATCACCACCGGCCAAAAATCGAAAACCAGCGACCACAGCGTCATGTTGACGCCCTGCGACATTTCGCTGATGCGATGCGCCAGCGCCCCGGCGAAATTGTTGCTGAAGAACCGATGCGAGTGGTGCTGCAAATAGGCATAGACTTCCCGCGTGACTTCCTGGCGTTGCCGGGGGCCGATGTGATGCTGGAGGTTCCGGGAAGCTCCCCCAAATATAACTTCCCCCAAACCAAGGCCGAGAAACAACAGCAACGGAGCCGTCAGGCTATCCACCAGCGCCTGGGAGTGCGACTGCGCGCGCGTCACCGCCTTGATGATGTGGCTCAACGCCAGTGGAATCGTGATGCCGCAGGTTGAATTGGCGGCCTCCAAGAGAAGGATGGCCAAAAACCACCAGCGCCGCCGGGCCACAAAATACAGGACAAAGCGGAAGGGCTCCGACGGCAGCAACGGTGCGTCCGGCGCGCGTTGAAAGGCGTTGCTGCGCTCAACCCTCGAAACTCGTATGCCGGCCTGGTCAATCATGGGGGTGCATCGAAAAATCAACGAATGGACGCCGGATCTTCCGGCAGCGGAAACCCGCCGTATTTGCGGATGTGCAGCCAGTCCTGGTAATCCGGGGCGTTGGGATCGGCGGCGAGCGCCGCCGCCTCATCGAAATACTTTTTCGTGTTGGTGCTGCCAAACAACTGCCGGTCTTCGCCCACCGGACAAACCTTGAGACAGAAGCCGCACGGATTGCGAAACGCAGCGCGGAGCCGTTTGCCTTCGCCGGCGCAGGCCTGGAGGTTGAAATCGGCGTAGCGCTGCCCCGGACGGCTGGCCAGCGCCTGCGCCGGGCAAATTTTCTCGCAGTCGCGGCAGGTGCCGCATAAATCCTCGGTCAACAGCGGATCGCCTTCCAGTGTCAGATCAGCGAACACGGAGATCAGCCGCTGCCGGGGTCCGTACGCGTGGGTGAGCAAGGCGCGGCTGCGCCCCACCACCCCGAGGCCCGCCAACTGTCCAGCCCAGTGGTGCGAGAAAATGGCGGTCGGGGTTTCCGCCAGGATTTCGGGCTCGCCCTGCCCATCGCGGGGAAGGTTGATGGCGGCATGACCGTGGCCGTTCAAAAACACCGCCAGCCGGTACGCCGCCTCATCCAGCAGTTCGTTGGTGATGATATACTGTTCGCGGCCCAACTGCGACGGCGCGGCCTCCACGATCGGCAGCCAGAGGGGCACAGCGATGACGATCACCGTTTTCGCCAGCGGCCAGATGGCGCGGGGGCGAAAATCCGGCGGCACTTCGGCATGGTCATCCCAGCGGCTGACCGGGGCAAAGCCCACCAACTCGGCCCCAAGCTCACGGGCCTGGGCAATAATCTCGGTTTTAGTCAACGGCATATAAATAAATTCCCGCTCAGAGCTTTCGCGGATGGACCGGGTCGAGAGAAACCCGGTTCGCGGCAAAAAAGGCTTTTCGTTCCTCGAAATAATGGTTCACCTTCGGGCTTTGGTAGAGCTTGCGATCCTCGCCGACCGGACAGACCTTGAGGCAATAGCCGCACGCCTGGGGAACCTTGAACTTGTCGCGGCGGCTCAAACACGCGAACTTGTTCATGTTGGAACGCCGGTCCTTGTGCTTGTTGCCGGAGAAAGCCATGGTGGGACAAGCCTTTTGACAAAGCAGGCATTTGTTGCAAAGCGAGCCCTCCTCCACCATGGGATCGCCGGCCAACTCCAGGGCCGTCAGCACCGATACCAAACGGTGGCGCGGACCAAATTCTCGCGTGACGAGGCAATGATTCCAACCGACCTCACCAAGGCCGGCGTAATGTCCGGCCCAGACGTGCGAAAACACGGCGATGGGCCGGATTTTCATGACGCCTTCCCCGTAGCCGTCGCGGCAGATGTTGAAGGCGGCATGTCCGTGCCGGTTCAAAAACGCCGACAGCCGGTAGGCAATCTCGTCGAGCAACTGGTTGGTGTTCGTGTATTGCGAGCGATAGACGGCGGGCGCGGTGGCCTCCGTGATCGGCAACAGCGACGGAATGGCGATGGCAATCACCGTCTTGGTCTGCGGCCAGAGCCGTTGCGGATCAAATTCCCAGGATAAATCGCCGTGCTCGGCCCAGCGCCCGACAGGCGCGAAACCCACCAGCACCGCGCCGAGACGTTTCGCCTCAGCGATTATTTCCGCTTTGGTCAATGGAGTTGGCGCGCGCAGGCTCACAGTTTTTTTGAATAATGGTTGAGCTTCACCTTGTGGTAATCCAACT
>CAYTJG010000488.1:0-3061 GCA_964437865.1 uncultured Bifidobacteriaceae bacterium | reverse complement strand
GGCGGCGGCGGCTATAGCGGCGACGGCGTGGGCGACGCCGGCCAGAGCGGCGGCGCCGGCGGCAGCAGCTTCCTCGACGGCGGCGCCGGTGGCAGCGGCGGCAACGGTGAAGGGAGTTTCGCTAACAACGGCAATGGCGGCTTTGGCGGCGGCGGCGGCGGCGGTTTTGATTTCACCTACAACAATGGCGCCTACATCGTCCTGGCCAGCGGCGGAGGAGGCGGTGGCGGCTTCAGCGGCGGCGGCGGCGGGACCGGCAATGACAATCATTACCTGGATGGTGGTGGCGGTGGCGGTTCCATCATCGACTCATCCGCCATCTCCATCGTAGCCGAGGTCGCTGGCGCGGCCAGTCCTGACGGCTCCCCAAACGGGGAGATTATTATTACGTCCGTTCCCCCGCCTATCACGATGGCTTTGGCATTCACGGCGGGGCAGTTTGAACTCAATATTAACGGGCCCACCAACGCCAACATCGTGGTGGAAGGCTGCACCAATCTGGCCGCACCGGACTGGATTCCGCTGGCCACCAATACCCTGAACAACGGCATCAGTTCTTTCAGCGATACGCATTGGACAGATTGCCCGATTCGGTTCTATCGCGTTCGGGAGCCCTAATCCCGGACCCTTCACGGGTCGGGTAGACTGCCCGGGCAAACGCCGCGGCCGGATGATTCCAGGCGATCGGGCCCAAGCAAGGCGCGGCGAACCATCGGCAGGCGCCCAATACGCAGCGAGCACCCAATGGAATTTTCACCGCGCCAATGGCCTTCGCTTGACACCGAAACTGCCAAACTCCATTTTCTGGTGATTATTTTTAATAAGATCATTAGAATGAGCACACCACACAATCTATTTGGCACCCTCCAAAGCTTTGAACTGGGCAACGGCAGCCGGGGGCAATTCTATTCTTTGCCCGCCCTGGAGCAGGCCGGCGTGGGCCCCATCTCGAAATTGCCGGTATCCATCCGCCTCGTGCTCGAATCCGTCCTGCGCAACTGCGACGGCAAGAAGGTGAGCGAAGCCAACGTGAAGGAACTGGCCAACTGGCGCCCCACGGAGACGCGCACCGCGGAAATCCCGTTCGTGGTCGCCCGCATTGTGCTGCAGGATTTCACCGGTGTGCCGCTGTTGGTGGACCTAGCCGCCATGCGTAGCGCCGTATCCAAGCTGGGCAAGAACCCCAAGCTCATCGAGCCCCTCGTGCCGGTGGACTTGGTGGTGGACCACTCGGTACAGGTGGACTTCGCCGGCAACGGCGAGGCCTTGGCCCGCAATCTCGACCTGGAATTCACCCGCAACCGCGAGCGCTACCAGTTCCTGAAATGGGGCATGCAGGCCTTTGATACTTTCAAGGTGGTGCCGCCGGGCATCGGCATCGTGCATCAGGTCAATCTCGAATACCTCGCCAAGGGCGTGCTCGAAGCCGACGGCATTTATTATCCCGACACCCTGGTGGGCACGGATTCCCACACGACCATGATCAACGGTCTGGGCATCGTGGGCTGGGGCGTGGGCGGCATCGAGGCTGAGGCGGGCATGCTTGGCCAGCCGGTCTATTTCCTGACGCCGGACGTGGTGGGTGTTCACCTCACCGGCGCCATCCGCGAAGGCGTGACGGCCACGGACGTGGCCCTCACTGTCACGCAATTGCTGCGCAAGGCCAAGGTGGTAGGCAAGTTCGTGGAATTCTTCGGTCCCGGCGCGGCGGCGCTGCCCATTGTGGATCGCGCCACCATCGCGAACATGGCGCCCGAATACGGCGCCACGATGGGCTTTTTCCCGATCGACGCCGAGTGCACCCATTACCTGCGCGCCACCGGCCGCAGCGAGGAAGCGGTAAAGACCTATGAGAATTATTACCGGGCGCAGGGGCTCTGGGGCATTCCCCAGAAGGGCGACATTACCTATTCGCAGGAACTGGAACTGAACCTGGCCTCGGTGGTGCCCAGCGTGGCCGGTCCCAAGCGCCCGCAGGACCGCATCGAACTGCCCAAGTTGAAGCAGGAATTTGTCACCTCCTTCAGCAAGCCGGTCACGGAAAACGGTTTTGGCATGAAGCCGGAAGAATTGTCACGCACGGTCCACGTGTCGGCGACCGCCGCCGTACCCGCCGGCGGTGCGGCCGTGAATGGCAATGTGCGCAACGGCTCGGTGCTCATCGCGGCCATCACCAGTTGCACCAACACCAGCAATCCGTCCGTCATGCTCGCCGCCGGCCTGCTGGCCAAGAAAGCGGTGGAACGCGGGCTCACGGTGAACTCCACGGTCAAGGCCTCGCTGGCGCCCGGCTCGCGCGTGGTGAGCGATTATTTGACGAAGACCGGCCTGCAACCGTATCTCGACCAACTCGGCTTCAACCTCGTCGGTTACGGCTGCACCACGTGCATCGGCAATTCCGGCCCGCTGCATCCGGCCATCGAGGACGCGGTGGTCAAGAACAACCTGGTGGCCGCATCCGTGCTCTCCGGCAACCGCAATTTCGAGGCGCGCGTGCACCAGAACATCAAGGCCAATTTTCTCATGTCGCCGCCGCTGGTCGTGGCGTTTGCGCTCGCCGGCCGGGTGGATATTGACCTGGCCAACGATCCGCTCGGCACCGGCCGGGACGGCAAGCCGGTCCATCTGCGCGACCTGTGGCCCAGCCTGCGCGAAGTGCGCGAACTCATGCAAACAGCCCTGCAGCCCGAGGTCTTCCGAAGGCTGTACCAGGATTTTGCGGCGCAGAACCCCAAGTGGAACGAAATCCCCTCGACCACCGGCAACGTGTACGAATGGGACCACAACTCCACGTACATCCAGGAACCGCCGTTCTTCGAAAACTTCTCGCTGGCGACCGGCGACCTCAAGCCGATCACCGGGGCGCGCGCGCTGGCCATCTTCGGCGACAGCGTGACCACCGACCACATTTCGCCGGCCGGGTCCATCAAGAAAACCTCACCGGCGGGGAAATACCTCATCGGCCACGGCGTGGCGGCCGAGGACTTCAACAGCTACGGTTCCCGCCGCGGCAACGACCGGGTGATGACGCGCGGCACGTTCGCCAACGTCCGCATCAAGA
>CAYTJG010000487.1:0-3084 GCA_964437865.1 uncultured Bifidobacteriaceae bacterium | reverse complement strand
TTGAATGCGATGGTTGGCAGGCGCGGCGCGTTCGGAGAACGCGCCCTACCACCGAGCGTGCCAGGTGGGGCGTAAAGGCGTAGCACCGATCCCGTAGGCCCCAGTCGATGGGCATTTTTGGAGACGGGCAGAATTTGGTCTCCTGACTCGGCCGGCGCTTTAGGCTTTCATTCCACGTGCCCGTGGGACTAGATTCAAGTCCATGAAAATCTCCACCAAGGAATTCCGCGTGCGCGAGGGCGACCACGTCCGCCTCAAAAAATTACCGACCAAGGTCAAGGCCTGCTATAAATCCGATGACGATTACAAGGAGATCCTGGCCGAACATATCCGGGAACTGAGCAACCACCAGGACCTGCTCTACGCCACCGGCCGCCATTCCTTGTTGCTCATTTTCCAGGCCATGGACGCGGCCGGCAAAGACGGGGCCATCAAGCACGTCATGTCCGGCGTGAATCCCCAGGGCTGTCAGGTTTACAGCTTCAAACATCCCAGCGCCGAGGAACTCGCCCATGATTTTCTTTGGCGCACCACCCGCGTTCTGCCCGAGCGCGGCCACATCGGCATCTTCAATCGGTCTTATTACGAGGAAGTCCTCATCTTGCGCGTCCACCCGGAGTTGCTCACCGCCGAGGCCCTGCCCACGGAGTTCACCGAAGGCAAGGACTTCTGGGAAAAGCGCTATCGATCGATTAACGATCTCGAAAAGCACCTTCATCGCAACGGCACCCGCATCATCAAGTTCTTCCTGCACCTGTCCAAGGAGGAGCAGCGCCAGCGTTTTCTCCGCCGCCTCGAGGATCCCAACCGCAACTGGAAGTTCAGCAAATATGACCTGGTGGAGCGCGGCTTCTGGAAGGAGTACCAAACCGCCTACGAGGAGTGCCTTACCGCCACCAGCACCGAACACTCTCCGTGGTACGTGGTGCCGGCGGACGACAAACTGAATGCCCGGCTCATCATCTCCCAGGTGGTGGTCAGTGCGCTAAAGAACCTCAAGCTGGAATATCCCATAACCGACGACTCGCGCGTAAAGGAGTTGCAGGCGTTCAAACGACAGTTGACCAAATAGCATCGCCCCTATTTAAGCTCAAACTGCAATTCCGCCAGCCGTCGGTAGAGGCCGTTTTCCTGCCGATGCAGTTCGTCGTGCGTGCCGGATTCCACCAGTTGGCCGTCCCGGATCACCAGGATCCGGTCCGCCCGCCGCACGGTGGCCAGGCGATGCGCGATCATGAAGGTCGTGCGATTTTCCATCAGGCGATCCAGCGCCAGTTGCACCAGGCGCTCGCTTTCTGAATCGAGTGAACTGGTGGCCTCGTCGAGAATGAGGATGGCCGGATTTTTCAGGATGGCGCGGGCGATGGCCACGCGCTGCCGCTGGCCGCCGGAAAGCTTCACCCCGCGTTCGCCCACCATGGTCTGATAGCCTTCCGGAAACGGGGCGATGAATTCATGTGCATGCGCCTGCCGCGCCGCCTCCATGATTTCGGCCTCGCCGGCGCCGGGCCGGCCGTAGGCGATATTCTCGTAAATGCTGCCGCCAAACAGCAGGGCTTCCTGCGGCACGATCGACATCTGGTTGCGCAGCCAGTCCAGCGGATAGCTTTGGGCCGGCAGACCGTCCAGCCGGATCTCGCCCGGGTGCGGATCATAAAAGCGCAACAGCAGCGAGATGATGGTGGATTTGCCGGAGCCGCTGGGGCCGACCAGCGCGATTTTCTCGCCGGGCCGCACGGCAAAGGAAATTCCCTTGAGCACTTCCATCTCCGGCCGTGAGGCGTAGCGGAACCGGACGTCGCAAAAGTCCACCTGGCCGCGCAAGGGCGGTCGGACCGCGGCCGGCGGCGCGCCGCCTGCAGGCGCCAGGGCAAATTCCGGTTGTTCCTGCAGCAGCTCGCGCACGCGATGCGAGGCCCCGACGGCTTTCTGCACCTGGCTGTAAAGATCCGCAAACTGGCCCATGGCGCCCGCCACAAACGCCGTGTAGAGGACGAAGCGGGTCATTTCGCCGAGGCTGATGCGCCCGCTTTGCAGCAGCGAAGCCCCCGACCAGAGCACGACCACAATGCAGCCAAACAACGCAAAAATAATGAAGGCGATGAACGCCCCGCGCAGCCGGGCCCCGCGCAGCGCAACCCGCAGATAGCCGTCCATGGCCCGTCCATAGCGCGCCACTTCAAAGGACTCGTTGACGAAGGCCTTCACATTGAAGATGCCCTGCAGCGTTTCCTCCACGATGGTGCCCGTTTCCGCCAGCTTGTCCTGCGCCTCGCGGGAATTCTGGCGCAGCCGCCGGCCAAATACCACGGCCAGCACGATCACCGGCGGCACCGCGCTCAGCATGATCAGGGTGAGCCGGGCGGAAGTGCTCGCAATCAGAATGATGCCCCCCAGCAGCACCAGCGTCTGCCGCAGAAATTGCGGCACCACCATGATGAGCGTGGCCTCGATCTGGGTGAGATCCGCCGACAACCGGCTGTTCAACTCGCCCACGCGGCGCTGGCCAAAGAACGACATCGGCAGACACACCAGCCGCGCATACGCGTCCCGGCGCAAATCCGCCAACGCGTTCTGCCCCACCCGGGTCATGGTGGTGGAATGAAAATAGGAGCTGGCGGATTGGATCGTCAGAATGGCGAGCATCACGAGCGCCACCTCATTGATCTGGCGTGGCAGCCATGATGGTCCGTGGTTCGCTCCGCCCGGCACGGCCGCATCCATGAGGCTGCCGGCCAGGAAGGGAAAGCACAGGCTCAACAAACTGGATAAGATCAGCGCGCCGCACGCCGCCGTCAGCCAGCCGCGATACGGCCGCAAATAGGCCAGCAACACCGTCACCTCGCGGAGGCTTTCCCGCGTGAGTTTGGTTTTGGGCAAGTCCAGATCGAGCCGCCCTCTGGGTCCGTAGCGCGCCATGTTTGTGGCATCGTCGCAAACGCGGGTCCCCGGAGCAAGGATCACCTGAGTGCGGAGTTCGGAATGCGGAGTTTTTCAGGGCGGCGCGTTGGGGCGGCTTGAGCACGACAGTTGGCAGGCGCGGCGCGTTCGGAGAACGCGCCCTACCACCGAACATGCCAGGGG
>CAYTJG010000486.1:0-3093 GCA_964437865.1 uncultured Bifidobacteriaceae bacterium | reverse complement strand
TGATCGCCTCGCTGGCCGTGCCGGCGCTCAAGAACCTCGGCCGGTCCAACATCCGCACCAGTGCCAATCGGCAAATGCTGGATGACTTGGGGCGCGCCCGCCAACTGGCCATCGGCCAGCACACCACCGTGTACATGGTCTTTGTGCCCACCAACTTTTTTAATCTGAACAACGTCAACGGGCAAAACCTCGTGTCCGGGGTGGGCGGCCTTCCTTCGCCCGATCAACAGACGGCCATGACTACGCTCAGCAACTTGGTAAACTTACAATTGACCGGGTATAATTTTCTTTCCTTCGGGCAGGTCGGGGATCAACCGGGCCAACATTCGTGGCAATATTTATCAACTTGGCAGTCGCTGCCGGATGGCAACTTCATCGCGCCCGGCAAGTTCGAGTCGGCGGGCGTCCGGACAACCAGCCTGGGTACGGCGTTGCAGAACACCACTTGGCAGCAGGATTACGCGGGCAAGATTGATAATTGGTATTATGCGCAGCCGCAAATTTATGGTTTTATCACGGTGCAGATTCCTTTTCCCACCGAGCAATCGCCGCTGGTGTGGATGCCGTGTCTGGTCTGGGACAGCACCGGCCGGTTGATTTCGGAAACTTCCGATAACATCAGTTTTCACCACGCCTATATCCCTCTAGTGCAGGGTTCGGTGGGCGTGGGACGCGATGTGAACAAGGCGCCCACACTGACCACGGTGGCCCCGAACGCCATCAGCGAGGTGCCGCCGGGCAATAGCACCAGCATCTCGTACAATATCATCGATGTGGACCCTTTTTCGGGACGGGCTCGGTTGTTGTTGCACCGGATGCCCTGACGATTGACGGATTGAATACACGGCGGGCCAGCGGACCTGGTTGGACGTAAGATTTTGGCAAACATGAACACGAAAAAAACAATGTTAAGTTGGATCAAGCGGGGGCTCACCTCCGACACTGGCGGGCTTTGGGCACTGGTGGCCGCCGGGGTATTGGCGGTGAACACCGCTTGGGGGCAGGGGCAGGGCTGGGTGGGACAATGTGACTACGCCACGCCCTATGCCATTACCACGATCGCCGGCACCCCCAGCCCCGGCGGCTGGGCGGATGGCACCAACGAAGTCGCCCAGTTTAATTGGCCGCAGGGCTTGGTGGTGACCACCAACCGCATTGTTTACATTGCGGAATATCTTAACAACGACGTGCGCGAGATGAAACCGGTGGGAACCAACTGGGTGGTCACTACCATCGCTGGAACGGCGACAGACTCCGGTTCGGCGGACGGCACGAACGATACCATTCAGTTCAACGCGCCTACCAGCATCGCGATGGATGGCGCCGGTAATCTCTATGTCACGGATGGTATTAATGACACCATCCGGAAACTCACGCACGTGGGCACCAACTGGGTGTCCAGCACCCTCGCGGGAACGCCGGATGGTGGGCAAGGGGGGTTTAGCGATGGCACCAACAACGCGGCGCGGTTCAATTATCCCAGTGGCATTGCGGTGGACGCGGCTACCAACGTCTATGTCTCGGATACTTATAATAATGTCATTCGGCTGTTGAAGCAGGTCGGGACCAATTGGGTGGTCACCACCATTGCGGGTCAGACCAACGCCGGCGCAAGTTTCAGCGACGGCACGAACCAAAACGCACTCTTTGCCGGCCCGGCGGGGCTGGCGATTGATCGAGCGGGCCATCTCTTTGTAGGCGACACCACGAATTGCGTCATTCGCGAGATCACACCGGTGGGAACCAACTGGGTGGTGACGACCATTGCGGGCACGGGCGGAAATTATGACCAATATGGCGTCATCGACGGTACCAACGGCGTCGCCACGTTCAATTGCCCCATCAGCTCGGGACCCATGGCCATCGCGGTGGATACCAATGACAACCTGTATGTGGCGGATACGGGCGATTCGTTGGTTCGCAAGGTATCGCCGCAAGGGACCAATTGGGTGACCACCACGCTGGCGGGACTTTATAATTCGCCTGGGGGTGGTGAGGACGGCACCGGCACCAATGCAACGTTTTCGGAGCTCAGCGGGATTGCGGTGGATGCCTCCGGCGAACTCTTTATTGCTGACAGCCTCGATAACGACATCCGTTTCGGGGTGCTGGCTCCTGCCACGCCGCCAAATTTGGCCGTCAGCCGGGCCGGAGGGACGGTGATTGTCTGGTGGGTCGGAGCCGGCTTTACGCTCCAGACCAACGCCAGTCTGGCCTCCACGAACTGGGGCGTCTTTACCAACACGGTCACCACGACCGGTGGCACCAATAGCGTCACGCTGTCCCCACCGGCGGGCAAGCTGTTCTTTCGGTTGAGCGATTAGACAAAAATCATGAAGCTGGTGTATTCACATTCCCGATGGCCGAGCCTGATGGTGCCGGTCCGGCTGCCGGCCGCCGGCCAGGCTACGGTGGCTGATGCCCTGCCGGCCCGGGTTCGTTCGCACGGGTTTACGATGATTGAGGTGGCCTTGTGCCTGGCGATCATCGGGTTCGCGCTGGTGAGCATCCTGGCTGTGCTACCCTTGGGCATGAACAGCCAGCAGGCCACCCGCCAGCAGACGGTCATAAGCCAAGATGCCACCATGTTCCTCGAGGCCATCCGGGGCGGCGCGCAGGGCATGGATGACCTGACTAATTATGTGTTGGCCATTACCAATTACTCTCAAGGGTATACCAGCAACGGGGTGCGCTCGGGGATACTCCACACCGCTGGCTATACTTTTGACTCGGCTGCATTTGACCTCACGGCCGAGCCGGGCTGGGTTCTGACGAATGGTGCACGCATCATTGGACTGATGAGCACCCCGGAATTCACAGATGGTATAGGGGGCTCCCCGCTATCCAGTATTGTTAACATTCCTTACACCAGCAACCGGGTCTATGCCTGTGTTCGCTCCTTTAGCGGCGTGGCCGCCGAGAAGCCGCCGCAAAATAACGACATTATGCGCGGGGCCAGTTTTAGTTATCGGATGCTCTGCGTCAACGCCCCAGTACCAGCCTCCGCCGCCGTGATGGCTGGCACCGGCACCAATTATGCCGCTTTTGAACACCAAATGGCGGTCAACCTGCGCGAATTGCGGTTGATGTTCT
>CAYTJG010000485.1:0-3096 GCA_964437865.1 uncultured Bifidobacteriaceae bacterium | reverse complement strand
CGCTGGGATCGTAGCCGCAATGCACCATGCAATGCTCGCAGCGCGGGTCGCGCGCCTTGCCGTCCACCACGCCGTATTTTTCCCACGTCACCTTCGTCAGCATTTCGTCGTAACTCGGGTAGTGGCCGTCGGTCATCAGGTAGCACGGGGCTTTCCACCCCTTGATGTTGTACGTGGGAATGGCCCAGGCGGTGCAGGTGAGTTCGCGTTTGCCGGCCAGAAACTCCTGATAGACCGGCGTGCCGAAAATGGTGAAGGCCTTGCCCCAGGCCTCGATGCGCGCGAACTTCTGCCGCGTCATGTCGCGCGTGAGGAAAAATTCCTTGGGATCCCGGCCGAGGCGCTTGACCATGTCCTTCTTGGCCGCGTCGTAGTCGTAGCCGGGCGAAATCGTGTGACCGTCCACTTCCAGCGAGGACAGGAATTTGAACATGTCCTCCAACTCCGTCACGTCGGTTTCCCGGTACACCGTCGTGTTCGTGGCGCATTGGTAGCCCAGGATCTTGGCCATTTTGATGGCCTCGATGCATTCCTTGAACACGCCTTCCCGCTCCACAATGAGATCGTGCGTGAATTCGAGTCCGTCCACATGCACGTTCCAATACAGCCATTGCGTGGGGCGGATCACCACTTTCTGTCGCGCGGCGTCATCCGCGTGGCGGATCGTTTCGGCGTCTTTCTCGGAAATCAATTTCTCCGCCAGCAGCCGTTTCAATTTGGGTTCGAGCTCGGGCGAATAGATGGCGGCCAGGTAGTCCCGCATCTTCTTTCGCATGAACATCCCGTTGGTGCAGATGTACAGGACGCGGCCCTGCTCGAGCAGGCCGGCCACCAATTCCTCGATCTTGGGGTAAATCAGCGGTTCGCCGCCGCAGATGGAGACCATTGGCGCGTCGCATTCCTGGGCCACCGCCAGGCACTTCTCCAGCGGCACCATGTCCTTGAGGTTGGTCGAGTATTCGCGGATACGCCCGCAGCCGGTGCAAGTGAGGTTGCACGTGTGTAGCGGTTCGAGCTGCAGGACCATCGCAAATTTCGGGGTCTTGCGCAGTTTGTGCTTGATGATGTGACTGGCGATTTTCTTCGTCAGCGCGAATGGGAAACGCATAAAAAATTATAACCGGCTGCGGCCGAGTACGGCCGGACTCCACCTTGCTTGCCAACCTTGTACCATCTTTGTGCCCGCGTTCAGCGAGTCGAGGCGATATTCACCGGACTTTGGGCCACGATGACCGGGGCGTTGGTTTGCGGGGCCTCATTCCGGATGAGGCCGGGCAACAAAAAGTCCAGCGGCGAAACGGATTGTGACGCGCCGAGGCCGCCACAGCCGCCGAGTAACAGCGGGCCGCCCAGAAGCAGGGTCATACACGGAAGTTTCCAGCTTATTCGCACTTGCAGAGTATAATCCACTCCGCCACGATGGCAACTGCTAATTGGAAGCATCATGTCTCTGCTAACACCAGCCTGGTTCCCTAGTTTTGCAATTTTGTTGCTGACCACCGTTGCGGCCTGCGCCCAACCCAGCACCAATGGCGTCTTTGTCGCCCGTGCCGAACAGGCTTTTCTCCACGCCCGGCAGGACTGGACCGCGCATCCGGACGATGTCGCGGCGGCCTGTGCCTTGGGGCGCACCACTTACGATTGGGCGGAATTTGTCACCAACGCCGAGCAGCGCGCCAGCATCGCCCGCACCGGCATTGCCGCCTGCCAGCATCTCCTGGAGCGCGATCCCAAGACTGCGGTCGCGCATTATTACTTGGGCATGGATTATGGTGAACTGGCCGCGGCGGAAGCGCCATCGCTGGCGGCTTACAAACTGATCCGTGAAATTGAGGGCGAATTCAAGGTGGCGGCGGATTTGGACGAGCGCTTGGATCATGCCGGGCCATTGCGCTGCCTGGGCCTGCTGTACCGCGACGCGCCGGGCTGGCCGGTCAGCATTGGCAGCCGGCGCAAAGCCCGGGAGTTCTTGGAGCGCGCCGCCGTCCTCTCACCAGAATACCCGGGAAACCTGATGAACCTATTGGAATCGCATGTGAAATGGCGCCAGGAATCCGAAGCGGAGGAGTCCTGGCGCAAGTTGCAGGCCCTTTGGCCGGTTGCCCGGACCAATCTGGCCGGGGTTGCTTGGGAGGCGGACTGGGGCGATTGGATCTACCGGCGCGAAGTGGTCAAGGCGGATTTTCGCAAAGCGTTCAAGCATGAACCGGAGCCGTAAAACCTGGGCGACCGGGCGATATTGCCGGCCATGTGCTGCGCGAAAAAAGGCGCTGGTTTTGGCCGCCGGGGAACCCGCTTCCGCCCCCGCCGGGGCGAATTTGACAAATTGTTACAAATTCCATGGTGCAAAAACGGGAGAGTGCGCTAAAATGACACCACCTTCAGACCGATCGCATGGCAAGAAAACTGATGACAGCATTGTGTGACTCGACAGTATTTCTGCGCGAGTGGATCGTGAACCCGCAACGTACTGGCGCGGTGGCCCCGAGCTCTCCCCAATTGGGAGCGGCCATGGCCCGCTGGCTGCCGCGTAATCCAGAGAGCTTTGTGCTCGAGCTGGGACCGGGCACCGGGGCGGTCACCGACGCGTTGCTCAAGCGCGGTTTACGCGAGGACCGGCTGGTGGCCATAGAAAAGAACCCCACGCTGGCCAACTTGCTCCGCAAGCGTTTCACCCAGGCAAACATCATTGCCGGCGATGCGTGGGACTTGGATACGTTGCTGGCCGAGCTGCCGCAGCCGGTGGAATCGGTGGGAGCGGTCATCTCCAGCCTGCCGCTGTTGAATTTTCCCAAGGAACAGGCCGACGCACTGGCCCGCAAGATCCGCGGCGTTCTCGAACCGCGCGGCCGCTGGGTGCAGTACTCCTATCAGATCATCAAGGACCGCAGCCGGGGCGGCGAGCACTTCGATTTGGTGGCTTCCAAGATTGTCTGGTTCAATCTCCCGCCCGCGCGCGTGAGTGTTTACCAGAAATAAGCTAAACGGCGCACTCGGATAACGCGCCAGCGTCGTCGGAGTGCGGTGGCCCTCCGCCGCTTGGGAACATGTCCCCGTCTGCTAACCCAAGCAACCATGGTTCGTTTGCTCGGGCCG
>CAYTJG010000484.1:0-3106 GCA_964437865.1 uncultured Bifidobacteriaceae bacterium | reverse complement strand
TGTCTGCGGGTAAAGGCGACTTTCCAGTCGCCAGTTCCACCTCCGGTCATCCAGCGCTGAAAGCCCGCCCCATCGCCGCGTATCACACCGTTTTTCTCAGGCCGATATTCAAGCTGCGCAATGATGCTATGCTCTAAAAACCCGCAACACCCGCTACAACGTTGATGGTCAATGACTTAATGTGCAACATTCGCAACAACCGGGGTGCAACAACCTGCAACATTACGGCCCGGCGGCCCAAGTCCCGGAATTGCGCAAACAATTGATTTTCAGCGGCTAAACGCCCAGGCCGGTATCAGGAATCTGCCGCGCCCGCCAGCAGCGACGTTTTCGGCGAGGGCAGCCGGATCTTCCGGCCGGGCGTCGTAAAGAGTCCTTCCCCATGATGATGCAAGGTTGCCGGCAAGCCGCGGCGAGGGGCCACCCAGGCCCGGACCACCTCCAACACAAAAAAATTATACTTGGCCACCAGTTTCCGGTCTCTCACCTGGCATTCCAGACTGACTTGGCGATGGTCTTGATCATAAATGAAACCAGTTATAGGCATTGCCGAAGATCGGCGCATCGATCGCCAATTCCGACCCCAGCATGAACGCCAGCCACCCCAGCAGCACCGCGAATTTGGTAGAGTTTTGCAGCCGGTACAGCAGGCGATCCAGTCCCCAGGCAAAACAGAGCAGACTCGGCACCAGCATTCCCAGCATCAGCCGGCCGGACACAAAGAACGGGTGCTCGCGGGAAGGATAAAAACAATCGTGAAAATCGTAGTGCACGGAAAGGCAGGCGAAGAACGCAAAGGAAGCCAGCACGCAGAGCAAAGCCAGCCCCAGCGCCGCCCGCTGGGACGCCGCGAACCAGGCCGGCCGGGTCCACCACGCCGCCAGCGTCAGCCCCAGCAGGCCCAGCGAGAGCGCCACGTAAATCAAGTCCACCCCCGGCCAGGCCAGCGGCTCGCGGTGCCACAACATTTCCCCCTGCCAGAACGTCGCGATATTCCGCTCCAGAAAAAACCAGAGACCTGAGGCCGAAAACAGCGGATGATGAATCCAGTCGGCCAACGGCTTTGGGGTCCAGCCCAGGAATTGGACCTTGAGGCTGGCGCCGGTGAGATCGCCGAAGTTCGTCTTGCACCAAACCATCCAGGCGGCCATGGGCAACGCGGCCGTCAGCCCCAGTATCAACCACGGACCGGGCGATTCGCGCCCGGCGCCCTCGCGCGGCCGCCACCGCAGCCGGACGGCTAGGAACAAGCCGGCCGCGGCCAGCAGGGGTAGATTGCTGGTCTTGGTGAGAAACGCCGCTGCCAAAGCCAGCCCGGTAAGCACTGCCAGCCCCGGCGAAAGCGACTCCGCCGTCCAGCCTCGCACTAGGAGCAGGAACGCCGCCCCAAAGGTGAGCGGTGCCAGCACATCGTTGTTGATGGCGTAAAAGGTGGTCTGCGGGAGCAGCGCCAGGATGGCCGGCACGGCCAACGGGATGAAACGGTTTTCGGGGAAGACCTCCCGGGCCGTCCGCCACCCCAGCCAAACCATCGCCGCCACCAACGGCACGTTGAGAAACCGCAGCCAGTAGAGCAGGGCCCCGCCGTCCAGGTTCAAGAGCCGGCCCAAGTGCCACCAGCCGGCCGCCAGCGCGTAATACAACGGCGGCGAGGCCGCTTCGTGATTCTGGAACTTGGCCTGGTAGGCGTCCTCCTTGGCCACCAACTGGGCGCGCACGGTATCCATGGGCTGCTTCCACGGCGGCGGCGGAATGACCCCGCCGGGCAGCGTGGCGGGCGCCCAAAGATATTCCGGCGTGCCATAGATGGCGATGAACGGCAGCGCCTCCGCGGCCGGCGGCGTGAGCGCGCGGGGAATCTCCCCGTGCGCATAGCGCACCGCCAGGTCGAAGTGGACTTGTTCATCCACCACGGAAAAAAACGGGAAGGCAGCCGAGAAAATGAAAACGTGGAGGGCTCCGAGCAAACACCACAGCGCAACGATCGCCAGCTCGCTTCTCTGGATGGCAGGTGAAGAGCCCATCGGGGGATCAGCTTAAGACGCCCTGTCGCCAACCTCAAAGAAATTCCCAGCGCGCAAACAGGGCGGCCTGGCCCGCATACTGATCGCCCCCCGTGACCAGATTCCATACCGTCGCCTGCAAGATCCGGAACCGCCGACCGGACCGGGAGATGCGGATGCCGCTATAATCATCGATGAACCCCTGACGGGTGACGGTCGCCAGCAGACGGGCGCGCTCCTCGCGATTGGGCGCCTCGGCCGTGAGCCGGGAAGGCGTGCGCGTGAGTTCGTCCCACGACATTTCCCAGAGCGTGAGGGCGGTTTGGTTCCCGTAGTTCAGCACCGGGTCGGGCTCCACGCCGTGTGACACCAACACGAATGGAGCATGAAAGATCCTGGCCGCGAATTCTTCTTCGGCAGTGCCGCCGGTGGCTGCAGGCAGTGGCCAACCGTCGATCAGGTCGCGGCCGGTCCAGTGTTTCAGGCTTTGGGCAATCGTGCGGATCTGCGCGAGGCTGGAAGGCTTCTGCCAGGAGTCAGTCATGTTCAAAAGGGCGGCTTACAAGGCCAGCCGCAAGGTATCCGCCAGTTCATCCGGCGTGAGGACTATGGGATTGGCTTTCATGCTGCTGGCTTTGGCGGCCATGGCCACGAGGCCGGGCACGTGTTCCTCGCGCACTCCATGGGCGCCCAGTTTGGGAATGGGCAGTTCCGCCACGAGGTTTTGCACCCATTCCACGCCGGCATCGGCGGCGGCATGGGGGTTGTCGGTAAGCACCGCGGCGAGGCGGGCGTAGCGGCCGAGGGCAAAGCTCTGCAATTCGCGTTCCCGGAGGGCGCGGAGATTGGCGGCCATCACGTGGGGCAGCAGCGCCGCGCAAACCGCCCCGTGCGGCGCGGTAAACATCCCGCCAATGGGTCCGGCGAAACCATGCACCGCGCCCAAGCCGGCGTTGGCCAGCGCCAGGCCGCCCAAGAGACTCGCCAGGGCCATATCCTCGCGCGCCGGCTTGTTGGCGCCGTTGCGGACCGCCTCGCCCAGCGAACGCGCCGCGCGCCGCATCCCCTCCACGCAAAAACCGTCCGTCAGCGGATTGGCGCGC
>CAYTJG010000483.1:0-3125 GCA_964437865.1 uncultured Bifidobacteriaceae bacterium | reverse complement strand
AAAAATCAAATCCCTGCACTAACCCCCAATCCAGACCACCTTGCGAAATCGCTGAATTCACGCGTGGCGTATTGACGTCGGCGGACATTTGTATAAAATTATGCAACTCCCAGCGCTACATTAAGCCGCAGGTCGGTCGATGCTGCCGGATCCTTCACGGATCGATATTCAGCCTCGCACAGAAATTGCTGTAGAATCTCTTATGATCGCGGATTTGAGTTTGTCGAAGGTCGCTTCCCCCGAGACGGCCCTGCCCGCTGCTGCCCGGTTCGTGCGGCAGCGGAACCAGGTGTCCGCCAAGCCGGACCGGCATGCGGCCTTCAATCGCAAACTCCAGCGTTACGAGACCAAGTACGTGATCCCCAGGGAGATGCTCCCAGAAATCCGGGAGTTGATACGCCCGTTTTGCGAGCCGGACCCCAACTGTACCGGCAACCCGCCGACCTACCTCAATACGACCCTCCAGCTGGATTCGGCCGGATTGAACCTTCATTACGCCAAACTGTGGGACTTTGTGGACCGGTTCAAGTTGCGCGTGCGCACCTATGGCGATCCCGTGGGGGAGGCTCCCCTGTTCCTCGAGGTGAAGGCCAAGGACCGCAACATGATCTATAAATACCGCAGCCAGATCCCTTTTGCGAGTTGGGGGGAACACCTGTTTCAGGACCAAATCATCCGCGGAATTCACTTCAAATCGGCGAAGGAAACAGATAATTTCTATCAATTCGTCCGGCTGACAAAGCAGATCGGAGCGCGGCCGGTCATGTTGATCCGCTATCAGCGGGAATCCTATTTTGGCAAGCGGGACGATTATTCACGGGTGACCTTTGACAGCCAACTGGAGTTTCAACATACCCGTTCGTGGACTTCCTGGGGCCGTGATGGCCGGTGGCGGGCACTGGATAATCCCCAGATCCAAACCCGGCGCCACGACATAGAACTGAAGTTTTCGGGCGTGGTGCTGGAATTGAAGGCGCTGCAGGATGTGCCACGTTGGATGCTCGATTTGGTGAAACGGCTGGATCTGTGGCGGGTCGGGCACTGTAAATACAGCAACGCCATCTGGTCGGAGTCGATGTTTCATGGCACACCTTGGACACCCGAATACGAAATTGATCTGTTGCGCTATTTGTAATTTCCCTCTATGGATGACTTTCTAACCATTTATGGCACCACGCAGTGGCTGGGCGCGGAGCAAATCATTGCCTCGCTGCTCATCTGTTTTCTCCTGAGCTCGGCGGTGGCAGCCGTTTATCGCTGGACGTTTCAATCGCTTTCTTATTCGCGCTCGTTCATTCACACGATGATCCTGGCCAGCATGGCGGTCAGCATGATCATCATGACGGTGGGCAACAGTCTCGCCCGCGGGCTGGGCATCCTGGGTTCGCTCGCCATCGTGCGTTTCCGGACCCCGGTGCGGGACACCCGCGACATGACGTTTCTCTTCATCTGCCTGGGCATCGGTGTGGCTTGCGGGTCGGCGGTCTATGGCGTGGCGATCATCGGCTCGCTGGTGATCTGCGTGGCAGCGGTGTTGCTGCATTGGTCGCCGTTTGCCTCCCGACGGCAACACGAAGCCTTGCTCCGCTACGTGCTGCCCCCGGGCTCGGCCTCCGAGGAAAAGGTGAAAGACATCATGCGCAGCACCTGTTCGGCATTTTCGCTCATCGCCGTGCGAGAAATTCACCAAGGTGACCTGAATGAATACTGTTACCAGGTCCGCCTCCTCGACCCGGCATATCAGTCGGAAATCGTCAGCCGCCTGGGGGAAATCGAGGATTTGTCTGAACCCAATCTCCTGCTTCACCGCTCAACCGTGGAGCTCTAGCCCGAAATGCAAACCGACTCATCGACGGACTACAAACGCCCCCCTTTGCGTGACCTTGCTTCCTTTCGCTGGCGCCGCTGGCGGGATCGTTGGCCGTTGGCGGCCTGGATCACCATCGCCATTATAGCCCTGGTTTTTTATGTCAAGAGCACCCAATTCGGCGTCATGGCGGGATCGGCGCAAACCGTCCTGCACAATTTGTCCCCCCTGGAAGCCGCCCGGGTCAAGGCAATCTATGTGAAAATTGGAGACAGTGTGACCAACGGCCAGGTCCTGGCGCAGATGGACACCACATTGATCGATTCGCAATTGGCTGAAACCGAGGCCACCTTGGCGGCGGCGGAGGGTTCTTGGGCCGCTTACGAGGAGCAAATGTTAAGCCTGCTGCGAACCTATGATGTGGATATCGCCGCTGCGGAAGCGGCCATTGAGGAAGAGCGGGGCCAACTGGAAAGCGACACCGCCAAGCTGAATGAACTCAAGGCCATGCAGGCCAAACGCGACAGCATGTTTGCCGGCAAGCTGATTACCGAACTGGAAGATGATGCCCTGCGCCCAGAGATCGCCGGGTTGGAAAAAAGCGTGGTCACGTGCGGACAATTGATCAAGACCTACGAAACCACGCTGGCCAGCCGGAAACGACAGCGCGATGATTTGCAACACAGCCTGAAACTGTCGCCTAGCGGCGATATCAAGGACGCCATCGCCCAAAAGACCGCGGCGCAAACGGAGATTCTGAAGGCGGCGGTCGATATGAAAAAGACCGAGCGGGAGAATTACTCGTTGCGCTCACCAGGTGACGGCATCGTATCGGATATCGGCATTTTTCCCGGTGCCACCGCCAAGCCTGGTGACAACGTGGTGAATGTGATCTCGAACAGCCGGCTCATCATCGGCTACCTGCCCGAGGTGCGCGAAGGCATGTTCAAAGTGGGAGACGAAGGCTACGCGTTCAGGTTGCGGCTGCCGCCTTTGAAAATCAAGGTCGTGGCGTGCGCGCCGGAAGTGGACGAGATCCCGAGCCGCCTGCGGCCGACCACCGCGGCCCAACAGAGCGGCGTAACCTTCCGGGCGCAACGGGTGGTCTTCGAAACCCAGGGAACCGGAAGTCCCCTGCCCGGCGAGAGCGTTCAAATCCGATTGACCTCCAAGTTCTGGGCGGACTTGCGGTACCGGTTCGGATTCCAATGGTGACCGTGCATGCCCCTGCCTACCATGGATGAACTTTTCAAATCAAGTTGTGGCCGGATTCGCCGAGGCTGGTGGCTGACCCCAATTTTGCTGCTGGCGGTCACCG
>CAYTJG010000482.1:0-3168 GCA_964437865.1 uncultured Bifidobacteriaceae bacterium | reverse complement strand
CACCTTGAAGATTTTACCGACAACAAACGTCTGCCACCCGCATTTTAGATGTCGCGGCGACATCTCAAACGACGGGAGATGTCGCGGCTACATCTCACCTTCACCCGGGATGTGCGTATATTGGGGGGCATGGCCAAGGAACGCCATGGGAGGTTGGAACAGCCGCGTGAATTCACAGCGGATGCCGAGCGACTGTATGCGGTGGCGGAGGGACAGTGGACAGATCATCTGGCCAGGGTGAAAAGCGGAAAGCGGAAAAGCGGGAAACCCAGAAAAACACAGACAAACACGAATTTGCACGAACCAAAACATTCAACGCTCAACTTTCAGCGCCGTGATGGCGCGGAGGCAGATACGGAGTTGGTAAAACCAGGTAAAGGCAGGTAAAGGTACTTTTTTCCGTTGCGCAGGCAGCAGACCGAGAACATTCATTAACACAAAGTAACCAAAGAAATGAATTGCGCGCCTGAAACTGCGGGGACCGGCCGAGCAATCGCGCTCCGGGGGAAGCTCGTTATCTCGCCGACGCGTGCGGGAGGGAAGCAGGAACACAAAGAAACACAAAGAAACACAGAAAAACACAAAGAAACACAAAACAGAATATGCAAGGAAAGCTGCGCCTGCTCTCGAGTGCAAAATCGCTTCACCGCGACCGAAGCTGGCCGCGGGACGGGGGTGGCTAGTATACCTGGCAGGCACTCCCCAAATTTCACTTGAAACTTCGACGCCGCAGGTGTTTCCTCAACAGAGTCTTAGGGCTATTACCATGAAAACAAACTGGGTTTTTCTTTGTCTTGCGATCGGACTTCAACTTGCCGCCTTGCAGAGCCACGCAGCGGTGTATTATGTCAATGCGGCCAACCCGTCGCCGGCTCCGCCGTTTGACTCCTGGGACACCGCGGCCACCAATATTCAGGATGCCGTGGATCTCACCAGCGCCGGCGACACGGTACTGGTGACCAACGGGGTTTATGCCTATGGCGGGCTGGTCATGGCGGGCGACCTGAGCGATCGCGTGGCCGTGACCAATGCCGTGACGGTGGAGAGCGTGAATGGCCCGTGGGTGACGACGATTCTGGGCGCGGGCGCGAGCAACGGCACCAACGCAGTCCGGTGCGCCTGGCTGACCAACGGCGCCACACTGGCCGGCTTCACGCTGACGGCCGGCGCCACCCGTAGCGCCGGTGACGCGGCCAGTCTGGAGAGCGGCGGCGGCGTGTGGTGCGCCTCCTCCAATGTCTGGGTGGACAATTGCGTGATCGTCTCCAACACCGCCTATGAATACGGCGGCGGCATCTATCAGGGCACGGTGACAGCCAGCCTCATCAGCCACAACGCAAACAACCTCACGGGAGGAGGCGCGGCTTATGAGGCCGTGATGAATAACTGCACCATCGTCAGCAATGCCTATTACGGAGCGGTGAGCCCGCTGGCGATGACCAATTGCATTGTCTATTTCAACGCCACCGCAAATTGCTCTGGCGGGAGCGGCTCCTCCCACTGCTGCACGACGCCGGCGTTGGCCGGCACCGGCAACTTCACCAGCGCTCCGCTGCTGCTGGCCGATGGAGCCCATTTGGCCGCCAATTCCCCGTGCATTGGCGCAGGCACCGGCACGCCGACCGGCACTGATCTTTTTGGCAACGCCTGGCGCACAATTGTCGCCCCACCCTCCGTTGGCTGCACGGAATGGTATCCGGAACCAGTGATTGTCGCAGCGCCGGGAACGCAATTCCCGTTCACCGGTGGCGTGGTGGTGGGGGTGACCGTGGCAGGCCAGCCGCCCTTTGCCTGCTGGTGGACCAAGGACGGATCGCCGGTCCAGGCCGATGCCAATCATACCAATGTCAACACCACGGCGCTGCTGCTAAACACGTTTGCGCTGAGCGACGCCGGCGGTTACCAGGTGGTGGTAAGCAACGCCTTCGGCATGGCCACCAGCGCGGTGGCCCAGGTCTCCGCCCATTGTGTGGCGCCGGGCGGCATGGCGGTGGCGCCGTACTCGGATTGGGCGTCGGCCGCCACCAACATCCAGGATGCCATCAACGCCGCCCAAGCCGGCGACATCGTACTGGTCACCAACGGGCTCTATACCGGTGGCGGGGTGGTCATGGCCGGTGGCTTGACCAACCGCGTGGCCTTGACCCAGGCGATCCTGGTCCAAAGTGTGAACGGCCCATGGGCCACCACGATTCAGGGTGGCAACCGGACGAACGGCGCGCCGGTGACGCGCTGCGCCTGGCTCACCAATGGCGCCGCGCTGGTGGGCTTTACGCTGGAGGGCGGCAGCGCGACGTTGAACAGCGGCACCACGATCACCGCGCAGAGCGGCGGCGGGGTCTGGTGTGCCGGCTCGAATGCCATCGTGGCCAACTGCCTGATCTGTTCCAACGTCGCCACCTGGCAAGGCGGCGGTGCCTATTCCGGCACGCTGGTGAATTGCGCCATTTACAACAATGGCGCTGGAAATTTCGGCGGCGGCACGATCAACAGTTACCTCAATCATTGCACGGTGACCGCCAATCCATCCCTAGGTGGCGGCACTTATGCCTGCGCTTTTACCAACTGCATCATTTACGGCAATTCCAACGGCAACTTCGCTGCCTCGGGCCCCATGTCTTATTGCTGCACCTATCCCCTGCCCTCCAGCGGTGTCGGCAATTTCACCAACCCGCCGCTGTTATTTGTCGATTGCGTGCATCTGCAGACCAATTCGCCCTGCCTCGGCGCGGGCACCAATCTAGGCGCAGTTTTCGATATCGACGGCCAGCCGTGGGGCAATCCGCCGTCCGTCGGCTGTAGCGAGTTGACGGCAGCTCCGGTGATCGGCTCCCCCATCGTGCAACTCACGAACAGCCCGGCGGGATTCGCCATCGCTGCCGCGATTACCGGCACCGGACCTTGGAGCTACTGGTGGCTGGACGATGGCGTGCCGGTGGCGAGCAGTGGCCAAGACAGTTCCGCACAGACTGCAAGTTTAATCGCCTCAGCTTCATCGCTGGCGGAAGCCGGCGCTTACCAGTTGGTGGTGAGCAATGCTTTCGGGGTGGTGACCAGCGCCGTCGTCGAGGTGGCGATGCATTGTGTGAATGCCAGCGGCACCAATCCAGTGCCGCCTTATCTCACCTGGGACACCGCGGCCACTAACATCCAGGACGCCATCACGGC
>CAYTJG010000481.1:0-3171 GCA_964437865.1 uncultured Bifidobacteriaceae bacterium | reverse complement strand
CCCCAATGATCGTTCATGGTCATGCACGATTCCCAATAAACGCCCGGGCCAAAACCGGTCGGCGGAATCGTTTGTTCCGGCGTGCCGTAATCGCCCACTTCGCCGGTCTTCGCAAACCCGCCGCCGGAGGTGCTTTCCGGTTTGCCCACGCGGTTGTTGACGATGACCGGGGGTTGCAGGCGGCGAACGTAATCGTAAATTTCCTGGCCTCGCTTGGCCGTCCAGGGCGATTCCCAGTTGCCGTCGAACCAGAGCAGGCCAATCGGCCCGTAGTTCGTGAGCAATTCATGGAGCTGGCCTTTCATGTAATCTTCAAAGCGGTCCATGTTCGGCGGGCCGGATTTGGCGGCGACATCATTCCACGGCCGGCGAATGCCCCAATCCGGGCTGTGCCAGTCCATAATCGTGTAATAAAGACAAAATTTGATTCCTTCGGCCTTGCAGGCGGCGGCCAACTCCTTGAGTGGATCGCGCTGGAAGGGCGTCCGGCGGATACACCAATCGGTCAAGTCCGAACGATACATGCCGAAGCCGTCGTGATGTTTGCTGGTGATGACGATATATTTTACGCCCGCCGCCTTGGCCGCGCGCACCCAGGCGAGCGCGTTAAAATTGGTCGGATTGAATTGGTCGGCGTACTTTTCGTACTGGCTGACGGGCATGTGCGTCTCCTCCAAAAACCATTCGGCATAATCCGTCTTGCCGTTCCATTCCCCGGCGGGAACCGAATAAATCCCCCAATGGATGAACATGCCGAATCGGCCGTCACTCCACCATTTCAAGCGCGCAGCCTTTTGCGCCGGGGTTTCGCCAGCCGCTGGGGAATCGATTTCGGCCGCCAGCGCACATTGGCCGGAAAGAGAAAGGATACAGCCAAGCAGGAGTAGAGAGCGAAGTGGGTTCATCGGTTTTTCACGAAATTATATCGGCGGCCGAGGGGTGGCAATGATAAGTTGGGATTTTCAAAGTGTTTTGCATTTGACCTGCACTCCTTCCTGAACACAATCCTTGGTATGAACGTAATCACATTTCGCGAATGGGTGAAACGCAGGCCGCGATGCTTGGTTGAGGCGGGATTTTCGCGGCTGGCCGGCGTTCGGCGCCTGAAACCGGCCCGGCTGGTTTCGGGGGACGTCCCCATTTTCGCTTGGGGACTCGCTCTGTTTTTCTTGAGCTGTCCTTTTGCCCTCGCGCAACAAACTTCTTCCTCCACCAACCGCCCGGACCTGGCCGGCAGTGCGGCCAAACAGAGCAACCATGCGGGCTTCAACGAAACCGGCCCCATGGCTTTTAACGACCACGAAGGTTACGTTTCCTTGTTTGATGGCGTCAGCCTGAAGGACTGGGATGGAAATCCAAAATTCTGGAAAGTTGAAGCGGGCTCGATCGTCGGCGAGGCCACCCCCACAAATCCCTGCGGCAACACCTATCTCGTTTATCGAGGCTTTAAAGCGAGGAACTTCGACTTGAAGTTCGAGATGAAAATCATCGGCAACGGCGGAAGCGGTTTTCAATACCGAAGCCAGACGGGCGTTGCCTGGCCGCCCCTCGCCCCCGAGGTCATGACCAACATCGGTTCGGTGAACCTGAATTGGATGTTGACCGGGCCGCAGGCTGATTTCTGGCCCAGCCAGGTTTATTCGGGTCAATTTTATTCCGAGAACACCCCGATGAGAATCATCGCCTGGCGGGGCCAGGTGGTCGAATGCCATGGCCTGGATTGGAAGGAGCTCATGGGTACGATCGGTGACCGCCGGGAGTTGGGCAAGTCGGTAAAGTCTGACGATTGGAACGAGTACACCGTCATCGCGCGCGGCGGAACTTGCATCCACATCATGAACGGGCAGGTCATGGCCGTGCTGGTGGACGACGACCCTGCCTCCTCGAACAACCAATCCGGGTATTTTGGAATTGAGCTCGAGTCCATCACCCATTTATACGTGAGAAATGTTTGGGTTAAGAAATTGGATTAAGGTCTGCCCCGCGCCTTCGACTCTTACACTTTTATAATCGCGCCGTGCCTGGCTCTGAACATCCGCGCTAGCCATGGGCTTCAGTGACCAGCGCCATCTTTGTCCCAACGGGACATCCTGGCCCTAGCCCGGCATTTCAATTGAAATGCCGGGCTAGTTTCGGGCGGTCCCGTTGGGACCAAGACCGGGCGCGGGCGATGGTCTTGCTCGCTGGCTGGTGCGGCGTTCGGAGGAAGACGCTGCATGCTTTAGAACGGCCCTGCTTGGGCAAGGGGTGTGAGACAAAATTCTGCTTGGTTCAACCGCGCAGCGGTTGTTTTTCGGGGTGGGGCGCGTCTCTCCGAGCGCGCCGCGAACGTAGCGTGGCGGCTCGCAGACCCGAGCGATCAAAACGAAACAGCGGCTTTGGTAATGCGAAGCGGATTGGGCAGCACTTTATTTCAAGGCATCGCGTTGGGTTGGCTTGAGCGCGTTGGGTTGGCAGGCGCGGCGCGCTCGGAGAGACGCGCCCTACCGGCGCTGGTGCAAAGGCCAACCCTTAGCACAGACAGACGTACCGCCGGAGCGGCCGGCTCCATTTTATGGGCGCTTTTAGGAGACAAGGAGAATTTTTTCTCAAACCCTTGGGGCTGGCAAATGGAATTCTATGCTTGGCGGCGCACGGTGGTTGTGTTTCCCTGTGGGTAACCCGTGGCCCACAAACATCATGAAATTTGGCGTCAACACATTCCTTTTTGCATCCCCCTTCACCAACAAAAGCACCGCGCTATTTCCGCGGTTTAAAGCCTGGGGTTTTGACGGCGTGGAAATCGCCGTGGAAAACCCGGCGGACATGGATCCGGTGCTGGTGAAAGCGCAACTGGACCGGCACGGATTGACCTGCACCTCAGTGTGCGCGTGCTTTCCCGCCAGCCGCGATTTGCGTGGGACCAAAGCGCAACAGCAGGCAACGGTGACTTACCTGCGGCGGCTGCTGGAGATGGCGGACGCCTTGGGCACGGACAAGATCATCGGACCCCTTTATTCGGCCACGGGCCGTTCCGAGGCGGTTCCCGCGCCGGAATATCGCCGGCAATGGCGTACCGTGCGCGGGCATCTCAAGGCGATTTGCCAGGAGGCCGCCGCGCGCAACAAAATCATCTGTCTGGAACCGCTGAACCGGTTTGAATCCGATTTTCTGAACACCGTCGAACAAGGC
>CAYTJG010000480.1:0-3174 GCA_964437865.1 uncultured Bifidobacteriaceae bacterium | reverse complement strand
TTAATGGCTGGCTTCATCACCCTCATAAAATATCTCGATGAATTGGTGCTGGTTGCAACGAAGACAATCGAAAGGCAAAATCTCATTACCCTTAGTGGCATCTGGCGATTGTTTGTGTACCCGCAAGCGAATAATCGTTCTGGAAGCGTGTGGATTCTGGAAAAAGGATTTCGCCCCACAGTGCGCGCAAGTGATCAGTTGTAGTGGTTGTTTTTGGGGTGTCCCTTTAAGACGTTTCTTCAGCGCTTCCAGGTGGAAAGCAGCCGCGTCGTCAACAATACGTACAACCGTCAGCTGGTCCAAACGCAAAATGGCGACAAGCTCCCCTGCCTTCTGTGCGGCACGCCTCTGAGCTTCGGCAACGGTCATCAAGCCCAAGGATGTGCCGTCACGATCCTCAACCCTCACCTGGTCGCTCAGGTTTGCCAGTCCGATGCCTAATTCGGCGCCTCGTTTCATAAACTCAAGACACCGTGTCACCACATATTAACATCCGCCGGCCTGGCGGATATTGAATCCGGCATCGACCCCGCCGCAAACGTTGCAAACGTTTCATGGCAAATTGAAAATCCACGTTGCACTTGGATTGTGCCCAACCCACCTCGGCAATAAAGCATGTCCGTTGGCCGCAAGCAACAGCTTTTAAGCAGGTATTTGGAATGGGTAAGAGGAGGTGTCGCGGAGCGACAGAGGCAATTAGCCAGACACGCCAGTGTCTGGTTGCGCGCCCAATAAATTCATGCGTCCTGAAGGGACGCCGGACTTCCCCTGTCCCTTCAGGACGGTTTCATTTTTGCCACCAGCACCCGGCACCTTGTGCCGGGCTAATCTCCAAAGTCGCTCCGCGACCGCCGCCAGGCGCCTTGGGGATTTTACTAGAATAAACTTCGAGCAACGCTTTTACCAAATTCACTGCCAAAGTGTGTTTAAGTCTCGTCAAATTTCTTAAAGTCCCCGCGTTCCGTCCAAATCGGCGCTTGACGCGGACTTAAATAGTGTCATAAATACACTATTAAATGAATGCGATGCTGGCCGATCTCGGGTACGCGGGGGCGATGCTGACGGACCTTTACCAACTCACCATGGCTTACGGCTATTGGAAGTCCGGCAAGGCCGATCAAGAGGCGGTGTTTGAATTGTTTTTCCGCAAGCCGCCGTTTCAATGCGGGTTCACGCTGGCCGCCGGGCTGGCGCCGGCCATGGATTTCCTGGGCGCCTTCCACTTTACCGCGGACGACACGCAGTTTCTCCGCACGCTCCGGGGCAACGATGGCCAGCCGCTGTTCGAGGGCGGTTTCCTGGATTACCTGGAGGCCCTGCGCTTTGGCTGCGAGGTACACGCCATTCCCGAGGGCACGGTGGTGTTCCCGCAGGAACCGCTCATGCGGATTCAGGGGCCGATCCTCCAATGCCAGTTGCTCGAGACGGCCATGCTGAACCTCATCAATTTCCAATCGCTCGTGGCCACGAAAGCGGCCCGGGTTTGCCTGGCCGCCCAGGGTGACCGGGTGCTCGAATTCGGTTTGCGGCGGGCGCAAGGCATGGATGGCGCGCTGGCGGCCAGCCGGGCGGCCTATATCGGCGGCTGCCACGCCACCTCGAATGTGCTGGCCGGCAAACTTTATGGCATCCCGGTGAGCGGCACGCATGCCCATAGCTGGGTGATGTCGTTTGCCGACGAGCGGGAGGCGTTTCTGGCCTACGCCAAGGCCATGCCCAACAACTGCGTCTTTCTGGTGGATACGTATGATACGCTCGCCGGGGTCCGGCACGCGGTGGAGGCGGGACGCTGGCTACGCGAACAGGGCTACGAGATGACGGGTATCCGGCTGGATTCCGGCGACCTGGCCTGGCTCAGCGTGGAAGCGAGAAAGATCCTGGATGCCGCCGGCTTTCCCAAGGCCGTGATCGTGGCCAGCAACGACTTGGACGAACACATCATCAGCAGTCTCAAGGACCAGGGGGCTAAAATCAATGTCTGGGGCGTGGGCACCAAACTGGTAACGGCCTATGACCAGCCCGCCCTGGGCGGCGTGTACAAGCTCGGCGCCGTGCGCGGTCCGGATGGGCATTGGGATTACAAGGTGAAGCTCAGCGAGCAAACCGTGAAAATTTCAACCCCCGGCATCCATCAAGTGCGGCGGTTCCGGTCGGAGAAGGAATTTGTCGCTGACGGCATTTATGATGTGGTGCGTGGCGCCCCGGCGAAATTCACGGTGGTGGATCCCCTGGATTCCACGCGCCGCAAACATCTGGCCGCTGGTCTGGCCTTTGAGGACCTGCTGGTGCCGGTGTTCAAGGGCGGGCTGCGGGTCTATCAGACGCCGCCCTTGGGGGAAATCCGGCAGCGGGCGCAGTCGCAATTAGCAATGTTCCATTCCGGTGTGAAACGGTTCGTCAATCCGCATCAATACCCGGTGGGATTGGAACTGGGGTTGCACGATTTGAAGACCGATTTAATTCTGCGCGCCCGCGGCGAGAAATGACGATGAAACGATTTACTTACCAATATCCCCGCGCGGCGCTGACGGTGGACTGCGTGGTCTTTGGGTTCGACGAGGGCGAGCTCAAGGTGCTGCTGATCCAGCGCGCGCTGGCTCCGTTCAAGGGAAGGTGGGCGTTGCCGGGCGGCTTCGTGCGCGTGAACGAGTCGCTGGATGAGGCTGCGCGACGTGAATTGGCTGAGGAAACGGGCTTGAAGAACGTGTTCCTGGAGCAGCTTTACACTTTTGGCGGCGTGGACCGCGATCCGCGCGAGCGCGTGGTGAGTGTGGCGCATTTTGCGCTCGTCAAGCTGTCCGACCATCGCGCCCGGGCCGCCACGGACGCCGCCAACGCGGAATGGTTTCCGGTTTCCCAGGTGCCCAAGCTGGCGTTTGATCACGGGAAAATCCTCGCGCTGGCGCGGGAACGGTTGCGGGGCAAGGTGCGCTATCAACCCATCGGGTTTGAGCTGCTGCCGCCCAAGTTCACACTTTCGCTACTCCAGCATTTGTACGAGGCTGTGCTGGGAATTGCGTTGGACAAGCGGAACTTCCGCAAAAAGGTCCTGGGTTTCGGCCTGCTGGTGCCACTCAAGGAAACGCTGGCGGGTGGATGTCATCGTCCGGCACAGTTGTTTGGTTTCGACGCGGAAAAGTATGAGAAGCTCCAGCAGCGCGGGATCAATTTTGA
>CAYTJG010000479.1:0-3197 GCA_964437865.1 uncultured Bifidobacteriaceae bacterium | reverse complement strand
CGCGCGCCGCTGGGCACGCACGAGCGGTTCATCAGCTTCCTGATCGAGCATTACGCCGGCAACTTCCCGCTCTGGCTGGCCCCGGATCAGGTGCGCGTGATCACGCTGAGTGACGACCAGGCCCTGATTGACTACGCCAGGCCAATTGTGAACGAATTGCGGGCGAACATGGTGCGCGCGGACAGTGATTTCAGCGCCACCCCGTTCAAGGCCAAGATCGCCGACGCGGAAGGCGCCCGCGTGCATACCATGCTGGTCGTGGGGCCACGCGATCTGGAAGCCGGCAATGTCTCCGTGCGCCTCCATCATGGCGGCCCCCAGGGCGCCAAACCCAAGGCGGCGGTCATCGCCGACATTCTGGCGAGCATCAAAGAGCGCCGGAGCTAAAACACGGCCAGGTGACCGAGGATCAGGGCGAAGGCGGACTTACCTCCGCCCGCCTCGGCGGACCGGACAGAGCGGCTGAGCGGGACGCGGCAACGGAAGTTGCCGGCGCCCGCTCGTTACAAATCTACTTATCTTCGGACTGCGATCGCTTGCGTTTTTCGACGGCCTGCCGCAACAGGTATTCAATCTGTCCGTTCACGCTACGCAGTTCGTCGCCCGCCCATTTTTCCAATTCCTTCCACAAATCCGGCGGGATGCGCAACAAGAACGGCTTGCGTTCCTCGGCTGGCATGGGGTTATTGGTACAGGGTTCCGGTGTTGATCACGGGGGTGGCCTCGGTCTCGCCGCAGAGGACCACCAGCAGATTGCTGACCATGGAGGCCTTGCGCTCTTCATCCAGCTTGACCACTCCCTTATCCGCTAATTCGCGCAAGGCCATGTCCACCATGGAGACTGCGCCGAGGACGATTTTTTGGCGGGCGGCAATCACCGCCTCGGCTTGCTGCCGGCGGAGCATGGCCTGGGCGATCTCGGGGGCGTAAGCCAGATGCGTCAAGCGGGCCTCGTTGACCACCACGCCCGACTTGTCGAGCCGCTCCTGCAGTTCCTTCTTCAAGGCCGCGGCCACTTCATCGGCGCTTTCCCGCAACGTCAGTTCCTGTTCCTCCGCGCGGTCATAGGCATAAAGGCTGGCAATGTGGCGGATGGCCGCCTCGCTTTGGATGTGAACATAACTGACGTAATCGTCCACATCGAACGCGGCCTTGGCGGTGTCGTCCACCAACCAGACGATGACGGCGGCGATTTCCACCGGGTTGCCGCGCTTGTCGTTCACCTTGAGCTTCTCGCTGTTGAAGTTCCTGGCGCGCAAGGAGATCTTGGAGCTGCCGCAGCCCAAGGCCGTCTTGCCCACCTCGGTCGAGGCGCTGCTGGAGGCGCGCGAGCGGGAGTAAAACGGATTGGCCCACCAGAAGCCGCTGTCCCGCACGGTCCCCTTGTAGGCGCCAAACAAAATCAGCACCCGCGCCTCGTTGGGTTGCAGCGTGAAATAACCGCACAGCAACACAACAGCCACCAGCTCCAATAGTATCGCGGGAAACACCAGCCAAGGCCCGGCATTCGCGCCGGTCACGGCGTGGAAGAGCCAGACGGCCGTGCCGATCAACAGGGTCAGGTTGAGCAATAACATCCCCCAGCCATTGAAGGCGCTGGATTCACGTTCGCGACTTTCTGATTTCGTAATGTTCGAGTTCATAATGATTATCCTTTCGTGGTATTAAAATGATATCATAATGAAATCGCCTGTCAAGCCTGGATGGGATGCAGGTACTTAAGGGAATGGGGTGACTCTGGCTGGCGACATTAGGGATCGCCTGGTGGTTTCGGGCCTCGGGCGGCTGGTCCGGCCAGCGGTGCTGATCGACTCCCGGTTGGCGGATATTGCTGCCCAGGAGTTAGTTAAGACCCGCGTTGGTGATCTGTCGGCGGAGTCAGGGAAAGAGAATCAGGGGAGGAAAGGCGGGGCGGACGAAGTTCCGCCCCGGAGGAAATTGAAAACGACGCCCTGCCAAACTCAACCATGAACCAACCATGAACCAAACAAACATGGTGACAGGGCGTCGTAAGCTGCCAGGCAGCGTGCCCGCTGCGTTACTTCTTCAGCGTCCGCAAATAGGCGATGGACGCCTTGATGTCTTCATCGGACAGTTCCGACGGTTTCATCAAGGTCTTATCGTCTTTTTTCATGCCTTCCTTAATAGATTTAAACGCCTGATCGTCCGAGACGGAGTCCTGGATTTTGGCGTCGGAATAATCGCGGGCGCCGAGTTTCTGACCCATCTTGGTCTGGCCTTTGCCGTCGTCGCCATGGCACTTGGTGCAGCTATCGGCATAGACCGCTTTGCCGTCGGCGGCGAACGCATTGGTGGTGAAGGCGAGCACGAGGGCCGCCGGAATCGCGAATAGTACTAAATTCTTCATAGGTGCGACTCTACCTTCGGCTAAGTGGGGGAATTTTGCCAAACCGGGATTGGCAAAAGCTGGACGTGAATTGCCGCCGGGCGGTTTTGTGCTCCGGGCCGCCCGCGGGAGCTATCGGTCAGGACTCCGGCGTGGTCGACGGGCGCGCCTGTTTGGCCCGGTCAATGGCGGCGTGTTGCTGGGCCAGGCAATCCTTGCAAATGCCATGCGTGGTGGGGGTATCAAAGCTCTGCCGCAGAAACTCTTCCAGGGGCATCCACTCGCCCTGGTGGTGGATGCGCCGGCACCACGCGCAGACCCGCATGAACTTCTCGAGGTATTGCACGCGGGCCAGGATCCGGCGCGAGGAGCGGTTGACCCACCACCACACCGCCAGCACCAGCAGCAGGTCCAGCGTGGACCGGCAATACAAAAACGACAGCGGATGATCCGAATGCCCCAGCACCTGCAGTTGGTGCAGATCATCCAGAAAACACGGAATGAGGATGCCCAGAAAGCCCAGGTTCTGATACCTCTCGATCTTGGTTAATTGCGCACTCGTTTTCATACGCCAAGCGGACGATCGCGGAGGCGGATGACCACCCACCCGTCTGCCGGATTTTCCACCCGTGATTGCATGAACCGTGCCACCGCGGAAAGTCCACCCGGGGCGGACGCTGCCTGCCGTTCCCGGCATTTAAACGCTCCTAATTCATTGAATAATCAAGCCAACGATGAACCTGAGCGTGACCGCGGCCTGTCCGGCGCCTTGGCAGCCAGTCCACGAACAGGGCAGGGTGCAGGACAAAATTCTTCTTTGTTCAACCGCGTAGCGGTTGGTTTTGGGTAG
>CAYTJG010000478.1:0-3217 GCA_964437865.1 uncultured Bifidobacteriaceae bacterium | reverse complement strand
GACGCCTCGGCGGTTCACTGCTCCCACCACTTCCAGTCAAGTGATCGGTATTGGAGGGTCGCGCTTACGGCGGCACCGGGGATATGCCCGGTGCCGGGAAGTGCGGTCATCTGCCGGCGTTTTGGCCCGGAAATCAGCGGTGGCCGCCCGAGACGAGCAGGGTCTCCCCGGTAACCCACGAGGAATCGTCCGAGGCGAGGAATGTCACTGCCGTGGCGATATCCTGAGGCTGGCCGATGCGGCCCAGCGGCGCGTCTTTGATGTATTGATCGTGAAACTCGCCCGAGGTAAAACCGCTGGTGTGCGTGCCCTCCGTTTCCACCAATCCGGGCCGGACGGCGTTGACGCGGATCTTGCGCGCGCCCAGCTCCTTCGAAAGGGAGCCGGTAATGGCGTCCACCGCCGCCTTGGTGCCGCTGTACACCGAACTGTATGCGGGCGCCAGAGTGCTCACGAGGGAACTGACATTGACGACGCTGCCGCCGGCGGGGTTGAAGTGCTTCACCGCTTCCTGGGTGGTGAGCAGCAGCCCCAGCACATTCAGATTGAATTGTTTGTGGAAATGCTCCTCGGAGATCTGCTCGAGTGGCGCGAATTCGTAAATACCAGCGTTGTTCACCAGGATGTCGACGGGGCCGTAAGCCTTTTTGGTCTCGGCAAAGAGCCGGTCAATGTCGGTCTTCTTGGCCACGTCGCCTTGCACGGCCAGTGCCCTTCCGCCCGCGCTGGTGATAGCGGCCACGACTTGGTCCGCGCCCGCTTTGCTGGAGGCGTAGTTCACGATGACGGCCGCGCCTTCGGCGGCGAGGTGTTTGGCAATGGCCGCGCCAATGCCCTTGGAGGCGCCGGTGACGACCGCCACTTTGCCGGCGAGTTTATGGTTGGTGTTGGTGCTCATGTGTTGGTCTCTTTCCTTTGTTTGGTTCAGTTTGGTTGCGTTTAATGTTACTAATAGAGTAACAATAAAAGTTAAAAAATTTTCACTATCCCTTCAAGTCGGCGATGATTTGCGCCAGGCTGATTTTGGCCAGGGAGGCTTCCAGGGCCAGCTGCGTTTTGCCCAGCGCCTTTTCCAGCGCCAATTTGATATGGCAGCTCACCGTGCAGACCTTCTGCTCCGGATAATGGTGGATGGCAAACGCCTTGGGCGCATCCACGGCGTGGTAAACCTCCAGCAGCGAGATGGCCTTCGGGGCCTTGGCCAGCCAGCAGGACCCGGTCTTGCCCGTGGTGGTTTCCACCAGCCCCGCCTTGGACAGTTTGGCCAACGTGCGGCGCACAAAACTCGGGCTCGTATTCACGCTCGCCGCCAGCAGGCCGGACGTGGCCCCCGCGTCACCCCGGATGGCCAGGCTGGCCAGCAGATGAACCGCGATCGAAAATTGTGTATTGACGGCCATAACTGTGACTATAATAGTATCAATTAAAAGAAACGCAAATGGTTTTTGTTTTGGCCGGAAATTTTTTTCGTAACCATCACCCCCACAACTGCCGGTCCAGCGAGCGGTATTGGATGGCTTCGCTCACGTGGTCCGCGGTGATGGACTCGGAACCGGCGAGGTCCGCTATGGTGCGGGCCACTTTCAAAATCCGGTCATAGGCCCGGGCGCTGAAATTCATGTCCGTCATGGCGTGGTCCAGCAGCGCCTTGGTGGCCTCGTCGATGCCGCAAAATTGCTTCAATTCCTTGGTGCCCATGCGGGCATTGCAGGTCACGTGTTTGCGCCCCTTGAAACGTTCGTGCTGGCGTTCGCGGGCGGCGATCACGCGCTCCCGAATTTGCTTGGAGGTCTCACCCGTCTGCGCGGCCGACATGTCCCGGAACTTCACCGCCGGCACCTCGATGTGCATGTCGATGCGATCCAACAGCGGTCCGGAAATGCGGCCGAGGTAATTCTGGATTTCGCGGGGCGAACTCGTGCTTTCCTGCGGCATCTTGCCATCGGGCGTGGGGTTCATGGCCGCCACCAGCATGAATTGCGACGGAAAGGTCATCGTCCCCGCCGCGCGCGAGATGGTGACCACGCCCTCTTCAAGCGGCTGCCGCATGGTTTCCAGCACGCTGCGCTTGAACTCCGGCAGTTCATCCAGAAACAGCACGCCGTTATGCGCCAGCGAGATTTCGCCGGGCGTGGGATTCACGTTGCCGCCCAGCAGGCCGGCGTCGCTGGCGGTGTGATGCGGCGAGCGGAAAGGCCGGCGCGTCACCAGCGCCTGGCCGGGCTTGAGCAGGCCCACGATGCTGTGAATCTTGGTGGTCTCCAGTGCCTCCGCCAGCGTCAGCGGCGGCAGGATGGTGGGAAGGCGTTTCGCCAGCATTGATTTGCCGGTGCCGGGCGGCCCCACCAGCAGCACGCAATGCGCCCCCGCGGCCGCAATCTCCAGCGCGCGCTTCACCGATTCCTGGCCCTTCACATCCGCAAAATCCAGTTCGTCCTCGTCGTGCTGCTGGAAAATCTCGTTGAGATCCACCTTGGTGGGCGAAAGCTGGATCTGACCTTCGAGAAACTGGGTCGCTTCGCGCAGGTTCTGGACCGGAATCACCTGGAGGCCGCTCACCACGGCCGCCTCGGCCGCGTTTTCCACTGCCACCAGCACGCCCACCTTGCCCTCCGCCCGCGCGCGCAGGGCGATGGGCAACACGCCCTTGCACGGACGCACCGCCCCCGTGAGCGCCAACTCGCCCACGGCAATGAAATTATCCAGTTGGTCCGTCTCCATCTGTTCGGTGGCCGCCAGGATGCCCAAGGCAATCGGGAGATCGAAGCTCGGCCCTTCCTTCTTGATATCGGCCGGGGCGAGGTTGATGGTGGTGCGGCCCATGGGAAATTTGTAGCCCGAATTGGCCAGCGCCGTGGACACGCGGTCCTTGGATTCCTTCACGGCCGCATCGGGCAGACCCACCACCACAATCACCGTGTCCCCGTATCCCTCGTTCACTTCCACCTCCACTGGATACGCGTCGATGCCATTAACCGCCGCCGAACAGACCTTGGAAAGCATGACGAATGGTTATGGTTGCGCCCCGCAAATGCAACCGGGAAATGGACCGGCCGGGTCAGGCGCTCATTGCACGAATTCTCACCCACCCTATGGGCGCAACCGAGGACGGCCATTCTCTTTGACAACTGGGACCACTCACCGCGGCCGCCGCAAATCCCTAAGCCCATACGGCCCCTCAGGCACGATTCCAACCAATTCGGCCAGGTTGGCAGAT
>CAYTJG010000477.1:0-3219 GCA_964437865.1 uncultured Bifidobacteriaceae bacterium | reverse complement strand
TCCAGACATTGACGCTCACGAATGGTTCGGCTCATTTCAGCGAGCCATTGCCGGTGAACAGTCCCGGCCGTTTCTATCGCGTCCACTCGCAGTAAGCTCCTTGGCCGTTAGGCCAGCGCGGGGCTTCAGGCCCTGCAAACTCGCCCGGAATCGGCTTGTTGGTTGCGCTAATCTTCCAGAGAATCCGCTGTGTCCTCAAGCTTCGAATCTACGCCTGCCCGACGGCTTTTGCTCGCTGCCACGCTGCTCGTCGGTTTCCTGGTCTCCGCCACGGCGGCGGAACTCAAATTTGATGACGGCGGAGTGGCCATCGCGGTGAAGGGCATGGGGGATTTCTTGCTGAGTTATCCGGTGTTGCAACCGGGTGATAAGAAACCGCTGGAGAAGCAAATCGCGGGCAACCACGCCGACCTCAAATACGCCGGCGATGTGAAGCTGGCGATGGACCTTACGGCGAATGGCAAGGTCGAGTTTCGTTTTAAGCACGTTGGCGACTTGAAGAAGTTTCAGATGGAGATGTTGATAGGCCCGCAGTATGGCGACGGCGGCACTTGGACGATTGGCCGGGGTGGTTCCAAGTCTTTTCCAAAGGACAAGCCCGCGAAGCCATTTCTCTACCAGGGCAACGCCGGGTCGTTCATGGTAAAGGATGCTGCTGGCCACACCGTCGCGATCAGCGGCCTGCCCGACTACGCCTTCAATCAACTGCAGGACAACCGTGAGTGGGGCTGGAAAATTTTTCAATGGCAGGTCTGGTTGAACTACAACCCCGACTGGGAGGTCCACTCCTTGGTGATCAACGAAGGGGTCGCTGACGGCGCGCCCGCAAAGATACCGGTGCAAGTGGATCGCCTGGGCCAGAGCACGCGCAAAGACTACCCCGGCAAGATGAAGGACGAGGCCGAGTTGAAGGCGGACGTGGCCAATGAATCGGCCTACTATGCCTCGCTCAAACCTCTCGCCACCGACCGGTTTGGCGGGTTGCCCGGGACGCGGGATAAGTTTGGGCTCCGGACCACCGGCTTTTTCCACACCGAGAAGAAAGGGGAACGTTGGCTGATGGTGGATCCTGACGGCAACGCCTACTTCCATCTTGGTGTGTGCTCGTTCGGCTGTTCTCCCGGCGAGGATTTTACCTATGTGCGGAGCCGCGAGGACACGTTCGAGTGGCTGCCGCCGGTGGCAGGGGAGTTTGCCAAGGCGTGGCATCCGGATGGCTGGTGGCACGATCAAGCTTTCTCTTTCTACGTCGCCAACCTGATTCGCAAGTATGGCGCCGACTATGTCGCCGACCCGGACAAGCACATGAGTGTGATGGTCGACCGGGTGCGTAGCTTCGGCTTCAATGCGGTGGGGGCCTTCTCCGCCAACAGCAAATGCTTTACGAAAAAAAACTTTCCGCGGATGGCGTTCTGTGGTGCCGGCCCCGAGTTGCCGGGGATCCGTGGGGTCTCCGATCCTTTTGACACGGATACGCTGAAGCGTATGGACAGCGAGTTCAGCAAGGAGGTGGCGGAGAATGCCAACGATCCACTACTCATCGGCTACTTCTTCGCCAACGAACAGGCGTTCGAGGATATTCCGCGTGGCGTGCCGCTGTTGAATGGCCAGCACGCGGCCAAACGCAAGCTGGTGGATCAACTGGAGAAGAAATACATTACCATCGAGGCGTTCAATCAGGCCTGGGGATTACAGGCGGCCAACTTCGCCGCGCTCCTGGATCAGGGTCTCCCGGTGCAGACCCAGGACGCATTCGCGGACATGAAGACCTACACCGAAGTCTTCCTGGACACCTATTACCGGACGATTACCGAGACCTTCCGCAAGTACGACCACAACCACTTGATGGTGGGCAACCGCTGGCAACCGGGCACGGCCAATAATGAGGCTCTATGCCGCGCGGCGGGCAAGTATATGGACGTGGTCAGCATCAATTACTATACCCTCGGTGTCGACCAGGACTTTATCGGTCGCGTCCACCAGTGGGTCGGTAACAAGCCAATGATGTGGAGCGAGTTTTTCTATACCAGTGCGGCCGAGAGCAGTTGTGGCAGCGGCAACGCGGATATGGCGACCCAGAAAGCGCGGGGCGAGGCCTACCGCCAGTATGTCGAACAGGGGGCAGCACTTGGTTATGTGGTGGGCATCGAGTGGTTCACGCTGATTGATCAGGCAGTGAGCGGTCGCTGGTTTGAGAAGCTGAACGGCGAGCGCGCCAATACCGGCCTGTTCGGCGTCACGGACCGGCCTTACAAGGACATGATCGAACAAATGGCGATCGCCAATCGTGACGTTTACCACGTCTGGCTGGATGGCCAGAGACCATACGTGATCGATGATCCACGATTCACCGGTGGCACCGGTGAGGCCCGCAAGGTGGTCTCCGCCGGCCGGGTGGCTAACGGCTCAATCAAGATCGACGGCTCGACCACCGGCTGGCCGGGGCGCCCACCCGGGCGCATTGGGGGCGATCGGTTGGTGCTGGGCAGGGACGCGGCCGGTTTTGAAACCGCTTTTAAAGTATGTTGGGATGACCAAAACCTTTATCTGTTGGCCCACGTCTCCGATCCGACGCCGATGTGCAATAACAAGAGCGGACTCGACCTGTGGGCAGGCGACAGTATCGAATTGTTCGTTGGCAGTGAGAAACTGGACCAGGGAGGAACCCTCTTGTTCAGCGACCACCAAGTTCTCCTGGGCGCCAAGCCCAATCCCAAGGCGGGCGATTGGTTTTTCGTCAACGCACCGCAGCAGGCCGCGATCGCCATGTCCGTTGCCCCGAACGTTGACGGCAAAGGCTATACCTTGGAAGCCGCCATTCCTTGGCCGGCCCTCAGCGTGACTCCGAAGGAGGGGCAGGAACTGCTGTTTGACATGGGCGTCAACGATGCGCCCCAGGGTGGCGACCGCACTCGCCAACTCATGTGGAACGGCGGCGAACGCAACAGCGGCGATCGCTCCCGCTGGGGCCGCTTGCAACTCGTCCCATGAATTCGGTAGGTCAGCCCGGTCGGCATCTGTCGCACGAAACCAGTCAACGGCGCTGTCAACTTTTGCGGGAAGCGCCAGATGGCAACCATTGCAAACGTGTTCCGCCCACCGGGAGCCCAAACTAGCCCGGAATCAGCTTGCCGTTTACGATATGTCTGTCATATTTATCTGGCTTCTTGTCACTGGTGGCCGATGTGGCGGAATTGGCAGACGCGCCAGACTCAAAAT
>CAYTJG010000476.1:0-3255 GCA_964437865.1 uncultured Bifidobacteriaceae bacterium | reverse complement strand
ACCGGCGAGTTCAAAGTCATCGAAGATTTGAGCAAACATCCCGATTGGACCTTGCAAGTGGCCAATGGCCCGATCACCGCCGCGGTCAACACGGAGTTCGCAGAGCAACATCCCGAAGTCGTCATCGCCTATTTGCGCGCCGCCGTTCGCGCGGGCCACTGGATCAACGCCCACCGGGAAGCGGCGGCGACAATTCTTCACCGGGTGACGTTCCACCCCACGGTGGCCGCCACGGCGAAAGCCATTGCCGAATTCGATTTCGTCCCCAACCTGTCGCCGAAGAATTTGGCGGGCATCGAGATTGAGAAGGACTTTTTGCGCGACCATGGTTATCTCAAACATGATTTTGACGTGCAGGCGTGGGCGGACGCGAGCTTTCTCCAGGAAGCTTTGAAAGGGCTGGATCGCGTGTGAGGGAAGCGCTCTCACCGGTTGCCGCGGGCCGGAAGCTGTTTTTCAGCTTCCTGCTCGTCAATGCGTTGAGCGGCAATGTCCTTGGAGGTATGCCATGAGTAATAACCAAGCGACCGGTCTGGAAATCCACCGGCTGACCAAAGTATTCAATACGGACAGGCTGTCGGTTACGGCGCTGGAAGACGTTGATTTGCGGATTCGCAAAGGCCAGTTTGTCTCCATCGTTGGCACCAGCGGCTGTGGTAAAACGACGCTGCTCCGCATCATTGCCGGATTGGAGGGCGACTTCGACGGTGGCATTGAGCTGGAGGGGCGCCCCATTGCGGGCCCCGGCGTGGACAAGGGCGTGGTGTTTCAGGAACACCGGCTGCTGCCCTGGCTGACCATTGAGGACAACGTCGGTTTCGGTTTGTTCCGCCGTCCGGAAGAGGAACGGCGCGAGTTGGTCAGCCGGTACCTGAAGCTGGTGGGCCTCACGAAATTTGCCCAGGCCTATCCCGGTCAATTATCCGGCGGCATGGCCCAGCGGGCGGCCATTGCCCGGGCGCTGGTGAACAAGCCCAAGATCCTTCTGCTGGATGAACCGCTGGGCGCCTTGGACGCCATGACGCGGATGTACATGCAGAACGAGCTGGAAAAAATCTGGCTGGAGGAAAAAATCACCATGGTCATGGTCACGCATGATGTGGAGGAGGCGATTTATCTCAGCGACGTGGTGGTGCTGATGTCCTCCCGGCCCGGGCGCGTGAAAAAAACCATTCCCGTTCCGCTGGCGCGTCCACGCCGCCGCGACCTGCCGGAATTTCTGGCCATAAAGAGCGAGCTGCTCCAGGAATTTCACCTCCAATCCAAGGACGATTTCAGTTTTGAAATCTGAACCCTCAAGCCGGTGAAATGAACGTGTTCATTTATGTCAGTTAAAAACCAGAAACCTGCTGTCGACACGCTGGCCAATATTTTGGCGGGCGGGCTAGCGCTGGCTTTGGTGCTGACCCCCCGTTTCGTGCCGCCGTGCACGCCCGCGATGGAAACGGCGTCGCCCATGCATTGCCATTGGACGTTTCAAGCGGATTTGCTGCTGGCCTTGGCCACCTTGATGGTGGCGGGCGCATTGTGCGTGGTCCGCCACGCCGAGGCTCGCCGGGTGGTGGGAGGCGTGCTCGCGTTATTTGGCGTGCTGGTCATCGCGGTCACCCAGCCTTGGGGGATCGGGCTGTGTGGCAGTTCGCACATGCCCTGCCATTACACCGCGCACTGGCTCTGGTTGTGGGCGGCGTTGTTGATCGGGAACGGCGTTTTCATCGCTAGCCGGGCGAGAATTCCCGCCGATAAAATCATCCCCGCCGACCCATGGGAAGTGGGGGAGAAGCCAGTGAAAGGAGCCATCTAATGTTACGTTTGATCACCAACAGTCTGTGGCGGCGCCACTGGCAATCGCTGGCCACCATGCTCGGAGTGGCGCTGGGCGCCGGTTTGCTGCTGGCCGTCTTTTTGCTTCATCATGGATTTCAACAGGGGCTTGAACGGGGGCGCCAGCGGCTGGGGGCCGACCTGCTGGTGGTCCCGGGCAACGCAACGGTGGATCCAGACCGGGCGCTGTTCGCCGGTTCGCCGCTCAATGTCTACATGGATAAGAAATACGAGGAGGAAGCGCGGAAAGTTCCCGGTGTGCGCCGGGTGGAAGCCCAGTTTTTCACCCAATCCCTGAGACTCGAATGCTGCTCCCTCGGCACGGAAAGCCGGCTGATCGGCATTGAAGAAAAAGTCACCCAACGGCTGGCGGGAATGTCGCCCGACGGACGGGAAAAGCTGGCGCCGGACGAAGTCATTGTCGGCTCCGAATTGATGGGCGGCCTCGGCAAGCCTGGCGCATTGCTGGAAGTGCTCGGTGATATTTTTCGTTTGAGCTACCGGCTGGAACCCACCGGCACATCGCTGGACTATTCCATTCTGATGCCGATCGATTCGGCGCGTGACCTGGCCGCCAAATCAGATGCGCTCAAGCCCGTCTGGCAGGACGCCGGCGATCCGCACGGGCTGATTTCCGCGCTGCTGATCGAAGTGGACGACCCCAGCCATATCAAAGACATCGGTCGGGAATTAGAGGACTTGGGACCGCTGAAAGTCATTCGTGCGGCCGACACGTTTCAGCGGATCAAACGTTTGATGGACGCTCTTGTTTTTGTGCTGGCCGCCGCCGGCGCCCTCACGGCCGCGGGGGGCGTGGTTTTTCTATTCGGGCATTTTTCCTCGGTGGCTTGGGATCGCAAAGGGGAATGGGCGCTTTATCGCGCGCTCGGCGCCACGAAGCCGCGCATGGTCCAACTCGTCGTCGGTGAATCCGTGACGCTGGCGTTGGCCGGCGCGCTGGTCGGTTTGCCGTTGGGGTACGGGCTGTACCGGTTGGCCTTCGCCCGGCTTTCCGCGCAGAACTCGTTTCCATTTGTGGCGCCCGGCGGGGCCTGGCTGGCGGCCGGAGCGGCGGGAGCTTTGGTGCTCTACGGTTTCATCGGTTTTCTATCGGCCGCTGGTCCCGCGTTGCGGGTGGCCCAACTTGAGCCCGCGCTCACCATGGCGCAAGGAGACATCGATTGAGCGCCCCCTCGCAAATTCTGTTGGAAGCGGAGAACGTCTCGCGCAGCTACGGCGCGGAAACGATCTTGGCCAATGTCTCGCTGCAAGTCCGCCGGGGCGAAGTGACCACCATCGTCGGTCCCTCGGGCAGCGGTAAAACGACGTTGTTGGCGCTGCTCGCCTTGCTGCTCGAACCCAGTTCCGGCCGGATTCTGGTTTCCGGGCGGGACGCCGGAAAGCTTTCTGATGGGGAACGATCGCGCCTGC
>CAYTJG010000475.1:0-3262 GCA_964437865.1 uncultured Bifidobacteriaceae bacterium | reverse complement strand
AACATGGAATTGCCGCTGGAGCGCGCCCGCGACGGCCAGGCGGAAATAGCGGCGGCCAACCATCCGGAGATCCGTCTGTTCAAGGAGCCGTCGCAGGCGGCCTATTCGCCGGCGCGGGTGCCGGCGGGGCGCTGGAGAATTTGCTCGCCGCAGACGGTGGCCGCAGACGGCGGGTTTTCGGCGGTGGCGTATTTCTTTGCGACGCGGGTGCAACGCGAAGTGCCGGTGCCCATCGGTTTGGTGGAGGCGTGTGTGGGCGGCACGCCGGCGGAGGCGTGGACCAGTGCCAATACGTTGCGGACGCTGAAGGACTTTGAGGCGCCGCTGGCGGAAATGGAGCGCCTGAAGGCGCAGGGCGGGCCCGAATACGGAAATTTCATCAGCCATTGGTACGACGAATACGATCGCGGCCAGAAGGAGGGATGGTCGGGGGCGGCCTTTGACGATTCCGGTTGGCAGACGGTGCGAATTCCCGGCGGTTTTGAGGAATTGGGGGTGCCGGCAACGCCGGCGGTCGCGTGGTTCCGACGCGAGGTCACGCTGCCAGATCCACTGCCGGCGGGAAGGGCCGCGCTGTCGCTTGGCATCGTGGAACGCATGGATACGGCGTTTGTGAACGGACAGTGGGTGGGGGCGAGCGCCTGGGTGGAGAATCCACGCAATTATCCTCTGCGGGACGGGATTTTGAAGCCGGGCCGGAACGTCATCGCGGTGCGGGTGTTCAAGACCAAACCGCAGGGCGGTTTCTTATCCAAGCCGGATTTACTTGGCCTGACGCTGGGCGACCGGACCAAGGTGGCGCTGGCGGGCGAATGGCGGGGAGCCGTGAGTGTGGACGCGCGGCCGCCGCATCCGTTACCGTTGGGCTTTGAGAACTGGCCGGTAATGCCATCGGTGTTGTTTCAGGGCATGATCCAGCCGCTGGCGCCGCTGGCGATTTCCGGGGCCATCTGGTACCAGGGCGAAGCCAATGCGGACCGGGCGCGGCAGTATCAGCGGCTATTGCCGGCCATGATCGGCGACTGGCGGGCCGCTTTTGGCCAGGGTGATTTTCCGTTTTATATCGTCAGCCTGCCGGCGTTCATGCACCGGGAGGAGCAACCACCAAAAGCGGGCGGTTGGGCCGAAATTCGCGAGGCGCAGGCCGTGGCGGCCCGCGCGGTGAAGAATGCCGCGCTGGCGGTAACGGTCGATACCGGCGACCCGGACAACATCCATCCGCCGGACAAGCAGGTGGTGGGCGAGCGCCTGGCCCGCTGTGCCCTGGCGCAGTATTACGGCGAACGGATTCCGTATCAGGGGCCGACCTTCCGATCGGCGGAGCCGGAGCCGGGCGGGCTGAGGATCCGGTTCGACCACACGGATGGCGGCTTGCGGGCCAAAGGTGAGCCGGGCGAGTTCTCGGTGGCCGGCGAGGACGGTCGCTGGCACTGGGCGCAGGCGCGGATTGAGGGCGACGCGGTGATTTTGACTGCGCCGGAAGTTCCGGCGCCAAAGTACGCGCGCTATGCGTGGCAATCGTTCCCGCACGCCACGCTTTACAATGGCGCCGTCTTGCCCGCCGTGCCGTTTCGGACGGACCCGGGGGAGTGATTTTAGAGGGTGAAAATTCAATTGGCCAACGAGACGCGAGGTGGAAGCCATTCCACACTCAGGTGACGCCCTTACAGGGCTGACAGAGCTTGCGGGGCAGCCACCCGGCCCTTCAGGCCGGGCTATCACAGGACAGGCCTTCGGCCCTAAAACATCTGCGGCACCGGAGAGAAGCAGCGGGCGCCGAGCGGCTGGGTCGGCGGCAGCCAAAAGGCAGATAATGCCATAGACAAGCGCGACTTATGTGTGTAGGGTGAGGGCCGAATGAGGAGCGAAACTTTACCGGGTGAAACGAGAGCCGCCGGCGGTTTGACATTTGTGCCCAAAAACATTCTGGGCGTTGACTATGAACAGGCCCGGACACCGGATGGGGGTGATTTGTATTTGACCCGGTACGGCCTGCCGTTCAAGGAGCATTTGCTGCCGGAGAATTGGCGCGACCCGGAATGGTATGCCGCGCATCGCCAGCGCCTGCGCGGCACCAGCACCATTTACCGCACCCTCACAAAGCCCGTGAACGGTTTTTCCCTGGATATTGTGGTGCGCTACAACCGGGTGGGCGAGGAACTGCCGGTGGATACGCTCACGCTGGAGAAGTTCATCCACGCCGAATTCAACAGTCCCTTCGAGGAGATCGCCATTCTGTACGAGTTGCGGCGCGCCCGCCTGGGGGCGGATCGGCGGCGGATGCCCACGAAAAAGCCCCTCGCCATCTTCGCACCGCCGGATCTACTGCAGCTCTGGCAATCGGGCCGCATGGAATCCAAGATGGAACAAAAGCTTGCCCGCTATCCGCAGGCCCAGCTCGACATCCGCCGGCAGTACATCGTGATTTATGGCTGGATCGATGGCTGGGATGCCGTTCAAATGGCGGAACAGCTGAAACTGCCGGAGGCCGACCATGAGGCATTTCTGGTGGAGATGACGAATTACGTGACCGGCGAACTCGCCTCGGTGGGTTTCCGGGTGTTGGACATGAAGCCGGCGCACGTCATCCTGCGGCTCAACGAGCACAAGCAGATCATGCGCCGCCGGGACGGCAAGCCGCTCTACGCGCTGGTGGATTACGAGTTGTTGGAACCGATCAAGTGATTTTATTGGTGGAACGACCGCCCTCACCCCGGCCCTCTCCCCCGAGGAGAGGGAGACGTTGTTTCCGCGTCGTTGAAAATACGAGCGGCGGTGTCGCGCGCACGACCTCCGCCAACCTGAACGTACGCCACGTGAAAGTCCTCGCCCCGGGGGAGAGGATTTAGGTGAGGGCGGGCGTCACAAAAACAAAATCAATTCGGTGGTACTGCCGGCTCGCCGTCGCAGCACCGTTTTGCCTTCAACTCCTTCGCCACCGGCATCGGCCTCGTATAATCGGGAAGCGGATGCGGCGCCCGCTGTTGCAGGGCCTTAAAAATCGTATCCCGGATGGACTGCGCATTCCGCCGCAAATGCAAATTCCAAAACCGAAGTGTTTTGATGCCTCGTGACTTCAAAAACTGTTCACGCTCGGCATCATGTTTCTGCTGTTCGGGAAATCCATGCTGGCGGCCATCGAGTTCAATATTCAGTTCGGCCTCCGCGCAAAAGAAATCGAGATAGTAATCTCCCAGTGGATGCTGTCGGCGGAATTTATAGCCGCTGAAGCGTCGCCCGCGCAGCCACCGCCACATGAGCT
>CAYTJG010000474.1:0-3285 GCA_964437865.1 uncultured Bifidobacteriaceae bacterium | reverse complement strand
GGGCCAATACTCGGCGAGGTGTGCTGACTGTGCCGCGCTTTCAGCGCTTGGTTTTGTTAATGCCTTGGTTCCCGGGGCGCCGCTCGCACCGCTCGCTTTGCCCCGGGCTATCTTGTGCGGCGCTTTCAGCGCCATAGGCCATAGGCCGTGGGGCGTCCGGGCAGAAACGAACCGATGGATAGGGTGGCCAAAACTCTGAGGGCCAAAGCCCCGCTGCCATACCCGCGGCTGGCCCCGCTCGAATGGCGCTTGGATTATGCAAGATGTGGGCTGGCAATGCATTGAGAATCCAGGCAGGACCCTTTCAGCGCAAGGGTCCTAGGAAATTGGTATGCCATTTTCATTTTCACCGTTTGTCACCGCTGATGGTCGCGGACACCCACCGTCTTTGTTTGAGTGTGGGATTGGGCACCACCAACGCGGCGAACGAGAATGTGCAAGCGTTGAAAAAAACAGGAGAAAATTCAACCTGGAAAAAGATAAAACACCATGCCTGACCCCTGTTCTCGTTTTTAGGCCGCTCCTCTGGAGCGTGAAATCATTTTTGTTTCATTTCTATTAATAGGCCGCGCCTACGGCGCTGGGATGGCGATTTCGCAGGTCGTTATATGCGAGAGTTTTATGCCTTATCTAAGCGCCATTCCGGACTGACACTTGCCTCCAAGCCCGCTCTTTTTGAGCGGGCTTTTTTTGTCGACTATGGCGGCGCCCCGGGCATGGCTTACCGGAAATAGAAGAACAGAAAGAGTCCGATCAAGGCCAGGGCGGTGACCCACCAAAGCCAGCGCAGGCCCCGGGGCTTGACGGCCGGCGGGCTGAATTCCTCTTTGACGAAGCGTTGGTAATCGAAGTTGTCATCGGGTATCCCCAGGCGGTCGGCGGTGGCGGAGTCCGACCAGCCGGTGGCTTCATCGGCGCCGCAGGCCGGGCACGCTTTGGCGCGCGGAGGCACGATGGCACCGCAGTTGGGGCAGATCTCAGGAGTCATGGAAAAGGCGAGAGGCGAAAGGCGGGCGCGCCGGCGAGCCGCCGGCTGGCGGGAGATCATCCCGCGCGCAGTGTCCGCGGTTCAAATTTCAAATCAGCCGCCCACGCCGGCGTACTCTTCATCGGTTCGCAGGTCGAAGCCCATCAGCACGTAATCGTGGGTGATGGCTTGCATGTCTTTCACATAATCCTCGAGCCGCAGGAGTTGGTTGAAGCCGAGCATGGCAAACAGCTTGCGCGCCGCCTCCTGTTCACCGATGAATTCGGCCTCCACACGTTCCAGTCCCGCGTGGCGGGCAATGGCCAGGATTTCTGAAATGAGCGCGCGCGCGAGTCCCCGCCCACGAAATTTGGGGTGCACCAGCACGCTGACGCGGCCGATGTGGCGCTTCCAGCCGCCGAGTTGCTGGTGCAAAGTGGCAACGCCCACGACCTTCTTGTCGATCAGGCCCAGAAACGGGAGATTGCGGCCATAATCGATGTTCTTGCACCAGTCACGGATGACCTTGAGGTCCTGCACCCGATGCTTGATAAACATGCGTTCGGGTTCGGGAATGTCCAGGAAGAGCTGGTGAAATTCCTTTTCGTCATCCGGCTGGAGCGGTCGGATGACTGCGGTCTTGCCGTCTTTTAATTTCGGCTTCTTGGGAAATTTTTGCAGTTCGAGCTCGATGCTGAATGACATGGTTGTTCCTTTCTTTGCCGCACTTTGCGCACGCGGTGGCCGAACCGCAACAAAAATCTTCAGATCCAGGCGGATTCTCCGGCCAGACCGATGGACTGGCGGGGGGAGGCGAGCTTCACCTCCGCGGGGTCGAGGCTCCAGCGGGCCGCGAGCTGTGACACCTTGCCGTAATTGGCCTCCGCGTCCAGCATCGTTGCACTATTGTCACCGTATTCAAAGGTTCTCAATCCCACGCCGATTTCCGGCAGGGTCTTGGATCCCTGATTCCAAACCGTCTCGCCGACCCAGGCATAACCGCGGGTGACGCAGCCGTCATCCAACCGCGCCCAAGCGTGGTGGCGGGAGAACTTCTCAGCATAGAAATACTGGACATGGCCCAGCTTGCGGCTCAGCTCGGCCAGGAACAGAAAGGTGACATCCACGTCATCACTCGGATTGGGCAGGCCGAGTCCGGTAACGATAACCCAGCCGCCGTGGACTCTTGGACTGATGAAGAATTCGTGGCTGCCTGCCAGTCCCTCCAGCCAGGAACAAGGGGCCGCCCGGTTCAAACCCAAGGCGCTCTTGACCGCTTCCGGGGAAACCGATCGAATGGCCAGCCAACAGTTTGGACGGGGCGGAGCTTCGCCGCGCAACGGCAGAAAGCCAAAGGTATCCAGCAGTGTTTTTTGATCCCGACAGGCTCGCCGATGGGCCAGCACCATCCAGCCGAGGATGAGCAATCCGATGACAATGGCCAAACCCTGCATGGCCATCATCAAGATGTAATCGGACTCCATACTTTTAATCTACGCCGCCGCGCAACGAGTTCAACCAAATTTCGTGAGAGACTTATGCACAAAATGGCCATCGGCAGCGGTGGTCGTCTTTACGCGGCGCAAGTCGGAAACGTGAGGGAGCCAACGAGCGGGTGTGGGACAAGATTAGGAGGAGGAGGATTGCAGGGCGGCGGATTGGGGATGGCTTGAGCGCGTTGGTTGGCAGGCGCGGCGCGCTCGGAGGCGAACGTCGGCTTCGCACGCGCCCTACAAAAAAAGGCTGAAGGCTGAGGGCTAAAGGCTGAAGTGGAAAAATGAAACGATGCCCGGAGTTTGCCGCCGGCCGGCTGAGCGTGATCCGGTTGAAGGTCCCATTTGAGTGCGGAGTGCCAAATCGCTGGCGGAGCAACGGCGCTCGGGGGAACACGCCTGAAGATTGAGGATAGACAGGTGATCCAACTCTGTCAGAGTTGATCATTTTTTGTGGGCCGTTTACCCAGCGTAGGCCAATCGAATTGGCCAACGCTGGGCTAGCTGATTGCCATCCATTCAGGATGGCCGGAGGGGCTGGAGGATTGCGGATGGCAGGGGGCAATTGAGTGCGGAGTGCGGAGTGCGGCGCTATGGGGAGCGCTCCTCACGTTGCGCCCTACAGTGTCAGAGGTCGGAGGTCAGGAGGCAAGAGCACTCGTTACCTCGTGCCCTACAAGCTGCGGGGGTGGCCGGCCGGACATGAATGTTGCGGGTTGTTGCACCCCTGTTGAACCGAATGTTGCACATTAAGTTATTGACCATCAACGTTGTAGCGGGTGTTGCGGGTTTTTAGAGCATATCATCTTTGCACACCTCGAATAT
>CAYTJG010000473.1:0-3294 GCA_964437865.1 uncultured Bifidobacteriaceae bacterium | reverse complement strand
CCGACGGCCTCTGGTGGATGTCCGCGTTCGGTGCGGGCTTCAGTTGCCACGGCGCATTCTTGCAAGTGAGTGCGGTGTGAAGCGCATCGTCCAGCCCGAATTCCTTGACACGCTGCCGGCCGGCGATCCGCGCGCCATCCGCTCGCGTCTGGATTTGCGCCGGGTGAACGGCTGGATGGGCCAGCACGCCATGATGGCCGCCCCGCTGCAAAAGGCGCTGAAGCACCAACCGCCCGGACACATCATCGAACTCGGCGCGGGCGACGGGAATTTTCTCCTGCGGGTCGCGCAAAAAATCTCGCCGCGCTGGCCGGCCGTAAAGGTGGCGCTGACCGATTTGCAAGAAAATGTTTCCGCCGAAACGCTCGCGGCCTTCGCTGCGTTGGGCTGGCCGGCGGAAGCCGTCGTGGCCGATGTATTCGACTGGCTGCAAACATTCGACGCCGGCGAGATCGTCATCGCCAATTTGTTTTTACACCATTTCGAGGACGCGCGGCTCGCGGAATTGTTCCGCCTGATTTCACCACGCGCAAAATTATTCATCGCCGCCGAGCCGCGCCGGGCGCCGTGGCCGTTGTTGTGCAGCCGGCTGTTGTGGGCGATTGGCTGCAACGACGTCACCCGTCACGACGCCGTGGTCAGCGTGCGGGCCGGCTTTTCCGGGGAGGAACTTTCTGCGCTCTGGCCGGACCGGCAACATTGGCGGCTTACGGAACACCGCGCCGGAGCGTTCAGCCATCTGTTCATCGCGCAGAAAATAAGCTGAATCATGGCCGGGGCAAAATCCATCACGATTGTCGGCGGCGGCCTGGCCGGCTTGACGCTGGGCATCGGTCTGCGGCAACGCGGTGTGCGGGTGAAGATTTGCGAAGCGGGACATTATCCGCGTCATCGTGTCTGCGGCGAATTTATCAGCGGTCGCGGTGAGGCCACGCTCGCTCGGTTGGGACTGCGTGAATTGATGGCACAGGCTGGGGCCGTGAGCGCGCGGACCGCCGCATTTTTTTCGACCACCCAAGCAACCGCTCCGCGCCCGCTGCCGTCGGCGGCCATTTGCCTTTCGCGTTTCACGCTGGACGCGACGCTGGCGAAAAGATTTCAGGAACTGGGCGGTGAATTTCACGAAGGCGACCGCTTCGCCGGGGATTTTGCCGAAGGCATGGTGCGTGCCACCGGTCGCCGCGTGCAGACGGAAGCCGGCGGCTCGCACTGGTTCGGCCTGAAAATCCATGCCCGGAACGTTTCGCTGGCGGCCGATTTGGAAATGCACGTTTCACCCCGCGGCTACGTTGGGTTGTGCCGGATCAATGGCGGCGAAGTGAACGTCTGCGGCTTGTTCCGCAAACGGGCCGCCGAAAGCGTTGAAGCCAAGCACCGGTATGAACTGTTGCGCGGCCAGCCTGATTCACCTTTGCGTCAGCGGCTCGCCGAGGCGGAGTTCGATGAAAATTCCTTCTGCGCCGTGGCCGGACTTGAGCTGCAGCCGCAACCGGCGGCCGCGCGCGTGGAGATTTGTGTGGGTGACGCCATCACCATGATTCCGCCGATCACCGGCAACGGCATGTCCATGGCGTTGGAATCGGCCGAGCTGGCGGTGGGTCCGCTCGCCGCGTGGAGCCGGGAGGAAATGTCGTGGAGCGCGGCTCGCCAAAAAATTGCCGGCGATTGTGACGCCGTGTTTGCCCGCCGACTCGCATGGGCAAAATGGCTGCAACGAATCATCCTCGCACCGGCGTTACAAAGCCCGCTGGTCCTGCTCGCCAACCGCAGCGACTGGTTTTGGCGACTGGCTTTTGCGCGCACGCGCTGAGGATCAGCGAAAGAATCATGTCCGCGCAAAAACATCCTGCGTTGCAATGGCTTGGCACAGGCCGGGAAATTTTTCCGGGCATGTTGGCGGCCCTGGAGGCGGCGCAGAAAACCATCCGGCTGGAAACCTATATTTTTTCCGACGGCCGGTTGGGGCGGCGGTTTCTGGCGGCGCTGGTCGCCGCGGCTCAACGCGGTGTGCGCGTGCGCGTGCTGGTGGATGCCGTCGGTTCATGGTTTTTGCCGCACGATTTTTTCCACCCGCTCGTGGTCGCGGGTGCCGAGGTGCGGAGGTTCAATCCGCTTGATCTCTGGCGGTTTGGCGTGCGCGACCATCGCAAACTGCTGGTCTGCGACGAGGCCATCAGTTTCATTGGCGGATTCAACATTGCCGACGAATACGACGGCGATGGAGTGACGTGCGGGTGGTGCGATCTGGGCGTCTGCATTGAAAATTCCGCGCTGGCCGGGGAACTGGCGGATTCATTTGAACAATTGTTTGCGCTTGCGGATTTTCACCGCCAGCCGCTGCTGCGTCTGCGGGCGTATAAACTCAGACGTAAAGCTCAAAAGAGCGCCTCGGGGGAATTGTTGTCCATCCGGCCTGGTCGCGGGGCCAGCCCGTTTCAAACGGCGCTGTACCGGGATCTGGCCAGCGCCCGGGAGGTGCGGATTGTGAGTGCGTATTTTCTACCCACCCGGCGGGTGCGGCGGGAATTGCTGCGCGTGGCCCGGCGCGGCGGACGCGTGCAACTGCTCCTCGCCGGCAAATCCGACGTGCCGGTTTCCCAAATGGCGGCCCGCAGTTTGTATCATCGCCTGTTGAAAGGGGGGGTGGAGATTTACGAATATCAGCCGCAGATTTTGCACGCCAAATTACTTCTCTGCGACGGCGTGGCCTATGCCGGTTCCTCTAATCTCGACATCCGCAGCCTCAATTTGAATTATGAACTGATGTTGCGGTTCACGGACAAAACGGCCCGTGACGAAGCGGAGGCAATTTTTGAACGCGTCCTGAAACATTCGCGAAGAATTGAACTAGGTTCGTGGCGGAAGGCGCAAACCTTGTGGCAGCGCTGGAAAAATCACTGGGCGCATTTTCTGCTGGCCCGGATTGATCCCTTGGTCGCCCTGCGACAGTTCCGCTCGATGGAGAAGTAAGTTCATTGTGCCCTGGACGCGCGCGGTGGAGATAGGACGGGCTTGCAGTCCTTGTGATCTGGAGACGACGGTTCGCGTGGGCCGGTGGTTCAGGCTGATCTGGGGCGCGCCGTTGGCGTTCGTGGGGCTCAAGGGACCCAAGGGACCCAAGGGACCAAAATCATCGCCGCCGTCCACGATGCTGGCGGCGGGGTAAATATTCGCAACCAGTGCTAGTTTGAAGGAGTGCGCCCGGGGAGACCCTGCTCCAGCCTCATTTTAGATACCGCGGCGACATCTCACCTTCGGCCCGGATGTGCTTATATTGGTGGCATGGCCATGGAA
>CAYTJG010000472.1:0-3296 GCA_964437865.1 uncultured Bifidobacteriaceae bacterium | reverse complement strand
AGATTATTAACCACAGAGGCAAAGACGGACCGATGGATCAAGCCATAGACCCCCGCCCGCGGAATGCAAAAACCAATAGTATCATGCAGAGAGAATGCACCGAACTAAGGCCAGACCCCTTCCATTGGCGAGCTTGCGGTACTCGGCAGTGGCCATTTCCTGAGGCGGGAGGCGGGCCGAGTGGCATGAGAACAACCACGGCAAACCTGCAACCAAAAGGGCTGAATCCGGCATTCGCCAGACCCAGCCACCAAATCGAAAATCAGTAGCGTTCTCGCCGACCACCGCTGCCGCCGGGACCCCGGCGCCCACCACCACCGCCGGACGGACGTTCTTCACGGGGCCTGGCTTCGTTGACCGTGAGGGCGCGACCGTCCACATCTTTGCCGTTGAGGGCGGCGATGGCTTTCTGCGCTTCCTCATCTGAGCTCATGGTCACAAAAGCAAAGCCGCGAGGCTTGCCTGTGTCACGATCCATCATCAGGTTGGTTTCGGTGACCGTGCCATGGGCGGCGAACAGGTCATTCAGGTCGTTTTCGGTGGTATTGAAGGAAAGATTTCCCACAAATAATTTATTGCTCATACATGATGTTCTTTTGTCGAGCCCAATATACCTCTGGCTGGAGGGACAGCAACAACCATCGGTGTAGGTTGAATTTGTGTCTGGTCGCGGGTTTAATGATATCGAGGTATGTCTGAGTCCTGAATGGCACTTGCCTTATCTTTTCAAGGGTGATACTCCCGCTAATTGCCCGCTGGTATTTCGCTGCGCTTTTCCCGTCAAATCCGCAGCCGAAAGCCGGTGCGATTCAGCCCGACGGTGATCAGCAAAATCAGAATGCCACATGTGGCGGAGCGGGCCACTGCGGCAAGCAGGCTGCCCGCGGCCAAACTGGTGTACCAATCGCCGAGGTGCACGGCCTCCAGCAATGAAGGAAGCAGTTCCGACAGCAGATAGGCCAGCAATACGTTTTGTCCCGCCGACGCGAGCGGATGGGAAAGCCAGGCCACCGGTTTTACATCGCATATTAAATAAAAAATCAGCCACATACCGGCCGTGATGGCATCCGCCCAGAAGCACCAGGCTGGTGTCGCGGCGTTCTTGCTGATGCCGTAGAGGCCGGTGGTCAGGCACGCTGCCAAGGCAAAGCCCGCGATGAACAGGAGCGTAAATTTTGTTCGAGCGGCCGGCGAGCCGGTTTCCGGCCGGATCAAGATGGTGGACAGGAGCAGTCCGGCCACCGTGATCGCCGCCTGGGAGCCCAACGTGCCGCCGAAATCCACAAACTGGGCGGGCCAGAAGTGATTAAAGAAACCGTGGCGATCGGCCGCATAAAAGCTGGTCATCAACGCCACGCACCCCAGCAACGCCGTCGAGTGCGCACGGAACACCAGGAACAGTATCGCGGCCGCCAGATAAGCCCAGCCGATCAAGCCAAGAATGCCATACCAACTGGTGTGCAGGTGAAACGGAGACAGTGTGAGCATGGCCTGATCATGGTGCTTGAGCGTCAAGGCGCAAAACAGAAGGCCGGCATACCCCAGCAGACGAAGGCCCAAGTTCACGCTCTTCCAGGCCGCATTGCCAGGGGTGCCAGGCTTGGGTCCCATCTGGCAGGCGGCGAAGATGGCGGAGGCGAACATGCAAACATACCACGAATTCGAAGCGCCTTCCTCGCCATTCACCATCAGAATACCAATGGCCAGCAGGGTCAGGGTGCGGGCAAGAATGTGGCCCAGTTTTGTGCCGAGCGAACCTCGCTTGTCCAAGCTAAATGGGATCGAGAGGCCAACGATGAACAGAAAGGCCGGAAACACCAGGTCCACGAAGGTCATTCCGCTCCCGTTGTCATGGCGCTCGCTGAAGTGAACCATCCAGTCGGGCACGATCTCTCGTGGCGCGCCCGCCAGGTCGTTAACAAAGATCATGGTGAACATGACCAGTCCACGCAGGGCGTCAAGGGAGACGATCCGAGCGGGACTCGCCGGTAAAGAAGTTCCGGGAGGGGACATGCAGGGACTTTGCCAGAAAACGAGGCGGGTTGTCACTCCTCCTTCAAAGGCTCGGGCAAGTAATGGCCGGCTCCCACCCGCGCCACGGTCGCCGCCAACAGTTCCGCCCTAAACGCTTCGCGGCCCAGACACCAGCCTCGCTCGCTTTGTGTCAATAGGGAGGACTGACACTTGCCCTTGCCGGGAATTATGCCCCAACGCTTGTTGCGCAAACCGCCCTCGAAAACCGCATTTCAGCCACGACGAATTTCCGAGCCGTGGAACCGGATTTCAATCCGATAAACTTTCTTGGTGCGACACGTCAGCTTGCCGGTGGCCAGTTCGACGCGATCCGGGATTTCAATCCGGTGGATGTCCACCCCGGCGTGATAACCGCGTTCCGAAAACACATCAATGAGCATCGCCAACGCCAGTGGATTATCCAGCAGCTTGTCTTCCGTATTGATGTGAGCCGTGCCGGAAATCGCGTGGCGCAGGACGATCGGGATGATCTTGTTTTCTATAAACGCGATGACTCTGGCAAACAACGGGCCTTGTTCCAGTTCATAGCCGTCGAGTCGCTTCACCAACTCTTGCCGGGCGTGAAGGATGATCTGGCTAGCCACGGGCACTCCCCGAAGCCGGTCCACCGTGCGGGAATCGAGCTCCAGCGTGCTTTGATACTCCAGCTCGTGCAGGATGTTTTCCTCCACCTCGGCAATCGAGCCCTGCGCATTGATGAAGTGGTAATGGAAAATCTCCTTTAAGGACTGCAAGGCTTCCCAGGTTTGCTCCTTGAAAACACGGTAGCGTCGGCGGGCCAGTGATTCGTCGTGATCGGTCGCCCGGTCGTCCGGCAGCGGGCTGTTGGGGATCCGCGTGGCCTGTTCCATGAGTGCTTTCGTTTCGCGCCCGCGCTTCAGCTGGCGAGCCACCGATTCCTTCTCGTCTACAAAGAGCACCATGATGTGAACAGTCGGCTGGCGAAAATGAATGCTCAAGGGCGTGTTGTAAAATTCCCGGCGTAACGCGTGCATGTTGTCCACCAGCAGCTTCAAACATTCGACCTGCACATGGGTGCGCGGGAAACCATCCAGAATGACGCCGTCCAGATATTCCGGGCGGAGCAGCTCGCGCAACACCAGCCTGATTACATCCCGGTCGCCGACCATGTTGCCGGCGTCTTTCAAAGCACGGGCCTCGGGCGAGTTGAGCAGAGAACTGATCACCATGGGTTGGCAGGTCAAACCCCGGACTTTGGCGATGAAGGCGGTATTGGTGCCCTTGCCGGCGCCTGGCGCGCC
>CAYTJG010000471.1:0-3318 GCA_964437865.1 uncultured Bifidobacteriaceae bacterium | reverse complement strand
CTGGCGGTGATCCAACTGCAGGCCGAGATCTTGAAAAGCGAACCGAACCTGTCTTTGGAACAGCTCGGCAGCATCCAGGAGATCACACAGGCGGCGCAGCGGGCCACCAACCTCACCCGCCAATTACTGCTCTTCAGCCGGCGGCAAACCATGCAACCGCGCGATCTCAACCTGCACGACGTGGTGGCCAACATTGCCAGGATGCTCCAGCGCACGCTCGGCGAAGACATCCAGTTGCAATTCCAGTATGCGCCCGAGCCACTGCTGGTCCGTGCCGATGCCGGCATGGTGGACCAAATCCTGTTGAACCTCGCGGTGAACGCCCGCGACGCCATGCCCAAGGGCGGCCACCTCACCATCGCCACCTCGGCGGCCGAATTTGATGACGTCGCCGCCACGCAGAACCAGCAAGCGCGGCCGGGCGTGTTTGCCTGTTTGAGCGTCACCGATACGGGTTCGGGCATTCCGCCGGAAATCCTGCCGCGCATCTTTGAGCCTTTTTTCACCACCAAGGAGGTGGGCAAAGGCACCGGTCTGGGGCTGGCCACCTGTTTTGGCATCGTCCAGCAGCACAAGGGCTGGATGAGTGTGTATAGCGAATTGGGCCGGGGCACCACCTTCCGGGTTTACCTGCCGCGACTGAACCGGGCGACGGATAAGAACGAGCCGGGAGCCGCGCTGGCCTCCGTCCATGGCGGCACGGAAACCATTTTGCTGGCGGAAGACGAACCCGCCTTGCGCGCGGTCGTGCGCACCACCTTATCCCGGCTGGGTTATCGCGTGCTGGAAGCCGCCAGCGGCGTGGACGCCCTGGCCGTCTGGCGGGAAAACGGCCCGGCGATCAGCCTCTTGTTCACCGACTTGGTGATGCCCGGCGGGTTGACGGGGCGGGAGCTGGCGGATCAATTATTAGTGCAAAACCCGAAATTGAAGGTAATCTACACCAGCGGTTATTGGGCGGAAACCGCCGCCCACGACTTTGTGCTGGAAGAAGGCGTCAATTTTCTTAGCAAGCCCATTGAAAGCGCCAAACTCGCGCAAACCATCCGCAATTGCCTGGATCAAACTTGATTCCCGGCGGTTGCGGGTGGGTCGATACGGCTAAGCCCTACGCAGCGGAAGCCAACCCAGCCGGCCAACCGCCAGACCCAGTCCGTCGATGTAATATGAATGAGAAGATTCTGTTGGTAGACGACGACGCCAAGTTGCTGACCGCCATGGCCAGGGCGCTGCGACTCCGATTCAACCTGGCGACCGCCGCCGGTGGTGAGGTCGCGTTGGCCAAAATGGCCGAGTCCGGCCCCTACGCTGTGATCGTCGCGGACATGAGGATGCCCGGCATGGACGGCGTGCAATTGCTCACCGAGGTGCAACGACTCTACCCGGAAACCGTCCGCATCATGTTCACGGGCAATGCGGAACAGCGCACTGCGGCCGAGGCGGTGAACATTGGCCACATTTTCGAGTTCTTGAGCAAGCCCTGCGGGCTGGAACCGCTCACCCAGGCCCTGCATGCCGCCCTCAAACAGTATCGCCTCGTCACCGCTGAGCGCGAATTGCTGGAGAAAACCCTTAAAGGCAGTATCAAGGTGCTGGCGGATGTCTTGTCGGCAGTGGATCCGCTTTCGTTTGGGCATGGTGAGGCGCTCGGGCACTACATGCGCACCTACCTCAAATCCCAAACCCTGCCCAATGCCTGGGAACTGGAGATGGGCGCCATGCTCGCCCAAATCGGCATGGTCACCGTGCCAACCGCCGTCACCGAGAAATTCCGCGCCGGCCAGAAATTGACGGCGGCCGAGCAGGAAATGCTCGCGCGCGTCCCCAAGACCGGAGCCGACCTCCTCGCCAACATCCCCCGCCTGGAAGCCGTCGCCCGCATGGTGCTCTATCAGAACAAACATTACGACGGCTCCGGTTTCCCCGCCGATATCATTCGCGGCGAGGACATCCCCATTGGGGCCCGCATTCTCAGGGTACTAACCGACTTGCTGGAGCTCGATAAGCAGGGGCTGCCCAAGGACACCGCCTTGCGGCTCCTGCAACAGCGGATGGGCTGGTATGATCCGCGCGTGCTGGATGCCACCTTCGCCTGTTTCAACGTGTCCCTGCCGGATTTCTCAGCCAAAAGCCAGGGGCAGGCCATCGCCGTCAAAGATCTCCAGGCCGGCCAAGTGGTGCTGACCGATATCTGCACAGAAAACGGCAAGATCCTGGTGCTGGCCCGCAGTCGTATCACCCCAGTGCTGCTGCTGCGTGTGGCCAACTTTGCCCAATCCGGCCCCATCAAGGAACCGGTCTATATCGAACCCCAAGCCGCCTCGCATTGATTCATTCGATCGGACCATTCATTTTATCAATTTTGCACCGTCGGCAAAGGGGCTAGAATCGAAGCGTGGATTTAATCGGTCGGGTCCGGTGTGCCGGCAAGTTCCTGAATGCAGTCTCTGGCGATCACAATCCATTCGCCGGGAATTCACGGTTTACCAGCGCGCCGCCCTGACGGAAAGCGATGAAATTATGAATCCGAAATTCGGCGTGCTGGGGTTGTGCTTGATTGGCTTGACCATTGTGAACCCGGTGCAGGCGGCGGATACCAATGCGGTGGCTGGGCGCGTGGGCGTGTACGATTCACGCGCGGTGGCGTATGCGTGGTTTTGCAGCGATGCGCAGATGGCCCAATTAAAGGAACAGATGGCCACGGCCCGGGCGGCGCAGCAGGCCGGTGACCAGACCAAACTCAAGGAGTATTCCACCACGCTCAAGGCGAAACAGGACCAGATGCATCGCGAAGTGTTCAGCATCGCCCCCGCGGCCGAGGCCCTGGCGGCGCTCAGCCCGCGGCTGCTGGAAATTGAGCAGGCGGCCGGAGTGACCAATCTGGTGAGCAAATGGGACGATCCTGCGTTGAGCAAATATAAGGACGCCAAGCAAGTGGATGTCACCGACGCGTTGGTGCACGCCCTAATTCAGCCCACCGAGAAACAGTCAAAGATGATTGAATCCATCGAGAAAGCGGAGCCGGTGCCCTTGGAGAAATGCAACGAGTTGATTAAAAAAGACGAGCTCTAAGACTTCGCCTCAGCCCCAGGAGAAACCTCGAAACAACGCGAATCAACACGAACACGCCCCATTCGTTTCCATCTGTGTTTATTTGTGTTTTTTTGTGTTTATTTGTGTTTTTTAGCCGATAAGCATCGACGCCATCGCGCGCTGGTAAACGCCGAAATGGGTATCCCAGGGGGGAACTCGAGGTGTGTAATGATGATATGCTCTAAAAACCCGCAACACCCGCTACAACGTTGATGGTCAACGCTT
>CAYTJG010000470.1:0-3320 GCA_964437865.1 uncultured Bifidobacteriaceae bacterium | reverse complement strand
GTGCTGGTGGATGCCCGCCTGGGGGTGATTGAGCAGACGCGCCGGCATGCCTACCTCGCCGCGCTCCTCGGCATTCCACACCTGATCATCGCGGTGAACAAGATGGACCTTGTGGACTGGAGTCAGCAGCGTTTTCAGGAACTCCGCGCGGAGATCGAGGGTTTTTTGCCGAAGCTGGGCGGGTTTCGCGACGTGAAATTCATGCCCATCAGCGCGCTCAATGGCGACAATGTGGTGGAGCCTTCCAAACACACGCCATGGTACGAAGGCCCGACGTTGCTCGGGCATTTGGAGAATGTTCACATTGCAAGCGACTGGAACTTGGGCAATTTCCGGTTCCCGGTGCAATGGATCAACCGTCCGAGCCATTCCGCGGACAAGTCGCGGCAGAACGCTTTTGGCTTGAGCGGCCAAGTGGCCAGCGGCATCGTTCGCCCGGGGCAACCAGTGGTCGTGCTGCCCAGCGGAATCAAGACGACGGTGACATACATTTGGACGTATGACGGCCCGCTGGCCGAGGCTTTCTGCCCACAATCAGTGACGCTCCGTCTGGAACATGATATTGAAGTGAAGCGGGGCGACATGATTGTGGGGCTGGAAAACCTGCCGGGCCGCAGTGCGGATTTGCAAGCGCGCGTATGTTGGATGCACCAGCGGCCGCTGCAACCGGGTAAGAAGTATTTTCTCAAGCACACCACGCAGACGGTGCAGGCTGTCGTCACGCAGATAGAAAGCCGCATTGATATTATCACCTACGAGCCTGAGCCGAATCCACCATCGCTGGCGTTGAATGACGTTGGCGTTATCAAGCTCCACACTGATAATCCATTGGTGTTTGACGGCTATGCCCAAAACCGACTCACGGGGTCATTCATCCTGGTGGAGCAGGGCACCAACGCCACGGTGGCGGCCGGCATGTTGTATCCGCCGTCCGAGGCTGCAAGACCGGAATACAACGACTTCGCGATTTAGCTAAAGGGCGGCTGTTACTGGAGTTCTGTCAACGGAATTGGTTCATCGACGGCAATTCACGTAAGAATTTTGACAAGATATGGAGAGTGAACTTTGATTTAATTAACGACCGTATGAGTCGTTATTAGGCCGCATTCAAAATTATGACGAGCAGTTCAAATGATCAGGCAACTCGGTTCGCCCCGTTGGTGGAGGCGTTGCGCCAGGAAGTTCAAACCGGGCCGACCGATGCGACCAAGAGCACCCGGGTGCGCCATGGCATTTACAGTCTGCGCGGGAAGCCCGGGCAATATATCATCCGCATCCGCCTCCCGGCCGGCGTTGTGACGGCTCGGCAATTGGAAGTGGTGGCGGCGCTCGCCGAATTGGCGGGCTGGCCGGAGGGCGTGCACCTGACGACGCGGCAGGGGATCGAAATCGCGGGGCTGCCGGCGGCGGAGATTTTGCCGGCGCTGGAAAAACTGGAGGCCGCCGGACTGACGACGTTGCGGACGGGCGGACCGTTTGTGCGCGGCGTGGTGGCTTGTCCTTTGGCCGGCGTGGCGCCAGAAGAGCTTTTCGACGTCACGCCCTTTGCGCTTGCCGCCGACCGCTATTTCCGCGCGCACGCCGGGTTTCAAAAGCTTCCCCGCAAGATCAAATTTTCGTTTGAGGGCTGCGCGCACGATCACGTGCGCACTCTCGTTTCGGACATCGGTGTTCGTGCCGTGCGGCGCGACGGGGCGAACGGCTTTCGCATCACCGTCGGCGGCGGCCTGGGCGCCTCGCCCAAGACCGCACTGGTGCTGGAAGAATTCGTGCCGGTTGAAAAACTGTTTGCATCACTCGAAGCTGTTCTTCGCGTGTTCAACCGGCACGGTTATCGTGAAAACCGCGCCCGTGCCCGGCTGAAATGGCTGCTGGCGGACTGGGGCATTGAGAAATTCCGCGCCGAAGTTCATGCCGAGTTGAAGGGCGCCGGCACCGAATGGCATCCCTTTGCGGGGGAATTGCCGGAGATCGCCGAACCCCCGCCGGCGCCTCAGCGCAGCGAAGAAACATCGCCAGATGCAGGTTTCCAAGCCTGGCGCGAAAGCAATGTCCATCCCCAGCGGCAGGGCGGTTTTGCGTCGGTGGTGATCCGTTGCCCATTGGGCGATTTGGGTCCGGCGCAAATTCGTCAAATCGCCGGCGTGGCCCGGCAGTTTGCCGGGGGCCTGCGCACTTCCATCGAGCAAAATATTGTGCTGCGGTGGGTGCCTGAAGGCTCGTTGCCGGAGTTGCATCAAACCCTTCGCTGCGGCTCGCTGGCCGGAGCCGCGGCGGAACAATTGCCGGACATCACGCGTTGCGTGGGTGCGACGGCTTGCCTGATGGCCATCACCAATCCGCGTCCGTTGGCGGCGGCGATCACCAGCCTGCTGGAAGAGGAGCTGGCCGGCGATCCCTCGCTGGGACAATTGCGCATTCGCATTTCCGGCTGCCCCAATTCTTGCAGTCATCATCATGCGTCGGACATTGGTTTGTTTGGGGTTTCGAAAAGCTTCCACAATCGTCCGGTGCCGCATTATGCGTTATTGCTGGGCGGCGTTTCCTCCGGTGAGGCTTTTGGCACGCGCGTGCTCGAGATTCCCGCCGTCAACGTGATGCAGGCGGTGCGGGAGGTCGTTGGTTTCTTTCAACAGGACCGGCAGGCGGACGAGAGCTTTTCCGCATTCGCCCGGCGCGTCGGATTAGCTGCCTTTAAGCAGCGGCTGGAGCCCTTGACTCAGGTCGCCCCGCCGGCAGAACAGCCCGCGTTTTATCGCGACCTTGGCTCAACGCAGCCGTTTGTCGTGGGCGCGCGCGGCGGTGAATGCGCGGCCTGAAGAGAAATTTATCACCACCAGACAACTGGACCGAAAAAGCAGACAACAACACGTAAACCACGAGACAATACTGACCGGACGACTGGAGGTTTGTTCATGAAAACAAATAAAGAAAATGAAAAACGGTCAGAATCTCCGAACACGCGAAAATTTTCGCCCAAACCTTGGTCTCGCGCTGACGGCGCTGCTGGCAGCGGTGCCGATCACGGCATTGCGCGCTGACGACAGCCCGGCCGCGACCAATACCAACACCCCCGCCAAAACGGAAACCGCTCCCGCGGAGAAAGGCGACCCGCTCCCGCTGCACCAGATCGAGGGCAGTGGCGGCATCTTCTCCACGCTGTCGGCCTACATCGTTAATCCGCCGCGAGACGGCGAACTGGTGGGCAGGCCCAGCGTGGGGTTTGCGCATATCAGTCTGGGCTACGGCAAGGAACTCGAAGCACTGACGATCACGGAGTCGCCGCTGAAGCGCCTGGAACTCGGCTACGGCTGGGATTA
>CAYTJG010000469.1:0-3325 GCA_964437865.1 uncultured Bifidobacteriaceae bacterium | reverse complement strand
CGGCCTGGTCGCGCAACCCGGAGTTGGGTTTATTGGGATCAATTGCTTCGGGTGCTTTGATCCTGGCCGTCCTTTTTCATCACCCCAACGCGGCCCAATGGGCGCTGCAAACCGGCCTGGCTTACCTGCTGGTGCACAGTTTGCGCTGGCACGATGCGGAACATCCGGGCGCCTCAACCACGCGGAACTTGGCGGGGCTGGCGTGGGTGGTGCAATCGTTCGCCTGGATGAATAAGGAAAACGGCCAGTTCTGGATGCCGCTGGTTCCCGCCGCCGCAGTGCTGGGAATCTACTGCGCCTGCCTGCCGGCGCGCGGCATCTGGCGCCTGTTCCTGGTGCCGGCCGCGGCGCTGCTGGTCATGGCGTCAGGCCCGGGCAGCGCAGTCGTGGAATCGCTGCGCTTGGGGCCCGACAGCTTGGTGGCGCTGGTGGCCGCATTCCTCGGGCTGGGCGCGGCCGGCCTCGTAGCCCTCACCCGCGAAATGTGGCACGAGCAATGACCACGCATTTTAAAGTCACCGAGAGTCGCCAATTCACTCTCGCTTGCCCAGTGCGGTTGGTCGCCAACGGCCGCGCGCGAATCGTCGAGATCCCCTGGCATCATGAGGTTATCCGCTTCGAGAACGTGGTTCGCGCCCGCAAGGCGACGCGCGTAGCCGATCGTTTTTTGTTGGCGGGCGACTGGTCTTCCGTTACAAGGCCTCCATGCACGGAATTCTGACGCTGGCCGGGGCGACCCTGGCTTTAGTCTGGATGGCGCTCTCGGCGCACGCGCAGATTTCGGGCGCGGAACCCAATGCCGGAGCCGCCCTGTATCGACCGGACCGGATCCTGATACAGCCCAGATCCACCGACGCCCTCGCATCGCTGGCCAAACTCCACGCCCGACTCCATAGCCGCGTCCTCCGGTCTTTCCCAGGCATCCACCAACTCCAAGTGCTGGCCGTCCCCGCCGGTGAATCGGTGCCTGACTTCATCACCCGGTATCAACAAAGCGGCTGGGTGGAGTTCGCGGAGCCGGATTACTTGGGCCAATTGTGCGCTACGGCGCCCAACGACCCCTATTTCACTGGCGGCAAGCTGTGGGGCCTGGAAGCCATCAGTGCGCCGGCGGCGTGGGACGTGATCACCGCCGCCAGCAATGTGGTGGTGGCCGTCGTGGACACCGGCGTCCGCTACACGCACGAAGACCTGGCCGCCAACATGTGGGTGAATCCGGTTGATGGTGGACACGGTTGGAACGCCTTGGATAACAACGATGATCCCAACAACAACGGGGCTACCCATGGCACGATGATGGCGGGCATCCTCGGCGCCGTAGGCAACAATGGGAAAGGCGTGGTCGGGGTCGCCTGGAGAATTCAGCTCATGGCTTGCGCCTGTTTCAACAGCGCCAATAGTGGCAGCGTTTCCGACGTCATCACCTGCCTTGAATACGCCCGCACCAACGGCGCGCGGGTGATCAACGCCAGTTGGGGCTTCACCAATTCGCCCACCTTCGCACCGCTGGCGCTCTCGAATGCCATCGTCAGCCTCCGCGATGCGGGAATCCTCGTGGTGGCCGCCGCCGGCAACCGCGCCACGAATATTGATTTGGCGCCCAATTATCCCGCCTGCTACGGCCTCGATAACGTCATCACCGTCGGCTCCATTTCGCCCAGCAACACCTGGTCGAGCTTTTCCAATTACGGCGTCACCAATGTGGCTTTGGCCGCCCCGGGCGAACGGATTTACACGACCTTTCCGGCCACCGACAGCTATTATTATGTCGACCCGAATGGGGCTACCTCCTACGCCGCTCCGTTCGTGACCGGCGCCTGCGCCCTCTTGATGGCCCAATATCCCGCGGATACCTATCACGACACCATTGCGCGGCTGTTAGGCACCACTGATCCACTGCCGGACTTGGCGGGAAAATGCCGCACGGGCGGGCGGCTGAATCTGGCCAATGCACTGCGGACCATCCGGCTCACCTCGCTGTCGATGAATGGCGCCATGCTTCAACTGAGGGTGGCCGGCGGATTGAACCGGGTCTGTGCGGTGGAAACTTCCACCGATCTCGCCACGTGGTCGCCCGTGTACACGAATACCGCCACCACCGACGGAACGTTTGTCTTTACCGACAACGTGACCAGTTCGTCGCCCCGCTTCTATCGCGCCACCGCCTCGCCTTAATGCGTGCCTTAGAAATACGGTCCGCAGCTGTCCTCGGCTGCTGAGACGAGAATTTGCACCAGGCATCACCTGTCAATCACGCCTCGCAACGAAAGGCCGTTATGCCAGTACTGCTACACGCCGTCCGATTTGAAAGCGGCCGCACCACGCGTTCCCGTTGGCAGCCGGAAAGCGCCAACGGCGCGTCTCATACCAGCCTCGGCCACCGGCCCAGGGCAAACAGCGTATCGAGATCATAAGGGCTAAAAGCCCGCCCCATCGCCGAAACGGGTGCCACTGAGGACCGGCCTGTGGAATCGTCATCCCAGCGCCGTAGGCGCGGTCTATTGGTAGAATTGAAAGGAAAATGATTTCGAGCTCCGGAGGAGCGGCCTAGCTGAATTCCCAATACATTATAAACCAACGTCTTGCACCATCCAAGCGCCATTCAGGCCTGGCCCATTCCTTTAGTGGCACGATTGCCACCGGCGAATGCTCCGGTTCTGAAACAAAAGCTGCCGCACAGACCAGAGGACAATCGCGGCAGCCAAACCTGCGATGACGGCAACATCCAGCTTAAAGCCCAACAGATGAACGCCAAAGAACGGCAGATAAAATAGCACCATAGCGCTCGCGAGACACGCGATGGTGATTAGAAACGAAACGTGACGCTTCCGATACGGCGCATCATTCTGCAGCAACTGCTTGTGCGTCGCTTGCCAGACGGCGAGACGCTTGTGTTTCGTGTAGCCCTCGGGATTGGAGGCTGGGGTGTTGGTTTGAGAATTCATATCGGTGCGGAGTGGATTGTCGGCTGGCTCTGAATGGAGAGCTGGCTATGCCTGCGGTCGTGCACAGGTGACCTTGGTACTCCGGCTCCTTCCATGTATTCACAAGAGCACACCCGCGAATTTCTGTCAAAAATTTTCAGCAATACCAGGGTTCAAAATCCGACCCGCTCACTTTCCGTTCACCCGCAGGGATTAGATCGGCCTCTGACCCGAATGGCGCTTAGATAAGACGTAAAACTCTTCCATACAACGACCTGCAAAATCGTTAGCCCAGCGCCGTAGGCGCGGCCTATTGATAGAAATGAAACGAAAATAATCTCGAGCGCCGTAGGCGCGGACTCGAAGGACTCTCAATACCTTCCACACCAAACTCTTGCACT
>CAYTJG010000468.1:0-3333 GCA_964437865.1 uncultured Bifidobacteriaceae bacterium | reverse complement strand
AAGGGCGGATGCCGGAAATACTCATGGCTGCGCGGGCAATGGACCACGCTAGTCTTGTTCTTGGCCAGCAGCGTGGCATCGCCCCGCGCCAGGCAATTCACGTGAATGGCCAAGACATTGGCGCCCAACAAGCGGTGCCGGGCCAGATGGGCGACCGGCGAGCCCAGGCCACAGTCGGCCAAATCGCGCCCATTGCGCTGCAGCCATTCATGCATGGGACCCTGCGCCTGCTCGAACATGTCGAATTCCTCCTGTGATTCGGCCAAATGGATGCTCACCCGCCAATTTCGGCGGGCCGCCACGCGGGCCGTACGCTCCAGCAGCTCCGGCACCGTGGAGTAAGGCGCGTGCGGCGACAGCCATGCACGATTGCGCGCATGGCGCAGCGAGTCAATCTGGTCCACCGCCTCGCGCAAAACCAGGCTGGGAGCCCGTCGCATTCGGATACCCGTCATCTCAATGAAGGAAAAGACGCGCAAGGGCGTGGCGTCCCATACCTCCGGCAGCAGGTCCGGCATGGATTCAATATCCCCCACCGTGGTGACGCCCGAGCGCACCAACTGGTGGGCACCCCGGAGCCAGGAGCGGGCATAATCGGAGTAGCCCCAAGCCGAACGGGCAGCCATAATGCCCGCAATCCAATCCGTGAACGTCTTGGGCGGCGGGATTTGGCCCGCCATGTCGGTGTAATCCAAGTGGCAATGGGAATTGATCAGGCCGGGCAGGAGGGCGACTTCGCCCAAATCCAGCACTTTTTCCCGCACGCTGGGACGAAGATCCCGCCATGGCCGCACGGCCCGGATTTTCTGCCCGGCGATTACGATGGCGCCGTTTTCCATCGGCGGCGCACTGACGGGCACAATGACCTTGGCCCGCAGGATCATTCCACCGGAGTTTCCTGCTGAGTGCGCTTGGTGCGGGCGCCCACCTTATGTTTGCTCGCCTTGCGGCGGCTGTGCCGCGTGCGAATCTGCTGTTCGATCTTCTTGGCCACCAAATCAATCGCCGAATACATGTCCGTTTCCACGTCCTTGGCAAACAGATCCGGACCGCGCACGCCCAACCGAATGGAACAGATGAACTGCTTCTCCGCCACCCGCGTGTGGTCATGCTCCAGCGTCACCCGGGCGTCCACAATGCGTTGGTCCAGTCGGTCCAGCTTCTCCAGCCGGTCCATGATGTGTTCCTCGATCGCCTTGGTCAGGGTTAGGTTGTGCGTGGATAAAATCAGCTTCATAACAAAAGAATGCGCCCGCATGACACAAAAATCCAGTTTTTCCGACGTGTCACTGGGCAAAAATGATTGTTAGAGCGAGATTCATGCCAAAAATGCTTGAGCTTCGCCGAGATTTCGCTATGCTGCCGTTAGATGGGCCCTGGATTACAACTTTCACAACGGTTAACACAGTCACTGGTGCTGGCACCGCAGCTCCAACAGTCGCTGGCTTTGCTCCAGGCCCCCACCCTCGAACTGAAGGCGCTCGTCGAAGCCGAATTGCAGCAAAATCCAGTACTGGAAGAAGTTATTGAAACGGACGCCGAGCAAAACGAGAAAACCTCTGACGACCAGGAAACAGATTTGCCGGAGGTCGCGGACTTTGCCGAACCACCGGAGGACGTCAAGTTTGACACCACCACGGAAAAAGACTCGAACGAGCCGGTGGATGACTTCCAAGCCGAGTTTGAACGGTTGGTGCAGATGGATCAGGAATGGCGGGACCACTTTTCGCAGGCCAACACCCCCATCCGCTCCTCCTCCGAAGACGAGGAAAAGCGGCAGTTCATGTTTGACTCGATCACCGCGGAGACTTCGCTGGCGCAGTTCCTGGTGGAGCAAGTGCGCGACACGAAGCTGAGCGAGGAACAACAGGGCCTCGCGGAGTTGATCATCGGCAACATCGATGACTACGGCTATCTGGGCACCAGCTTGGACGAGTTGGCCGCCACCACTCATTTGCCGCCCGAGCAGATTGCCGAGGTGCTCAAGGTCATCCAGACCTTTGAACCAGTCGGCGTGGGCGCGCGCGACCTGCGCGAGTGTCTGCTCCTCCAACTCGAGCGCAACGGTCAGCAGGAATCCCTCGAATACCGGATTGTACGCGATTTCATGGATGCCCTGGGCAAGCGCCGCATTCCCGAGATCGCCCGCGGCACCGGCCAGAGCGTGGAGGACGTTCAAGCCGCACTCGCGCGGATCAGCCGGCTCGAACCCCGCCCCGGTCGCGCCTACCTGCCGGTCGTGGAACAATACGTGGCCCCCGAAGTCTTTGTGCAGAAAAGCGGCGACGACTTTACCGTCACCACCAACGATGAACAGATCCCGCACCTGCGCATCAGCAATGTTTACAAGGACTTGATGTCCACCGGCGCGAACAACGCCGAGGTAAGGAACTACATCCGCGAAAAGATCCGGGCGGGCAAATTCCTGATCAAGAGTCTGCATCAGCGCCAGGCCACCATCGCCAACATCGGCCGGGAAATTGTGAAGCGGCAACATGACTTCATGGAAAAAGGCGTGGCTTTCCTGAGACCCATGACGATGGCCCAGGTGGCTGAAGTCGTCGGTGTCCACGAAACCACCGTCAGCCGGGCAGTCTCTGGCAAATATATTGACACGCCGCAGGGGGTGTTTGAAATGAAGTATTTCTTCACTGCCGGCCTCCAGAACGCCCATGGCGAGGACGTCTCCAACACCAGCGTCAAGGACATGATCGCTGACATTTTCAAGGGTGAAAATCCCAGCAATCCGCTCTCGGACCAGGAAGTGGTAAAAATGCTCACGGCCAAGGGCATCACCATCGCCCGCCGCACGGTGGCCAAATATCGCGACGAACTGGACATTCTGCCGTCCAACCTCCGCAAGGTATATTAATATATCAACCGTCGGTTGTTCGTTGTCTTTCTTATCTGTCACTTTGTGTTCAGTATGGTCCACTTTTTTTATTAGTGTTTATTAGTGTTTATTAGTGTTATTTAGTGTGGTTTACGGCTTTTTTGCCCTTGCCTCCCCGTCCAATCCAGGGAGCGCCCCCCCCGGCACGGCGGCCTTCGCCCGGCGCCACCGCTTCCCTCTCGCCCCCCGCGCGCAACCCTGCCCACACCGCGAGACCGCTCGCCGCGCCGCCCGCACCACCCGCCACCCTCGCTGTCGGTATTGTCCGCATCCTTGCCAATATATCAGATCCCCGGAACAGGTGAGATGTCGCCGCGACATCTCCCGTCATTTAAGATGTCGCGGCGATGAAACGAAAGTGATTTCAAGCGCCGTAGGCGCGGCTTAGAGGGGTTCTCAATACATTGCAAACCCACCTCTTGCACTATTTAAGCGAGGAT
>CAYTJG010000467.1:0-3369 GCA_964437865.1 uncultured Bifidobacteriaceae bacterium | reverse complement strand
TCGGCGCGGTGCGGGTTCGCTATGGACGATGACCGTGCAGGAATATCTGGCCGCGCCCCGCTGGGAACGCCTGGCCTACCGGCTCATGCGAAACCCGGGCGTGCTCTTTGTGGTCGGTCCGTTATTTCTGTTTGTGGTCCAACAGCGATTTTGTCCCAGACAAGCCGACTGGCGGGCGCGCCGCTCGGTGTATCTGACCAATCTGGGCATCGTGGGCATGGCCATTGGGATGAGCGCGATTTTCGGCTTCAAGGCGTATCTGGTGGTGCAGTTGACGATGATCCTCATCGCCGGCTCGGCCGGCGTGTGGTTGTTCTACGTGCAGCACCAGTTCGAGGGCGTCTACTGGCAGCGGCACGGCGAATGGGATTATGTGGCCGCGGCGCTGCAAGGCAGTTCTTTTTACAAATTGCCGGCGATTCTCCAATGGTTTTCCGGCAACATCGGCTTTCATCACATTCACCATCTGAGCCCGCGGATTCCCAATTACAACCTGGCGCGGTGCCACGACGCGGAACCCCTGTTTCAAACCGTGCCGCCCATCACGTTGCTCGCCAGCCTGAAATCCCTGGGCTTTCACCTGTGGGACGAGGAGCGGCAGCGGTTGGTTGGTTTTGGTCATCTCCGGCACCTCCGCCGCCGCAAGAAGTTTCAGGGCATCAAGCCATCCTGCGGTTCGGTCGGGTGAGCGGCGGGACAATTGAGTGCGAAGTGCGGAGTGCTCGGCCCGTGAGCCCAGAGCCAACCGAGGGCGGCGGGCGGCTACGATTGCCACTGGCCGAGCAATGCTCGGCGCTCCAGCACCACGGTTCAAAGTTCGCAGCAAAGCGTGCCAAGCGCGGGTGGGGCGCGTCCCTCCGAGCGCGCCGCGAGCGTAGCGTGGCGTTTCGCAGACATTGGCGATCACGAGCGAAAGGCGGCGTTTATGACACGCGGCGGCCGAGGCCGAGGACGGCCGCGGACCGTATCCACGCTGGCACGCGGCCGATCCGACGAACTGTCCCCTATTTCGCCGCCGGCGTTTCCCACACGTTCTTCTTCAAATCCCGTTCAATATGGCTGTCCAGCGAGGAAAGGCTGCCGGCGCACGTCGCGGCTTGAATGCGCTCAATCATCTCGGCGGCCCAAGCCTCCTCTTCCACTTGCTCGTTGATAAACCAGTGCATGAGCACCTGCGCCGGATAATCCCGGTCCGCCACGGCCGCCTCATAGACCGCGTAAATGCCCGCCGTGTTGGCGCGTTCGTGGGCCTGCGCCTGCTGCGCCACTTCGAGCAACGTTTCAAATTCCTGTTTGGGCGCCGCCAGCGCGGCCACTTGCGCCATCACCCCTCGTTCGGAAAGGTGTTTGAGGATTTTTTCCGCATGCTTGCGCTCTTCCTCACCCTGCTTGACGAAGTATTGGCCAAAGCCTTTCAAGTTGCGGGCATCGCACCAGATGGACAACGCGAAATAGGCGTAAGCGGCATCCAATTCCAGATTGAACTGCCGGTTGAGTTCGACGATTACCTTTGGGGGCACTTTTGATTTGGTCATAGCTCCGTCATTTTCGAGGGCAGAGCCCCTTTATGCAAATGCAAAGTCAGCGGGAATGAAAACAATCTCGCCGCCACGAGGATCCGCCGGCTGCACCCCGTGGCCACGGCAACCCGCCCGCCCGTTCGCGGGGCGGCCACCCGGAGTCGGGGACCGGGGCATCCAGCCGCCGCTAACGCACCTGAATATAGCTGGACCCCTTCGCTTTGCAGACGGGACAAACTGCCGGCGGGGCGCCGAACTCGATATCGCCGCAAATGGGGCAAAGGTAGATCTTGTCCTGAGGCAAATCCCTCCCCTGCTCCACCGCTTCCAGCGCCATTTGATACAGGCGGGCATGCACAGCCTCGGCCTTGACCGCATAACCGAACATCCGCTTGGCCTGGTGGCCCTCGGCCTCCGCCTGTTTCAGCATGGGCGGGTACATCTCGGTGAATTCGTGCGTCTCACCCGCAATCGCGGTCCCGAGGTTTTCGGCGGTGGACCCGATCCCGTCCATGGCTCCCAGGTGTCCTTCCGCGTGAATCTGTTCCGCCGCGGCGGCGGTGCGAAAAAGTTTGGCGATGTTTTGAAAACCTTCCTTCTCGGCCTTCTTGGCGAACACGAGGTACTTCTGGCTGGCCTGGCTTTCGCCGGCAAAGGCTTCCTTAAGATTATTAGATGTGCTGCTCATAGTGTTTTAATCGTGCTGAGTAAATCATGAAAGCCATTTTCAAAAAAGAAAATTTTTCCGCGGTTTACTTCCCGAAATTCATGACAAAAACGCGATCCATCGCCCCAGGAGGGGAGCAGGCACGACACGCCCGGGTAGCTCATTCTACGATCACTTCGTGTTTTGAGCCGGCCCGGGGCGAGGAGCCGCCGTTGCCGTATCCGCCTGCCAGCCGCCGCCCAGGGCTTTGATCAAGAAAACGGTGGTGGCCATGCGCTGGCCGTTCAAATCGTGGGCGGACAATTCAGTCTCCAAGGCGGTTCGGTCCGCCTGGACCACCTCGAAATAGCTGGCCAACCCCTCCTGATAACGCAGCCGCGAAAGTGCGGCCGATTTCCGGGCGGCCTCCACCGCGCGCGTTTGCGCCGCGAATTGTTCGTGCAATAGACCCAAGCCGACCAAGCCATTCTCCACATCGCGGAAGGCGACCAGGATCTGCGAGCGATATTCGGCCATCGCCTCCCGATAGGCGGCTTGGGCCTGCTGCACCCCGGCGCGATTGCGGCCGCCGGCAAACAGCGGCAGGCTGACGTTGGGGCCAATGCTCCACATACGGTTTTCCCAGTTAAAAACATCCTTCAGGGCCACGCTTTCCGTGCCAGCGGTACCGGTCAGTTGGATGGCCGGAAAATAGGCCGCTTTGGCGATGCCGATGCCTTCACTGGCAGCCGCCAGGGAGCGCTCCGCCTCGGCCACATCCGGCCTTCGCTCCAGCAGATCCGCCGGCAAGCCCACCGGAACGGCCGGCGGCTGGTATTGGCGGGTGGTTTCCGCCAGTGAAAAACCGGATGCGCTCTGCCCGCAAAGCACGGCCAGGGCATTTTCCAGTTGGGCGCGTTGCAGTTTCAACCCCACCAAATCGGCTTCGGCCGAGGCCAGTTCCGTCTCGGCTTGCGCCACATCCACCGCGCTGTCGGCCCCGCCGCGGTGGAGGGAATTCACGAGGTCGAGGTTCTTCTGGCGCAGGTCAATGGTTTCCGTCAGCACCCGCCGATCCAGATCGATGAACCGGATCGCAAAATAGGTTTGCGCCACCCCGGCTTGGAGGGAGAGCAGCACGTTCTGATAGGCGGCGGCGCTGGCCTGGGCCTGCTCGCGCGCCGCCCGGAAAGAGCGGCGGAC
>CAYTJG010000466.1:0-3387 GCA_964437865.1 uncultured Bifidobacteriaceae bacterium | reverse complement strand
CTGGTGCTGGCCGACCTGGAGGCGGTGCAGAAGCGGCTGGCCAGCGTGGCCAAGGACGCCAAGCGGGGCGACAAGGAAGCACTGATCCAGGAGGCCGTGTTGAAAAAGATCGAGCCGCACCTCAACCTCGGCAAGCCCGCGCTCACCCTGGAGCTCACGCCGGAAGACAAGGCCGTCTCGCGCCTGTTCTGGCTGCTCACCGACAAGCCCACCATCTTCGCCTGCAACGTCAAGGAAGGCGACCTGGCCGGCGCCGATAAAAACCCCTTTGTGTCCAAGGTGCGCGAGTATGCCGCCCACCATTTCGCCTGCGAGGCGGTGGTCATCAGCGCCCAGATTGAAAGCGACCTGGTTGATTTGTCCGAGGCCGAGGCCAAGGAGTTTCTGAAGGAACTCGGCGTCAACGAGTCCGGCGTGGGCGGCTTGATCCGCGCCACCTATCATCTGCTCGGGTTGCGCACGTACTTTACGGCGGGGGAAAAGGAAGTGCGCGCCTGGACCATTCACGCGGGCGACACCGCCCCCAAGGCGGCCGGCGTCATCCACTCGGATTTCGAACGCGGCTTCATCAAGGCCGAAACCGTGGCTTACGACGACCTGGTCAAATGCGGTTCCGTCGCCGCGGCACGCGAGAAGGGCCTCTACCGCATGGAAGGCAAGGAATACGTGGTGCAGGACGGCGACGTCATGCTCTTCAAGTTCAACGTTTGAGCGGCCTGAGCCGACCCCATCCATTTTAGATGTCGCCGCGACATCTAAAATCAGCTCAGGCCCTCCCCCCAGGCCAAAAGCCCATTCCAAAGCCGCGGAGCGGCGACCGATACTAGCCCGCATTTTCAAATGCGGGTTTGGTCCCACACACACCATCCGCCCCACCGGGGCGGCTGAGCCGTCCCCCCCAAGACGTCCGAATCGAAAAGCCGGCATCCCCAACGGGGATGAATCATCTAGCCCAGCGTTGACGCGACGCAGGAGCGGCTACGCTGGGTGGACGTTCGAAAAGAAAGCTACGCTGAAAGCGTTGGATCGATTGGGGAACCAGGCCGAAATTCGAGGTGTGCAATGATGATATAGTCTAAAAACCCGCAACACCCGCTACAATGTTGATGGTCAATAATTTAAAGTGCAACATTGGGGACAACCGGGGTGCAACAACCCGCAACATTACGGTCAGGTGGGCCACCCCCGCAGTTTGTAGGGCACGAGGTAACGAGTGCGGGCTCATGGGGGACCTTCAACCGGGTCACGCCTAGGATGGTATCAGGAATCATGCGTGATGGTGGCCGACGGCGGGCGCAGTGGACACGCGGCTCCAGACCGCACGCATGTTCACCTTCGCGCCGAGTTCGTGCAGCAGATGGACCACTCCCAGTTCTGCCCGCGAGACAAATAAATATTCTGGATTTAACAACCGGTTGCGCAGTACCTGCTTGCTATTGCTCGCGGCCAGTTCCAACAACTTCGGATCGCAAAAATTAACCACGGGATTTGCCGATGGACCTTGGGGAAATAAAAAGTCAGCACTTGCCTCCGCAGCGGGCAGGAGTTTTCGGGCCTGGTGCAGGGGCATTTTAACCCCCTCGACCAGGCCCAGAAAGCGCCGGGCTGCGGCGTCGCCCGCACGCCAGGAACGGTTGACCATGGAATTCATGATCTCCGTGGCCTCAATGCGGAGCCGTTTCACGCAGCCGAAATCCACCAGCCCGATGCGACCGTCAGGCTGGAACAGGTAATTCCCCGGGTGTTGGTCCGCATGGATGGCCTTCAGCCAATGCAATTGGGTATAATATATCTCGACCAATCGCTCCCCGAGCAGGTTGCGAACCGCCACGGAAGGTTTCTCCTTCAGAAAATTGCGCAACGGCGCGCCTTCAATAAAAGACATGGTCAGGACGCGATCACCGCTCAATTCGTGGTACACCCGGGGGATGGAGAGATAGGTGAGCCCCTTTAATTCCTTGCGGAAGAATTCGAGGTTTTGCGCTTCCTGCAGATAATTGGTTTCTTCCAGCGTGCCGCGCTCGAATTCACCCAGCAAAGCGGCGGGAACGTGACCGGTAACCCGGCCGGGCAGCGTCAGGGACCTGAAGAGTTTGAAGTCGTTTTCAATCGCGGAGCGAATGGCCGGGTATTGGATTTTTATGGCCACCGCGTCCCCCTTTCGAGTGATACCGCGGTGCACCTGGCCCAGCGACGCGGCGGCGAATGGCTCCGGGTCGAACTCGCGAAACAGTTCCTCGGGATATTTGCCCAGCACGCACTTGAATTGCGCGCGTGCCAGGCTCGCGTGCATTCCCGGGGCGTGCATTTGCAGATTCGCCAGTTCCTCGAGTGCCTCGGGAAGGAAAGCGCCGCTGCCCAGGCTCACCAACTGCCCAATTTTCATGGCCGGTCCCTTCAGGTGGCCGAGCTCTTCGCGCACTCGCCGGGAAGCCTGCTGCTGAAAACGAGCCTGTCGCTGTGGCCGTTCTCCTTCGCCCAGGAAAAGATTCTGCGCCTGATAGCCGAGATAGCTCCCCGCCAGTTTCAGTCCCAGCTTCCCCAGCAGAAAACCACGCGTTAACGCGCCACTGCTGATTTTGGAGTTCACCACTCCCAGCCTCCATTTTTCAGAAAGTGCGTGCCCATCTTCAGGCAGCGATCGAGCAGCGCCAGCGTTTGCTCTTTTCCGCGCGAGCCATCCTGCAGCCAGTACGTGATCATCGCCAGGTGCAAGAGCCCGAAGGCATACGCTCCAAAGTCGCCCACCGGCGGGATTTCCTCGGCCGCTTCGGCGTCCGCGAGGATCGCGCGGATGAACCGCAAATAGCGTAAATGACGCTCCTGGTTCTCGAGATTCCACGGGCTGAGCTTCGAGGCGGGCATCAAGGAGCGCAGATAAACCGCGCCGAGGAACTCCTCGTACGGAGCCAGCCGATCGAGAGATTGTTGTATGATCGCAAAAAGTCTCTCCGGCAGTGCCGCCCGCCGGATGCGCGCATCGCCCTCATACCACTCGATGACGGCGTCCAGTTCCCGTTCGAAAAAGTAGAGCGCCAGGTCTTCCTTGGTCCGGAAATAATTGAACAGCGTGCCTTCGGCGATGCCGGCTTTCCGGGAAATGGCCTTGGTCGTGGTGTGATAAAACCCTTTGTCCGCAAACAGGCGCAAGGCCGCCTCCAAAATGGCTTGCTTCGTCTTATCCTTGTTCTCAGCCCGCCGGCCGCGCCTTTCCTTGGGCCGCGGTTTTACGGAATTCGATTTCATAATTTAAATATGAGTGAACTCATTTTTCCCAGCATAGGCCCGCCGCCCGCCTCTGTCAAACAACAATGAGCATACTCATGTTTATGCAACCCGTTTGCCGCCGTCCTTCACCGACTCGCTGGCGACTCCGGCGATGATCCG
>CAYTJG010000465.1:0-3397 GCA_964437865.1 uncultured Bifidobacteriaceae bacterium | reverse complement strand
CGGTGATGGAAAAACTCGGCCTGCCCATCAGCGAGAAGCAGCGGAATTATTTTCTGAAATGAAGGCGCCGGCCGGCACACCATTTCAGAGCGAAATTGCGGTCGTGCTAACCGGCACAGTGACGCCCAACGTAACCAGCTCCGTCGCAACCGACCCGGAAAAGCGGCTGGCGGAATACCGGCGGGTGGTGGAGTTTTGCCGGCAATTTGCCCCGGTGATTTTCCTTGAGAATTCCAGCTATCCACTGGAGCGACACCCGGAATTTGCCGAGGGACCGGGGTTTCAAGTGCGGCGGTTCGCACCTTCAAAAAGTCCCGAGCGCGGCAAGGGCTTCCAGGAGTTCGAGATGCTCGACGCTTGGCTGGCGGGCGAACCGTCCCCCCCGGCCCGCTGGCTGAAAATCACCGGCCGATACCAATTGCTCAACTTGGCCGACGTGCTGGCGGCCTGCCGGCGCGAGGCGGGGCGGCCCTTGCTGATCGATCAGCTTTACTGGCAGCGGTGGGCGCGCACCTACCTGTTTTGTGTGCACTCGACCTTTTACCGAGCGCGGCTCCAGGGCGCTTATCGCGAATGCGATGACCGGGCGGGAGGGCAGCATTACCTCGAGCGGGTTTTGTTCCGGCGGCTGGCCGGACTGCCGGCGGAGGACGTGCAATCCTTCCCGATTCAAGGCCGGTTTTGCGCGGTGGCCGGTGCCACCGGCACGGCTTATCCAACCGGGCGGCTCCAGTGGGTGTTGAAACAAACCTTGCGGCGGCTCAACCGCCTCCTGAGCCGCCGTTACCTGTTTTACTCCAAGGTAAGTTAAATATGCGCATTGCGATCCTCACCACTGACGAGCGCGAATCGATCCCCGGCAGTCGCGATTTGCAACCGCACATTGGCATAGCGCCCACGGCGCTCTTACAGGGCTTTGCCGGCCTGCCGGGCGTGGAGGTGCACGTGGTCTCATGCCTCAAGGAGCCGCTGCGCTCGGTCCCGACCATCGCGCCAAACATTTTTTTTCACGGTGTGTTTGTGCCGCGGTCTGGCTGGTTGCGCACGTTGTACCAAGGCTGTGTTCGGGGGCTCCGCCGGGAGCTGCGGGCCATTCAGCCCGACATCGTGCATGGCCAGGGCACGGAGCGGTATTGTGCTTTCGGAGCCGCCTTGAGCCGCCTGCCCAATGTCGTCACGATTCACGGCAACATGAAAGCGATCGCCGGGGTTTATGGCGCCCGGTTCGGCAGCTACCTTTGGCTGACGGCCCGGTTGGAGAGCTTCACCTTGCGGCGGACGGGGGGTGTGTTTTGCAACTCCGCTTACACCGAGCGATTGGTGGCGCCCCGAACTGCCCGAACTTGGCGCGTGGATAATGCGTTGCGCATGGACTTTTTCCGTCCGCTGCCGGCGGCGGTCCGGTCCGGCCCGCCCGTGCTCCTGAATGTGGGTGTATTCGAGCCGCGCAAGCAGCAACTCGAATTGCTGGCCATGGCGGGACGGTTGCACGCCGCCGGGAGACGGTTTCAATTGCAGTTCGCGGGCCCGCTCGCCCAAGCCGATTACGGCCGGGCATTCGAGCGCGCGCTGGCGCAGGCGGAGTCGGCCGGTTACGCGTGCTACTTAGGCAACCTGTCGGCTGCGCAGCTGGTGGCGGCCATGGACGCCGCTGCCGCGCTGGTGCATTTCCCAACAGAGGAGGCGTTCGGCTTGGTGGTGGCTGAGGCCCTGGCGCGGAACTTGAAATTCTTCGGCTCGGCGACGGGCGGCATGGTGGACATTGCCCAGGGCGTCGATGGCGCGGAACTGATCGAGCCGCAAAATTTCGGAGCTCTCCAAACCGCCATCGCCGCCTGGCTGGATGCCGGCGCCCCGCGCCCGCAGCAGGCGGCGGCCGTGATGGCCCAACGTTATCATCCCAAAGTGATCGCCGCCCGGCATCTGGAAATCTACCGCGAAGTGCTGGGCTGAAATATCTGATGCCCCGCCGGCGAGTTTCTTCCGCCCATCTGGCCGTGGCATCGAATATTGTTTTGCCAATCCGCTGGCGGATGGTCGAGATTCCGCGTTTCGGCCATTGTTTTGCCTTTACGCGGGCGGCGCGCCCATTGCATCTTTCTTTCCAAATTATGGCTAATGCGACCCCCGCTATCGAAGGACAGCTAAACATCGGTGAACGCGAGTTTCTGATCAAGGTGATCCGCGAAGCGCCGGTGAAGCCGGAAATTGTGGTGGAAGTGGGCACCTGGCTGGGCGGCGGCAGCACGTTGCATTTTTTACGAGCCCTGCAGGCCAACGGCACCGGCCATCTTTGGGGAGTGGAGGCGTTCCGGCATATTTATGACCAGATGATCGCCAACATCCGGAAAGGGGCGCCGGACGCGGCCGATCGATTTACGCCGCTATTCGGGTTTTCAACGGACGTTTTGCCGCGCTGGCTCGCTGAACTGCCAGCCGGGAAGGAGATCGATTGTGTTTTCCTGGACGGCGGCGATAATCCAATTGAGCAGATCGAAGAGTTTAAAATTCTCGCGGACCGAGTCCGGGTGGGCGGAGTTTTGATGGCGCACGACGCGCACACGCGCAAGGGCAAGTGGCTGGTGCCTTATTTGCGGGAACTGGATAATTGGGAAACAACCGTCTCTGATTTTAGCATCTATGGGTTGCTGCACGCGCGGAAGTTGCGGCCGGAGCCTTCGGCCGCCAGTCGGCAGGCTGCGGAAAAGAAACTGAGAAAACTGCGGTGGCAGCCCGTGGAAGTGGCCGGTCGCTGCCTGCCTAGCTGGTTATGCGGCGCCCTGCTTAATGCGATGCCGCAAAAGCTGAGAAGAAAACTTACGGTCGGAAAACCCTGAACCGGACGCGGCTCCTGCAACATCACGGGACCGGGTTGGCTGTTTGAATGGCTTGCGCGATTTCGTCGGTTTGGTCGGACGGTGGCTGACGGCGTCGGTTACAGACTGCCCCGCGGCCGCAAAGCTTCCGACTTATTTCAACTGAATGGTCTCGTATAGTTCGATGTATTGGCTGGCCGCGGAACTCCAGGAATGATCCTGTCGCGCCCGTTCCAGCGCGGTGCGGAAAGCCGTGGGGTCGGCCAGCAGACGTTGGGCGGCAGCGGCGAACGACGCGCTGTCCGACGGCTTATAAGTGACACCGCACGGGTATTGCTCCAGGAAAGCTGAGAAATAAGGCGTGGCCGAGGCAATCATCGGGCGGAAATAGCGGCAGCATTCGATGAGCACGCCGGAGCCGCGGGTGAAATTGGCTTCATACGGCAACACCAGCGCATCCGCCGCCGCGAAATAATACCTGGTCATTTCCTCCGGCACGAACTCGTTGACGATTCTGGCCTTGGGATAGGCGCAGGCCGCGACCGCCTGGCGGGGATCGTTTTCCGAAATGACCTTGCCCA
>CAYTJG010000464.1:0-3427 GCA_964437865.1 uncultured Bifidobacteriaceae bacterium | reverse complement strand
TCAATAAGACGCGCTGGTGCGTGCTGCGCTGGCCCACGCCGAGCATGGCGCAGGCGGCCGGCATGAGCACCGAGGCGTTTGAGAATCTCTATTTCGATGTCTGCACCATGGACTATGCCCGGATGGCCCGGGCGATGGCGCCGCTCGAAAAACTCATGGCCAAGACGGATCGCGTACACCTCAAGGGGCCGGGCACGGACCTCACCTTCAGCATCAAGGGCATCGGCGCCAAGATGTGCAAGGGCGACCGCAATATTCCGGACGGCGAAGTCTTCTCCTGTCCGGTGAAGGATTCCGTGAACGGCACCATCCAGTACAACACGCCCACGCTGTACGCGGGCACCAAGTTTGAAAACGTGCGGCTGGAATTGAAGCACGGCAAGATCGTGAACGCCTCGGCCAACAATACCAAGCGGCTGAACGAGATTCTGGATACCGACCCCGGCGCGCGCTACATCGGCGAGTTTTCCCTGGGCTTCAACCCGTACATCCTGACGCCCATGTGCGACATCCTGTTCGACGAGAAGATCGCCGGCTCGCTGCACTTCACGCCCGGCCAGGCCTACGAGGATTGCGGCAACGGCAACAAGAGCGCCGTGCATTGGGACATGGTGCTGATCCAGCGTCCGGACTGGGGCGGCGGCGAAGTGTGGTTCGACGGCAAATTGATCCGCAAGGACGGGACTTTTGTACGGAAGGATTTGGACGGGCTGAATCCGCGGAACTTGAAGTAATCGTCACCGGGCGGGCCGGCGCCCCCGGGCGCGGGCCGCCGCGACAAAAAAACGGGCGGCAACGCGTGGTTGCCGCCCGGTGAAAACGTTCGCGGGCGGATCAGGCCACGTCCTTGAGAATGGACAGGAACTGCTTCATGGCCGGCGAGAGCACCTTGTTCTTCTTGTAGATGGCGGCCAGCGGGCGGAAGAATTCGCCGTCCTCGATTTCCACGGCGGCCAGGGTCTGCTTGCTGACTTCCTGGGTGACGGTGCCCAGCGGCACGATGGAGACACCGGCGTCGATTTCCACGGCGCGCTTTACGGTTTCCACGTTGTCGAATTCCATCACGTGCTTCACTTCCACGCCGTATTCGCGCAGGATTTTATCGAGCGCCTTGCGGGTGGGGATGTCCGGCTCAAAACCGATGACCTTTTGATCCACCAGCTGCTTGAGCTTGATGGCTTTTTGTTTGGCGAACGGGTGCTGCGGATGGCAGATGAGCACCAGCGGCTCCTTGCGCAGGGAAAGCACTTCCAGCTTGGAATCCTTCACGGGGTAGGCGACCAGACCGAGGTCCACCACGTTGCTGTGCACATCCTCGTACACCTGGTTGGCCCGGCGGTACTCCACGTGAATGTTCACCGTGGGGTAGCTCTTCATGAACTTCTTGATGTAGGGCGGCAAATCGTGCAGCCCGATCGAGTAAATGGTGGCCACGCGGATGGTGCCGGAGATGATATCCTTTAGCTCCTGCAGCTTGCTGTGCAGCGACTCATAAGTTTGAATGATTTGCTTGCTGTAATCGTAAAGCACTTGGCCTTCACGGGTGAGCCGGAAGCGCTTCTTGCTGCGCTCAATGAGCAGGGATTTGAAGATGCGCTCGAGGGAACTAATCTGCTGGCTGACGGCTGACTGCGTGACGCTGTTTATTTGCGCCGCCTTGGTAAAACTTTCGGTCTCGGCCAAGTCGCAAAAAACCTTAAGACTTTCGATTTGCATAAGGTGAGTTAAACAAAACTGTTTGATTTAGTCAACTACTGTTGCGGGCGGGCGAGCGCCGCCTTCACCTTGCGCAACAGGTCCGAGCTGGTGAACGGTTTTTGCAGATAGGTCGCGTGCTCGAGTTTCTCCTCCGGCAGCACGTAGCCGCTCATCGCCACGATGGGCAGATGCGACCCGTCCCGCCGGAGGCGCTCCATCAGTTCGCGCCCGCCCATGCCCGGCATCACCAGGTCCGTGATCAGCAGGTCGATCGCCGGGGTGGGCTGCGCGAGCATGGCGAGCGCCTTGTGCCCGCTGCTGGCCGTGAGCACCCGGTAGCCAAATTCGGACAGAATGGCCTCGGCCATGGTCAGCATCAGGCTTTCATCATCCACCACCAGGATCGTGCCGGTCCCGTGAAATTCCTTGTCCCCCTCGAGCCCATCGGACACGACGGTTTTTTCCGCCGGCAGATAGACGCGCACGGAAGCGCCCTTGCCGACCTGGCTGGAGAGGGCCACCCCGCCGCCGTGGTTGGTGACGATGCCGTAAACCAAGGCCAGGCCCAGGCCGCGATGCGGCGGGCGCTTGGTGGTGAAGAACGGCTCGAACACCCGGGGCAGGACGGTGTCTTCGATGCCGGCCCCGTTGTCGGTGACTTCCACGCACACGTAAGAGCCGGCCGTCAGGCGCACATTGCGGTCCTGCGTGGATTGGGTGAGTTCCACGTTGCGGGTGGCGACCGAAATCTGGCCCGCGGCGCCCGCCGCGTAGGCTTCCACGGCATTTTCAAAAACCTTGGTCAAGGCCTGCTGTACCTTGGCCTCGTCGTAGCGGGCTTCGTAGAGGCCTCGTTCCTGCGTGAACCGCCAGGTCAGCCGCGGTCCGGTCGAACTGCGGAATGCCTCGAGACAGCGATGCACCACGGCGTTGAGGTTGCCCGCCGGCGAGCGGCGGACCTCCTTTTCCTGCCGGCTGAACAGGGCGAGCTCGGCGGCGATTTCGGCGGCCCGGGCCGCCGATTTCTCCACCTCCAGCAGCGACCGGCGCCACGGATGGTTCGGCTCGGCCTTGCCCAACAGAAGTGACGTGTGCGCCAGCACACCCGTCAGCGCATTATTGAAGTCCAGGGAAACCGTGCGGGCCAGTTGCAACGCGCACTCCAGCCGCTGCTTCACCGCCGCATCGCTGGTCACCGTCCGGAATTCCGTGGGCGACTCCGCGGTCCGCTCGGCAAGATGGTCGCCCAGCGGCAACAACTGGAATAGAAAACGGCTGCCGCCCCCGGTGGGGAGCAGGGCCACGGCCGTGGAAAATTTTCTTTCGACCCCGTCGGGCAGGCGGAACTGCAGATCGAAGATGGGCGGATGATTTTTTTCCCACCACGCCAGGAAGTTGGCCGGCGGCGTGCCGTTGGCCGAGGCCCAAATGGTATTCAATCCCACCGGCAGCGCCGCCACCACCGGTCCGAACAGCGTCCGGCCAGCGGCATTGCAATTTAAAATCACACCGCCGGCATCCACCGACAACGCCGGCCAGGCGGCACTTTCCAGACCAAGTACAACATCCGGATTCATCAATCGAGCGCAATAGAGGGTGGAGAGATTACCACGAAAAGCTTGGATATCAAGGCGCTAAACGAAACGCCGGGGGCAGCCGGCGTTCCAGCTTGAACCGTTTGACGCAACAGGTGAGACCATAGCTGGCGCTCTCCACGTTGGCGCCGCCG
>CAYTJG010000463.1:0-3448 GCA_964437865.1 uncultured Bifidobacteriaceae bacterium | reverse complement strand
CGGTGTGGTTGTTGCGGCGGTAGAAGGTGGCGCGGACGCGGCCGGCGACGCTGTGCAGAATGGAGATGCACAATTCCCATTCCTGCTCGAACTTCTGGCGCTGCTGATCGTTGAGCAGGCTGTTGGCCATGGCATCGATCTGCGTCTCGGTGAGCGCGTCTTCATCGGCGATGATGATTTCCCCGTTCACGCGGAACGCCGGGGGCACGCCGGCGATCAGGTGCAGATCGGAGGCATCGAAATCATTGACGGCGGAAAGCAGGCGGTTGAGGGTGTCGTTACTCATCGTTGAAAGAGTTGGCGCAAGCGGCCGCACAAGCGCCGGAAGAATCCGGTTTGGGAGATGCGAATCAGGGCGTTGCCGGCCTCGGTGCAGTTCGGGTTGAGCTGCCGGGCCTGGCGGAACGAATGCTCCGCGGCGCCGACCAGGTTCAGCGCCTGCTGGCAGTGGCCCAGTTCCAGCCAGAGCAGGAAGTGGCCGGGGTTCATTTCCACCGCCCGCTGGAGGCACTTCAAGGCCAGGACGAATTGCTGGTAGTAATACCGGATGCGCGCGGCGAGCCACGCCACAAACCAGTCGCCGGGCGCCAGCAGCAGCGCTTTCTCGAGGCAGAAATTGGCCCGCGACTCCGAGCGCGCCAGCAACACATCGCCCCGGGCGAGCCAGACATACGGCGTGTCCCCGCGCTCCTCGATGGCGGCGTCCGAGAAGGAAATGGCGCCCTCCAAATCGCCGCTGCGGCCCAGGGCCACGGCCTTGGCGGCGAGCAGTTCGGGTTCGTGCGGAAACCGTTCCAGCGCCTTGTCCGCCCACAGCTTGGCTTCGTGGAATTCACCCAACTCGATCAGCATGCGCACCTGGCCCGCCCAGGCGCCGGCGTTTTGGGGATTGAATTCGAGGACCTTGGAGTAATGGCGCAAGGCCGGTTCGAATTGGCCGTTCTCGAAGGCCGTGCGCGCCGCCGTCAGATAAAACTTCTCATCCTTGGCCGGCATTTTCTGCTCCGGCTCAAACGACTGATTCGAATCGCCTTCGAATTCGAGATTGCCAAACCGGCTCATGATGGCAGCGGCGGGGTGGGTGGCCGACGATCCGGGGCGCCGGGGTGGCCAGGGCATGACGCCAGCGGCCGCAGAATTCGGCGGCCGCTTGGGTACGCGATCCAGGGAATACTCGCGAACGTTGCCATGCCCGGTTATAGCAAGGTTCGCGGGCGGGAACCAATATAATTCGGTTTTCCTGCTCCCGGGGCCGGGGCCGGAAACGGCGCTCGCTGCTCAAGTTGCTATGCGTGGCACGCTGGCGTTGCGGGCGCGGCCTTCCGCCCAATGCCGCAGCCGGCTGATTTGCTCATCCATGGTCTTGGCCAGCGGCACCGTCTCGGCCAGCGTGGCCAGGACGGATTCGGTGGTGATATCGCGCCGCTCGTAGAAGGCGTCGTAGAGCGCGCTGTTGATGGCTTCCTCGATCTCGGCTCCGCTGCAATCCCGGCTGGCCTCGGCCAGGGCCGGGAGGTCAAACTGGTCGGCCGCGCGTTGCCGGCGGGTGAGGTGAATGCGGAAGATCTCGGCCCGTTCCTCGAGGGAGGGTAGATCCACGAAAAAGATCTCGTCCAGGCGCCCCTTGCGTAGCAGCTCGGGCGGCAGTTGGGAGATGTCGTTGGCCGTGGCCACCACAAAGACCGGGGCGGTCTTCTCGGAAAGCCAGGTGAGGAAGGTGCCAAAGACGCGCGCGGTGGTGCCGCCATCCGAGGCGCCCGATCCCTGGGAGCCGGCAAACGCCTTGTCGATTTCATCCACCCACAGGATGGTGGGCGCCACCGATTCAGCCACGGCAATGGCGCGGCGCACGTTCTCCTCGGACGAGCCCACGAGGCTGCCGAACATGCGGCCCATGTCGAAGCGCAGCAGCGGCAACTGCCATTGATTGGAAACGGCCTTGGCGCAAAGGCTCTTGCCGCAGCCCTGCACGCCCAGCATGAGAATGCCCTTGGGGGCGGGCAGTCCAAACGCGCGGGCTTCCACGGTGAACGCCGCCGACCGCTTGTTCAGCCAGTCCTTGAGGACCGCGAGCCCGCCGATATTGGCAAAGCTCTCGACGCTGGCACAATACTCCAGCAGACCGCTCTTGCGGATGATCTGCTGTTTCTCCGCGAAGACCTCGTTCACATCCGCGCCGCTGAGGCGCTCGCTCTTGACGATGATCTTGGCAAAAACATTCTCCGCCTCGCCGAGCGTGAGCCCCAGCGCCGCCTGCAACAACCGCTCGCGCCCCGCCTCAGCCAACTCGATCTGCACCCGCTTGAACTGCCGCACGTCCTCGATGATTTTGTCGAGCAGGGCGCTCAAATCCTCGCGCGACGGCAGGGGAAAATTCAGCACCGTGATCTCCTTTTCCAATTCGGTGGGAATCTCCAGCACGGGTGAAATCAGCACGATGGTCTTGTAGCTGTTCTTGAGGTGCAGGGCGATTTCCTTGAGCTTGCGGATGACGGCGAAATTGTTCCGGCCGAGGAACGGGTGCAGGTCCTTGAAGACAAAGATGGCCGGCTCCACCTGTTCGATCACCTGGTCCAGGGCCATGAGCGGGTCCTTGGTGGCGCCGTTGCGCCCCTGATGCGACTGGAGGGAGGTGCCGGCCGGCACCACGCCCGTGCTGTAGCTCCACTCAAACACCTTCTTCTGGCGTTTTTGGGCGATCTCCTCCACGACGCTCTGCACGCGCATCTCCTCGCTGGAAATGACGTACAGGATCGGATACCGCGCCCGGATCAGTGTTTCGATTTCGGCCTGAAAATTCATGTGGGGGAGCGCGGGTCAGTTCATTGGCCAAACCAGTTGCGCCACCAGGGGCGGCGCGGCGGCGGCGCGAGGTTGGCAATGGATTGCTTGAGGCGCTCGGCGACCTGCGGCGGCACCTCGGTTTGCGCGGCCTCGAACCGGAGCAATTCCTCCGTGGTGGCGAACTCCCGTTTTTCCTGGCGGGTTTCCTGCCCGGCCGCCTGCTGCTCATGCTGCTGTTGTTCGTGGGAAAGTTTGGACCGGTTTTTCATAGGCATCAGGCGGTTTGTTCGAAGAGCAGCGCGAAATTTTTCCGGGCGCGATGCAGCTTGCCGCGCACGGCATCGGTGGATTGGCCCACGAGGGCGGCGATCTGCTCGTAGCTCAATTCCTCATCGGCCACCAGCAAGAGGAGCAGCCGGTATTCATCGGAGAGGCGATCCAGGGTCTGCTGGATGCGCTGGCCGAGCTCCTTGGTCTCCAGCACCCGCAGCGGCGAATCGGTGCGCGACGCGGAATGTTCCCAGATGGCATCGTCGGAATTGGCGGTCACATGGCGGTTGTGCCAGGACTGCTGGAGGTTCTGGCAATGGTTGATGGCGATGCGGTACAGCCAGGTACGGGCGGAGGCCTCGTGGCGGAACTGGTCGAGCTTGCGGAATGCCTT
>CAYTJG010000462.1:0-3458 GCA_964437865.1 uncultured Bifidobacteriaceae bacterium | reverse complement strand
CCTGCAGTCGCGCAGCGCCGCGGAGTGCGCCCGTCCCGGGCGCTGCGACGCGATTCTGAGCCAACCCGCCACCTTGCCATACGCCCCGCAACGCAAGGCCGCCCCATCTCGCCCCTGCTCAACCGTCCGCCAGCCGTCGCCTTTGGCCTTTTTGATCGGTGTCCATCCGTGCCCATCTGTGGTTTAATGCGGTCGTTAAGTTGACTGACCGGGATTCAAATAATGACTCGTCGCTGGAAAATATTTATTATCGTCATGGCCGTGCTGGTCCTGGCGGCAGGTAGCGCTTTAGTGTCCCTCCACGTTCAGCCGGGCAACGAGCTTGACGCTTATAAGCAAGCGCTGCGCGCCAAAGGCGAGAAACTGGTCCTGGCGGAAGTGCTGCCGCCACCGGCCGCACCAGCGGAAAACAGCGCCGACGCCTTCGAGGACGCCGTGGGTCTGTTTCACACGGGCGACGACAATTTCGCCGCCATGCAAATGGTGGGGCCGGGCCGGGCGATGGTTTGCTGGTGCCAACCCGATGTCCGGGGCTATGACTTCACGAATTCCTGGGAACAATACCGGGCCTTTGTGGACGCTGACCGGCCGGCGGTGGCCATACTCCATCAAATGCTGAATCGCCCCAAGCTGGATTTTAATTTGAACTACTCGCTGGGTGCCAAACTTCTGCTTCCCCACCTGGCCTTAATGAGACGCGCCGCGCAAAAACTGGCGGCCGCCACGGAGTTGGATCTGCACGACGGCGATACCGGCGCCGCGGCCACCAATATTCTCACCCTGCTGGCCATCGTGCAGCGGGATTACCGGGATGACCTGCTCATCGGCCACCTGGTTCGCGTGGTCATCGTTGGTGCGTCGGTCCCGCCCACCTGGGAATTCTTGCAGGCCACGAATGTCACCGACGCCCAACTCGCCCTGGTGCAAAGCAGCTGGCAGCAATGCAACTTTCTGAAAGATGCGGAGAACACGGTTGTGCTGGAGCGGGTCTGGCTGGCCGGCGAAATTGAAAAATACCGGGCCTCACATGAAAACTTCCAGGAGCTTACCGGCGGCGCCCGGTCCATGTCGGCCGCCCTGTCCGGCGCTGGATCCGGCTGGGAAGAGCTCACCGCAGGCCCGCGCTATGCCATCGGCGAAGCCTTGTGGCGTTCCTCGTGGAGTTACTCCCAGGAACTCCAGCTGCTCCAGCAAAATCAGGTCGTTCTGGAGGCGCTTCGGACGATGCAGACCAACCGCAGCGAGTTTTACAAGGCGGATTTCGACAAGATGTCCGCCCGGCTCGCATCCCTGGGCGGAACCAACCTGGGCAGCTCACTCGGACACGCGTTGCAGATTCCCGATTTCCACGACCTGATCGGTCGACAGTTGGGTGCCATTGTGCCGCGGGTCCTGCGCGGCGACACCGAGCGCCGGGTGATCGTGACGGCGATTGCCTTGAAAAGATTCCAACTGAAACATGGCCAATTCCCGGGAACCCTCGCCGAACTGACGCCGGATTACCTGCCGTCGGTTACCATCGACCCCTTCGACGGTCGACCGCTGAAGTATCATCTCAACGACGACGGCACATACCTGCTGTATTCGGTGGGCGAGGATGGCACGGACGACGGCGGCGACGCCGGCTCCCCCCTGGGCAAAGCGACGAGTTGGTCCTGGCTGCGCACCCGTGACTGGGTCTGGCCGCAGCCGGCCACACCGGCCGAAGTGCAATTCTTCCGCGACCATCCTTCCGGGAAATGATAATTTGCCCCAACTTGCTCGGCCGCGACCTGCGACAAGAATCAAATATCTAACCACAGATGAACACGGATGGACACGGATCAAAAAACGAAGGCCGAAATCCGAATAGGCCAACCTCCAGTTCTTATCTGTGTTTATCCGTGTTCATCTGTGGTTAAATTCGGTCGTTAAGTTGACGGATCGGGATTCAAATAATGACTCGTCGTTGGAAAATATTGATTATCGTCATCGTCTTGCTGGTCCTGGCGGCGGGGAGTGCCTTGGTGTCCCTTCACGTTCAGCCAGGCAACGAACTGGACGCCTACAAGCAAGCACTGCGCGCCAAAGGCGAGAAACTGGACCTGGCGGAAGTGCTCCCCCCGCCGGCCGCGCCGGCGGAGAACTGCGCCGACACTTTTCTGGATGCCGCCAGCCTCTTCGGCACCGCCCTGGATAATTTTGCGGTCATGCAAATGGTGGGGCCGGGCCGGGCAATGGTTTGCTGGCGCCAGCCCGATGTCCGCGGCGATGACTTCACGAATTCCTGGGAACAATACCGCGCCTACGTGGACGCTGACCGGCCAGCAGTAGCCATGCTCCACCAAATCCTGGAGCGCCCCAAACTGGATTTCAATTTGAACTATTCGTTGGGAGCCACGATGCCGGTCACTCATCTCGCCTCCATGAAACGCGCGTCCCAAAAGCTGACCGCCGCTATCGAGCTCGATTTGCACGATGGCGACACCGGCGCGGCGGCCACCAACCTCCAGACCATGCTGGCCCTGGTGCAACGGGATTGGCGGGACGAAATACTCATCGGCCATCTGGTTCGGATTGCCATTCTGGCCGTCGCCGTGGCGCCCACCTGGGAATTCCTGCAAGCGACCAACGCTACGGATTCGCAACTGGCCTCCGCACAAAATGCCTGGCAGCAGTTCAACATCCTGAAGGATGGGGAAAACACCTTTGCCCTGGAGCTGATCTGGCTTTCGCGTGAAATTGAAAAATATCGTGGCTCGCATGAAGGCTTTCAAGGGCTGGCTGGCAGCGCCAAATCCATGTCCGCTTCCCTCTCGGGCGGCTCGGCCGGCTGGGATGAGTTAACCGAAGCCCCGCGCTACGCGGTGGCCGAGGTCCTGTGGCGCTCGTCGTGGAGTTACACCCAGGAACTCCTGGCTCTTCAGCGAACCGAAACCATCCTGGAGGCCCTGCGGGCGATGCAGACCAACCGCACCGAGTTTTACAAGGCGGATTACGACCAGATGTCCGCCCGGCTCATCTCCCTGGGTGGCACCAACCTGAGCGGCCCGGTCTTGCGCGCCTTGAAGATCCCGGATTTCCAAGACCTCGTTGGCAGGAACATGGGTAACATCGTCCGCCGGACGTTGTCGGCGGAAACCGAGCGTCGGGTGGTGGTCACAGCCATCGCCCTGAAACGGTTTCAACTGAAACATGGTCAATTCCCCAGAACCCTGGCCGAATTGACGCCCGATTATCTGCCATCGGTCCCCATTGATCCCTTCGCCGGCAAACCGCTAAAGTATCATCTCAACGACGACGGCTCGTTCCTGCTCTATTCGGTGGGCGAGGACGGCACGGATGACGGCGGCGACGCCGGCTCACCCCTGGGCAAAGCGACGAGTTGGTACTGGCTGCACTCCCGCGACTGGGTCTGGCCGCAGCCAGCCACGCTGGCCGAGGTGAAACTGTTCTACGCTCTGCCGCCGGACCGATGA
>CAYTJG010000461.1:0-3467 GCA_964437865.1 uncultured Bifidobacteriaceae bacterium | reverse complement strand
CCATCCTGCCCCCGACCCTGGTCCCGGGATCGGCCCTCACGCTCTACGGCACTCCCTGGAACAGCTATAAAGTGCAGGAACGAAGTACCCTGGAGCCGGACAGTCCCTGGGCGACATTTTACGTCCCGCTGACCAATGACTTTGAGATTCTCTCCCCCACGGTCCCGCCCAACACCGCCTTCACGGTCACCGAATTCATCGCCAATCCGGCCCTGCTCCAAGGCAGCGTAAACGCTGACAGCCAGTTTCAATTATTGTTGTTCGGGCCACCCACCGCGACCTATCAAATCCAAACCGCCACCAATTTGCCCGGCCCCTGGTCGTCCCTCACCACCGTGGCCATGACGAATGAGTTCCGATTCCTGCCGGCCACGCCCATCGCAGCCGCCAGGCAATTTTATCGCGCCAAACAGGAGTGACCGCAGGGTTGGCCCGGGCCATCTGATGGCAGGCTTTTAGCCTGGAGATCGGGGACGTTGGATGTGTTTGGCAACCATAGCCATCGGGCAATACGAACGGGCGACCGAAATGAACCATGGGGCTGCGCCGTTGGCGCTGGGGATTCCGATTGATTCCGTCCCGACGGGACGGCGGAAGACCACCCCTCCGGTAGCGCTTGACGCGGCGGCGTTTCACTGCGAGTTTGGCAGGGCTTGGCGCAAAGCGAAACTTCGTCCGCGGCAGGCAATCTGTTCGCTGACATGATGTTGGCTCCTGCTGTGCAGACTCTCGCCCGGCGCTTGGAGCATGGCGGAGTGTTGACTTGTCCCGGCGTGGCCGCCAGCGCCCACCCGTTTTTCGCGGCCTTGTTGCACAGACTGTTTCCCTCCCGACCTGTGGTGCTTGTGGCCGAAAACCTCAAGACCCAGGAGATCTTCCATCAGGACTTGGAAACCTGGTTGTCGCTCCCAGTCGGCGCCAAGACGGACGGCGTGTCGGTGGTGGCACCGAGACTGCTTTTTTACCCGGCTTGGGAGACTTTACCGCAAGAAGACAAATTGCCGCACGCCGACGTGATTAGCGATCGCCTCGAGACACTCGTGACGCTGTCCGCGTGGGCCGCCAAGGCCGGATTGGTCGCGCCATTGGTGGTGACCTCGGCGGCCGCGCTGATGCAAAAGACCTTCGCGCCGGGCAGCCTGGAGAAACGCGCGCGGCGGCTCGTGCGGGGTGATAGAATATCGCCCTTGGATCTGATCGAGTTCCTCGAGGAGCAGGGCTATGAACCGGAAGCGCAGGTTTCGCAAAAAGGCGAATTGTCGCTGCGCGGCGGCATCGTGGACGTGTTTCCGCCCACGAGTCCGTGGCCCGTGCGCCTGGAGTTTTTTGGCGATGAACTGGAATCGCTCCGGTATTTCGATCCGCAGACGCAAATTTCGCGCTCGGAGATTGCAGAGATCACGCTGTCGCCGGCGGGCGAGATCGGCCTGCTCCGAAACCAGCAGCAGCAAGCCGGGACCCAACCCGCGGCCGGCGATCCGGCGGCCGGGGCGGACGGCGTGGGCCTGGCGATTTTGCCGGCCTATTTGCCGCGGGAGACCATTTATGTGCTTGGCCAGCCCGAGGTCCTGGCGGAACATGCGGAGCATTACCGGGAACTGCTTACGCCGGCAGATCCGTTCCATGTTTCCTGGGCGGATCTGCTGGCAAATCTCGGCCGCCGCGGCGTGAGCCTGGTGGAACTAAGCGATGAAGGCTGGTTGTTGGTGCCGGGCGAGGGCGTCAGTCTGGAGGCGGTGGCGGGAGGGGAACTGCGGGGAGGGGATGCGCGCGCTGGAGCACTGCCGGTGTTGGGCAGTCTGGATGCGTTTCGACCGCTGAGTGAGCGGGCGCCGGAGCCACCCATTGCCGAGGCGCAACGGCACGAATTTTTCCAGCAGCTTCATCGCTGGCTGCGGCAGGGTCATGCGGTGCATGTCTTTTGCAACAGCGACGGCGAACGCCAGCGTTTCGAGGAGATTTGGCGGGAATCCGGCCTGGTGGCGGGCGCGCCGGTGCCGGCCGCACAGCCGCAGGTTCATTTGGGCTCGCTGGCCCGCGGCTTTGTATGCGATGAGGCGAAGGTGGTGGTGGTGACGGATGCGGAGATTTTCGGGCGCTACAAGGTGCAACGGCCGCGGCGGTTGAAGTCGCCGCACGCGCTGGCGGCGCGATCGGCGCTGGATATTGATTTCACGGACCTGGAGGATGGCGATCTGGTGGTGCACTTGCAGCACGGCATCGGGCGCTATCTGGGTTTGCAGCGCTTGCCGGCCGTGGCGGGCGGCCGACTGGTGCCGGAGGACCGGTCGGCGGTGGAAACGGAATGCCTGGTCATTGAATATGCGCCGTCCGATCCGGCCAACGAACCGCCCAAGCTGTACGTGCCGGTGAGCGAGGCGCATCTGGTGAGCAAGTACGTGGGGGCGGGCAAGGCGCATCCGCCATTGAACACGCTGGGCGGCACGCGCTGGCACAAGGCCAAGGAGCAGGCGGAAAAGGCGGTGCGCGACGTGGCGGCGGAGCTGTTGCGCATCCAGGCGGTGCGGGAAACGCAGCCGGGCCACGCCTGCCGCGCGGATACCCAATGGCAGCGCGAGTTTGAAAGCGCCTTTGTTTACGAGGAAACCCCCGACCAGTTGAAGGCGATTACCGAAACCAAGGCCGACCAGGAGCGGGCCAAACCGATGGACCGGCTGATTTGCGGCGACGTGGGTTTTGGCAAGACCGAGGTGGCCATCCGGGCGGCGTTCAAGTGCGTGATGGATGGCAAGCAGGTGGCCGTGCTGGTGCCCACCACGGTGCTGGCGCAACAGCATTTCAACAATTTTCGCGAGCGCATGGCGGATTACCCGGTCCGCCTGGAGCTGTTGTCGCGCTTCCGCACCCAGCGCGAGCAGAAGCGGGTGGTGCGGGATCTGGCGGCCGGGACGGTGGATATTGTCATCGGCACGCACCGGATTGTGCAGGAAGACATCGGGTTCAAGGACCTGGGCTTGGTGGTGATCGACGAGGAACAGCGCTTTGGCGTGTTGCACAAGGAGCGATTCAAGCGGCTGCGCACGATGGTGGATGTGCTTACCCTGAGCGCCACGCCGATTCCGCGGACTCTGTACCTGGCTCTGACCGGGGCGCGGGATATGAGCACCATTCAGACGCCGCCGCACGATCGCTTGCCGGTGGAGACCATCGCCACCCAATATGACGAACGGCTCATCCGTGACGCCGTCCGGCGCGAACTGAGCCGCGGCGGGCAGGTTTTTTTCCTGCACAACCGGGTGACCACCATTGAAGTGATGCGGACGAAATTGCAGACGTTGGTGCCCGAGGCGCGCATTGTGGTGGGACACGGCCAGATGCACGCCGACGAGCTCGAGGAGGTGATGACCCGGTTTGTGAACGGCGAGGCGGACATCCTGCTCTCCACCACGATCATTGAAAGCGGCCTCGATATTCCCAACGCCAACACCATCATCATCGACCGGGCC
>CAYTJG010000460.1:0-3499 GCA_964437865.1 uncultured Bifidobacteriaceae bacterium | reverse complement strand
CTGGGACTCCACGGAAAAAGTGTCACACTTTTCACGGGGCTGCTGTTTATTAATGAAACAGACGTGACTATGGACGACTGGAAACTCCTCAGCGATTACGCCTCGCAGAATTCAGAAGCGGCGTTCCGGGCCTTGGTGGAACGGTACGCCGGGATGGTGTATCACGCCGCCCTGCGCCAGACTGGCGATCCCTGCGTGGCGGAAGACGCAGCGCAAGATGTATTCATCGCCCTGGCGCAGAAGGCCGGCCGAATTCCCCGGCAGGCCACCCTCTATGGCTGGCTCTTTCGCGCCACGCGCTTCGCCGTTTTGAATCAGGTGCGCAGGAACGTTAATCGCCAGCGCCGCGAACAGGAACTTCTTGTCACCCAACCGGCCATGGAAGTCGACGAAGCCGATTCGATCTGGGAACGAATCATGCCCCATCTTAACGACGCCTTGGAAAAACTTTCCGCGGCCGACCGGGAACTGCTGATGATTCGCTTCTTCGGCAACCAAAGCCATAAAGACGTCGCCGCGGCGCTGGGCGTCAGCGAAGAGACGGCACGCAAGCGCATTTCGCGCGCCCTTGAGAGGTTGCGGGTGATTTTTGCCCGGCGGGGAGTCGCCGTGTCATCGCTGGCGCTGGCGGCCGCTCTGGTCGCTCATGGCGCCCAGGCCGCGCCAGTTGAACTGGCCGCCGCCTGGGCCAAAGTGGCCCTGGCCAATGCCGCCGTCGGAACGGCCGCAATTTCAGGCGGAGGCATCCTTGCGCTGGCCGCCTTCGCCAAGAGCCCCGGCTTCATCGCCGCGTTGACCGGGTCGTTGGTTATCGCTGCCGCAGTCCTGACTGCCAGGTCCAGTTCCCACAGATCATCTGTCCCGCCCCCCGCGGCGATGCCCCATCTCGCCGCCTCCGCGATCGCCCCAGAGACGAATAGTCCTGTGGCGGCTCCGCCGGTCACGCCGCCAAAGCCCGCCAGCGACGCGGTTACGAAGGACGCCCTGGCGTCGGCGTTGGACAAGGTTAAGGAGGCTTTGCATGATCCGAATGAGACCACTCTTTATCCCAATTCCGTAATGCAAGCGGCCCTCGCTGGATTGGGTGACAACCAGAAAGCGGCGCTTCCAATCCTGGAGGCCGCGCTAACAGGAGACACGAATGCGGAGGTGCGCCTGCGCGCGGTGGATGGTCTGGGCATCATCGGCCCGGACGCCAAAGAGGCGGCGCCGCTGCTCCTTGGATTGCTCCGCGACGGCGGTGTCAGCCAGGCCATTCCCCAATCGAGTTACACCTTCGTGGGCCAATTGGGAGCGGTCCGTGCCTTACCGGTTTATACCGATAACCTGATCCTCTACGCCTTGGGTCAAATTCACCCCGCTCCCGAAATTTTGCCCGAATTCGCCCGGCTGATACACGAGAATCAGTCGGTCATGATCGACGTTTACCAGGCGGACCACCAGTTCTCCGGCGTCCGCCCCCGCAGCTTGCAGGCGGGCGGCTGGCTGTGGTCCCTGGCCAATGAAGATGCCCGAGCGCTCAATGACTCCTTCCGTCCGCTCTTGCTGGATCCGGACCGGCGGGTGCGGGAAGTGGCGGCGCTCTTGCTGGTGTCGGCGCTCGGCGACCAGGCCGACCGTGGCGTTTTTCCGGTGGCGGCGGAATTGTTGAAGGCGGACGACGATCATTTCCTGCGACCGGAGGGGATGTTGATCTTGCGTAACGCGGCACGCGTGGCCGATGCCGATGAGACCGCGGAGCAAACCGCTTTGACGCCCGCCCGCCTGGGCCCGTATTTGAACGAGGTCCTGTCCGCGCTGGCCGACGCGGCCGATCATACCGCCCAGGAGCGCCTGCGATTGGCCGCGGCGAAGATGCTGGACACCTTGAGTCCGGAATTTCGCACCGTGAATCCGCTGGCCGCGGAATTGGAGCAACAGAGGCAAGCGGAAGCCTTCCGCTTAAAGGTGACTGCCGGCGGGGCGACCCTGCCCGAGATCCTGGAAGGTCTGAAGCGATTTCCCGAAACCGCGCCAGACATCGCGCGGCATTACGCTCATTCGACCGATTCAAACGCCATCGCACTGTTGCCCGCGTTCGGGGAGGCCCTCTCCGCGCTCGCACCCGCGCCCGAACTCCGCGGCGCCGATCGGACACGAAAGGTCAACTCGCGACAAGCACTTGCCAATGCCATGCAGCAGATCGCCCCGAATTTGCCCAAACCCATCTTCACCGCCATGGACACGATGACTCTCACGCGGATAATGTCGGACCCGGCAGTGCAAGCCGATCCGGCCCGCCTCCAAAGAGTTTCCAACGCGCGCAAACTTGCCGAATGGCCCGAGTTTCGATTGGTGGGCATTCACGATGTTCCTCCTGATGCGGTCCGCCGTTTGCTGGCGGCGATGAAGGACGCCGACGCCCAAACGTATGCCGCTCTGCTGGCCAAAGTGATGGAGATTGATCCGCACTTTTCCGATACCACACATCCCTAAAGGGGATGGCGATCATTTTAGCCCAGCGTTGAAGCGACGAAGGCGAAGCTACGCTGGGTAGGCGTTCGAAAAGAAAGGGCAACGCTGAAGGCGTTGGATCAGTTCCCAGCACCGCTGGAAAATCACTCAAAATCACTTCATCCGTGACAAAATGCACCACCGCCAGTACCTTTCCATTTCCCGAAAATGCGACGCCCCACGGGGTCGACGCGCCGCGAATCGGCCCGAAAACCAAATGAATTAGTCGTAGGCTGGTTGGCCCGTAAGGTTCAATAATACTTAGAACAATTGATTCCCGATTCAACAATTTAGACCTATGAACTTAGTTTGCATCAAAAGCCAGTCGCCTGTTAACTGTTGCTTCGGTCATGACAACTGAAGACAAAATCTTTTTGACTTCTGTTTTTGCCGTCTCACTTGCGTGCTTTTATCTCAGCTTTTTGATTAGGCACAGAACGATTGTGGCTCGAAAATGGTTTCAAGTCAAAGGCCGGATTGTTGAGTCAACAATCAGAAGTTCACCCACGAGCAAGGGTGGGAGAGTCTATGAGCCAATAATTATGTACGAATTTCAATTCGAAGGGCAACGATTTAGGAGTTCACATTGGCGACTTGGCAACTACACGCTTGGAGGAGAGTCAAGCGCGATTGAAGTGACGTCCCGCTATCCTGCGGGAACCTTAGTTACTGTGTATGTAAATCCCAGCAATCCAACAATGTCGTTATTGGAAACAGATAATTCTTCGTTAAGTCTGGTTCCTATCGGATTCGGCCTTTTCTTCTTTGCCATTTTTCTACTAGGGATTGCCGTTTTCTGCTTAAAACTGCACCCAAATTGAACAGAGCACTCCGCCTGCATTCGTGACGCGTCCGGGCTAAAATCGTCGTAAAGGGGTCGGCTCCGAATGGCCCTTAGTTAGAGCCTGTTTCAAAACCTCCATTTTCAGCAGTGAATTAGAAAACGGGAGAGGGGGCAAACTAGAGTCCGGACTGGCCGAGGCAGAAATGGACGTTGGCGCGGTCC
>CAYTJG010000459.1:0-3518 GCA_964437865.1 uncultured Bifidobacteriaceae bacterium | reverse complement strand
TCAGGCGAGATCAGTTTATCCCGCAACAGATGTTCGCGGTTGTTCTTATCCCACGTCTTCCAATAGGTGCCGCCCGGTCGGTCCACCAACACCAGCGGCATGAGTTGGCTCTTGCCGGTCTGCATTAACGTGATCGCCTCGTAGCCTTCATCCATCGTCCCAAACCCGCCGGGAAACAGCGCAATGGCCGCCGAGTGGCGGATGAAAATCAACTTCCGGGTGAAGAAATATTTGAACGTGATGAGCTTCTTGTCCTCGGCAATCACGGGGTTGGCGCTCTGCTCCCAGGGCAGCCGGATGTTGACGCCAAAGCTGTTCTCCGGCCCCGCGCCTTCGTGTCCCGCCTGCATGATGCCTGGGCCAGCGCCAGTGATCACCATGAAACCGGCGGCCGAGATCTTGCGGCCAAACTCCACCGCCTGTTGGTATTCCGGCTTGCTCGCCGCCGTCCGTGCGGAGCCGAAGATGGTCACTTTCCGCTTGTCCGCATACGGCGCAAAAATCCGAAACGCATAGCGCAACTCCCGCACCGCCGTCTGAATCACCCGCACATCGCCCGTATCCTCCACGTCCGTCAGGATCTTCAACGCGTTTTCAATAATGTCCGCCACTCCCGCCTCGTTGTGGCCGCCGCCCTTGAACCGGATCAGTTCATCAATCTTGGCCTTTAACCGGGGATCCGCCGTCGCCTTCTCAATCGTTTTCATAAATGTGTCCGGCCAGCAGGCCTCACGGAGCCAGGGTAACCAAGACCGGGGGCCGGGTGGCCAGCCTGCGAAGTCGCCCTTGCGCCGGACTGGGGAAAGGCACTGCCGGCGCTCAATTCGTGCCCGGGGGCGGCGGATTTTTCACCAGCGGCCGGTTCACGGTCTTCAAACGCTCGCGCAACATGTCCGCCCGAATAAGATCGCGTTCCTCCGCCGTCAGCTTGTCCGAAACCTGCTTTTGCAAATGCGCCGGCTGGGTGATGAGGAAAAGTTCGTCCACCAGCGACCGGTCCGTGCCGGGAAACAGCTCCATATCCACCCCCAGGCGCAAGAATGAGAGCAAATTCATGGTCTCCTTCGAGGAAATGCTGTGCGCGTTGGCCAACACGCCATAGGCGCGGCCGATGTGGTTGAACACCACCTTGGGCTTCTTCTCCAGCAGCGTTTGCCGCGAGTTCTCCTCGTGCTCAATGATCTGCGCCAGCACTTTCTCCAACCGCTCCACAATCACCGTCTCACTCTCGCCCAGCGTCATTTGGTTGGACACCTGAAAGACGTTGCCCAGCGCCTCGGTGCCCTCGCCGTACAGCCCCCGCACCGCCAGCCCCAGCTTGTTCACCGATTGAATGATGGGATTGATCTGCTCATTCAACACCAAGCCCGGCAGATGCAACATCGCACTCACCCGAATGCCCGTGCCCAGGTTGGTTGGACAGGCGGTCAGATACCCCAGCTCGTTGTCGAAGGCAAAGCTCAGTTTTTTCTCGAGCGCCGAATCCAGCTTGTCGATGGCCTGCCAGGCCTCGCGCGTCTGAAAACCCGGTCGCAACGCCTGCATTCGCAGATGATCTTCTTCGTTGATCATCACCGAAAACGTCTCCGTCCGGTTGATCACCAGCCCGCTGCCCACGTTCTTGGCCGCATGTTCGCGGCTGATCAGGTGGCGCTCCACCAGCAGTTGCTTGTCCAGCGCCGTCAAATTGTCCATGGCCTCCGCAAAGGAATCCGCCATTTCAGGCATGCTGCAGACCGCCGGCATGGCCAGGTCCAGCACCTTCACCCGCTCGGGTTTCTTGGCCCAACCCGGAAACGCGTGATCCCGCAAATTACGCGCCAGCCGCACCCGGCTGCTCATCACAATGCGGTCGTGCGGGCCGTGACGGTGGGTGGAATCGGACGGGGAACACAGAAATGCCAGTATGTCTTTCATCGCGATTTGGCAGCCGTTCCGCCGCCCAGCAATTTGATCTCGTCCCGCAACGCCGCCGCCGCCTCGTAGTTTTCCTCCTCCACGGCCTTCGTCAGCTTCTTCTGGAGCGTCTTCAGCCGGTCCACCGTGTCGCGCGATTGCCGCAACGCCTCCGGGGCCTTGCCCACGTGCCGCGTGCCCTTGTGCATGCTCTTCAGCAGCCCCGCCAAACCCTCGGCAAACGTCCGATAGCATTCGGGACAGCCCAGCCGGCCGGATTTCTTGAAATCCGCCTGCGAAAAGCCGCAGCGTGGACATTTCAATTCCAGCCCGGCCGCCACCGACTCAATTTCTTGGGAGGCGCCCAGCCCCAGCATAAGGTCCGCCATCGCAAAACTCGTGGGGTCGTTCACGCCCTTGGCTTTGGCACAATCCTCGCATAAATCAAGTTTCTGCATCTTGTCGCCCACAATCTGGGTCAAATGCACCGTTGCCGGCTTTTCTTTGCAAACGCAACATTGCATAAAATTCTCAGGCCAACCTGCTACTAATAAATCGGCTCCCCCGACACTCGTGTCAAGGCATGATACTCCTGCACCAACTTCGACGTCAACGGTCCCGGCTTCCCCGTGCCAATGGCCCGCCCGTCGATCTTCACCACCGGCATGATCTCCGCCCCCGTGCCCGTCACAAAACATTCGTCCGCATTGAACAAATCGTGCCGCGTCAGGTTCGGCTCGGACACCTCCACCCCGGCCTGCTCCGCCAGCTCGATCACCGTCGCCCGCGTAATGCCATACAGCGCCCCCGCCGATAGCGGCGGCGTGAACAGCGCCCCGCGCTTGGCGATAAACAAATTGTCCGCGGTCCCTTCCGCCACGTACCCCTGGGCATTCAGCATCACCGCCTCCTCCACCCCCGCGTTGTTCGCCTCGATCTTCGCCAATATATTGTTCAAATAATTCAACGATTTGATCGCCGGGTTCACCGCGCTGTGCAGGCTGCGCACCGTGGGCACCGTGATCATCTCCATGCCCCGCGCGTACATCTCCGGCGGATACACCTGGATCTTGCCGGCAATCACGATCAACGACGGATTCTTGCAGCCCCGCGGATTCAGCCCCAACGACCCCACGCCGCGCGTGACCACCAAGCGAATATAGGAGTCCTTGAGCTTGTTGGCACGCACGGTATCTATCACGGCACGCGCCACTTGCGCCCTCGTTTGCGGGATCTCCAGGAGAATGGAATGCGCCGATTCAAACAGCCGTTCAACGTGCTCCTGCAGCTTGAAGACCCGGCCGTTATAGGCCCGAATGCCCTCAAACACACCGTCGCCGTACAAAAGACCGTGGTCGAACACCGACACTTTCGCGTCGCGTTCGCTGAAGAACTTGCCGTCGATAAAAATCTTCATGTAAGGGCTCCCAAAGTACGCGAAAAATATTGTGGACGCAAACGTGAATTTCCGCGTGACAAGACGCAACGGGCTGATATATTTGCCAGCCCTTTGACGACCCTATGGTCTAGCGGTTAGGACACCACCCTTTCACGGTGAGAGCCCGGGTTCGATTCCCGGTAGGGTCGCCATCTTCGTCAAAGCCCCCAAATCATCATCGTAA
>CAYTJG010000458.1:0-3553 GCA_964437865.1 uncultured Bifidobacteriaceae bacterium | reverse complement strand
AAACCAACCTCTTGCACTATCTAAGCGCCATTCGGCCGGCGGCCCAGGTTCACGACCGCATTGAAATCATAAGGGCCAAAGGCCCGTGCCATGCAACATGATCTCGCATTCCTCCACATTATTCGCTCTCCATCTCCCTCTCGCTCGTTGGGGGCATGGTTGATCAATCGCCGGCGAACGCTTGCGCGGACATGGCAGCCGCAGAACGGCACCCGACAATAGTCATTTTTAAATGCGGGTTTCGGCCCCCCCCACACAGCGTCGCGCTAAGGAACGGGGCCAGTCGTAGCGCAGACATTCTTGTCTGCGGGTTCACGGGACTTTCCAGTCCCGTGTTCCTGGAGTGGCGCCGTGGAAAGGGGAACTGGCGACTGGAAAGTCGCCTTTACCCGCAGACAAGAATGTCTGCGTTACGTTCGCGGCGCGCTCGGAGAGGCGCGTCCCATCCGAAATAGCCGCTGTGCGACAAAACACCGCTTTTCGTCCGTGATCGCCAACGCCTGCGAAATGCCGCGCTAAGGAACGGGGCCAGTCGTAGCGCAGACATTCTTGTCTGCGGGTTCACGGGACTTTCCAGTCCCGTGTTTCTGGGTGGCGCCGTGGAAAGGGGAACTGGCGACTGAAAAGTCGCCTTTACCCGCAGACAAGAATGTCTGCGCTACGATCGCGGCGCGCTCGGAGGCTGGACGTCGGCTTCGCAGGTGCCCGACCCCGGCTGGCCAAAATGCCAACCCTCAGGGCAAACAAAAAAACTGGCGGCGAACCGGGGGTTCGCCGCCAGCTTGAAAGACTGACTGGCAGGGTCTATTGTCCCTGCAGCCGGAAGAACTTTTGCTGGTTCGTGGTGTTGAGCACGCTGATCACGTTGGTGCCGTTGATTGTCTGGGGCAGCGCCAGGGTGGTCCAGGGTCCCGTTGGCTCATCGGCCGATTGCACTTGGAACGTGCCGCTGTTTAGCGACCAGTTGAACTGGAGATTTCCGCTCGACAGGGTGGCCGCCAGGTTTGGTTGCGATGGCAGCGCCACCGCACCGTTTACGTAGGTGGTGGCTAGGGAGCTGGCCAATACGTCAGCCGTTTGGAGTTTAACCACGCTGCTGTCCAGCGTCACGGCGGCGGCACCGCTGGCGCTGGCCGTGGTGGTAAAGGTGAGCAGAGCCACCTGGTTGGTTCCCGAGGCGAACATCTTTCCCGTCGGTGCGGACATCATGAGTCCCAGCTTGCCCACTTGGTTGGAATTGACGATCCAATGGCTGGCTGCCACCGCCGAGCCCGGCGCACAGGATACCAGTCGGAGTTGGTTGGTATTGTAACGGACGGTGAAGCCCACGGCGTTTTCGTTGGTGACGCATACCAAAGACACCGGCACGCTGACGGTCTGGCTGCGTTGCGCGGATACGGTGGCCACCTGCAGAATGCGGCTGGGAGCCTGTCCATCCAAGGGCTTGGCGTTGGCCACCACGCTGGAGCCGGTCGTCGGAACCAAAGTCAGGGGATCCAAACCGAGCACGTAGCGGCCGGCTTGCACCCAATCGGCCACCGTCAGCACGCCGTCCGGCGCGTTGCGCGGGGCGCAATCGGCGCGGAGAAACTCGTCACTGTTGGTGGGCACGTCTAGTCCGGCCACCATGCGGCCTACTTCCTGCCAATCATTGAGGTCAACCACGTGGTTGCCATTGAAGCGCGGATAAACATCGGCGCAATACTCGGCCGGCGTCAATTGCACGACGCCTCCCTCATACACGGCCGGCAGGTTGTCGAAGCTTAAGTCGGTAAGATTGAGGTTGTCCGGCGTGTTGCCAAACGCCAGGGTGACGGCGGTGTTGTTCGTGACCGGCAGGGTGACAAAGACCAGTTGGGCCACGACATTGCTGCCCGGGGCAAAGGTATTGCCAACGGTGGGAGACGCGAGAAAGCCGATGAATCCGTTGTTGGTTTGATTGTAATTGGGGGAGGGCCCCACAATGGTTTGAAGGACGAGCTTGGTGGGGTCGTAAGCCACACTGCCCATGAAACCGCTTTCTATGCCCAAGGCGTTCATGATCACCGGCACGGTAATGGTGGTGCCGGACATGGCGTTGGTGGAGCCCAAGCTGAAAGTGGTTTCGGACACGGTCAGAACCGCAACGGCGCTGTTGGTGCTGGCGTAGGGGCTGGTGACCAGCACCTCGTAATTGCCGGCCTCCGCCAAGTCCACATTACTGATGGTCAGATTGGTGGTCGTGGAACCGGTGATGGTGTCACTATCGACCAGATTGGTGCCGTTGTCCTGCCATTGATAAGTCAAAGGCCCCGTGCCGGTGGCGACCACGCTGAAGCTGGCGGTGCCAAAGGGGATCACATTCAGGCTCTGCGGTTGCTGGGTGATGACCGGCGGGTTCACCACCGTCAGAGTTGCGCCGGTACTGTTGGTGGCGCCGCTGTTGTTGCTCACCGCGACCGCGTAGGTTCCCGCCTGGGCGGGTTGGACGTCCGGGAGAGTCAGAACCGCGGAGGTGGCGCCGACGATATTGGTGCCATCGAAGCTCCACTGATACCCAAACGGGGGCGTGCCGGTCGGCGTGACGGCAAAGGAGGCGGTGCCACCAAGCAATACGGTTTGGTTCGTTGGCTGGCTGGCGATCACGGGCGCAACCGGAGTCTTGCCCATGCTGCCGGATTGGTAGATTTCAGTGATTTCGGCGGCGGTGAGAGCCTGATCGTAAATGCTTACTTCATCCAGCTTGCCGTTGAAATAGAAGCCCTCCGCGGCGCCGATCGTCAGGGGCACGTTGGCCGCCGGAATGGCATTGGTGTCGGTCTGTGAACCGGCGGCGACCCCGTTGGTGTAGATCGTATAGAGATCGCCGTTACGCGTGATGGCGAGGTGATACCATTGGTTCAGCACCGGCGCAAAGGGGGTTTTGACCAGATATACGCCCGAGCCATCGTTGATGGTGGGGCCGTTGATATGGAATTCGAGCACGCCACCGGCGTAGGCAAACATCCACTTGTTGTTGCCGCCGCTGCCCTGATCATCGGCGATCATCACACCGCCAAAGGGATAGCCGAATGAACTGCTGAGTCGGGAACTGAAATTCGCCCATAATTCGATGCTGAAGTTGTTGGTGTCGAGAGCCCAGAGGCTGGTGTAGGGAACCTGCACCGAAGGGCCGTTGGTGGGGCGCGAATAAGGAAAACTCACCGCTGGGAAGTTGAAGGCGCGCCCGACTTCGCCGTTGGTGAAACCGACCCCGTTCTCGAGCGTACCGTTGTTCAAGCCGGCGCTATCCAAGGCATTGTCCTCGCCTTTCCACCAAGCAATGAGTCCGGAGGGAACAGGAGTCGCAGTCAACGGGGTGACCCAGAGCATGGCGATGGTGCTGTTGGTGGAGCCGGCCGAATCGGAGACGGTAACGACGTAGGCGCCGGTTTGGCTGGTTTGGACGTCAGCCAGAGTGAGAACCGAGTTGGTGGCGCCAACAATATTTTGTCCGTCAAAGCTCCATTGGTAGGTCAAAGGCTCCGATGCAGTGGCGAAAACGCTAAACATGGCGGTACTACCCTCCATATTC
>CAYTJG010000457.1:0-3559 GCA_964437865.1 uncultured Bifidobacteriaceae bacterium | reverse complement strand
GCTTGAGGTCCCAGACGTTGAGCGGCTTGCCCTTGAGCACAAACACGGCCTGGTTATTGACGTCGCGGCAACTCGTGATGGAGCCGGCGGCGGACTGGCCCTCGCAAATGAAGACCATGGTGCCTTCGCCTTTTTCCCGCTTCGGGTCGTAATGGTGCCGGCAATCCTTGAGCTGCGGGATGCGCAGCGATATCGCCCGGGCGCGCTCGCGCGAGAGCTTCTTCACCTCCTGCAGTTCCTTGCGCAACTGCTCGGTGTCCTTCACCTTGGCCACAATCAGCTCCCCAATCTTCTGGTTGCGATGGAAGAATTGCAGGAGCTCCTCGCGCACGCTGTTGACCAGCTCGGTGCGGATTTCCGTGTTGCCCAGCTTGTTCTTGGTCTGCGATTCAAACACGGGGTCCTGCAGCCGGATGGCCACCGCCCCCACCATGGATTCGCGCACGTCGTCGCCATCGAACTTGCCGTTGCAATATTCATTCACCGCCTTGAGCAGGCCTTCGCGGAAGGCGCTCAGGTGCGTGCCGCCATCGCTGGTGTACTGACCATTGACGAACGAAAAAAAGGTCTCGCCAAACCGTGAATTGCTGTGTGTGAAACAGAATTCAAGGGTCTTGCCCGCATAATGCAGCGGGGAATAAATGGGTTCGGCGCCGTCGCTGGCCAGCTCCTCCATGACGAGATCCATGAGACCGAAGCGCGATTGGAACAGTTTGGGCTCGGTCATCCCGGGCATGGTGAGGAGCAGCTTCAGCCCGGTGTTCAAATAGCTGTAGTGGCGCAGGCGTTTCTCCACGAATTCCTGGTGAAACTCGCTGCCCTTGAAAATCCCCGGGTCCGGCTCGAACTCAATATACGTGCCGTTGGGTTCGCTGGTCTTGCCGCTGCCTTCCTGCTTGAGCTTGCCGATCTTGAAGCTGGCCTCGGCGAATTCGCCGTCCCGATGGCTGCGCACATAGAAATCCTTGGACAACGCGTTGACCGCCTTGGTGCCCACGCCGTTGAGGCCCACGCTGAACTGGAACACGTCGTCGTTGTACTTGGCGCCGGTGTTGATCTTGGACACGCAGTCCACGACCTTGCCCAGCGGAATACCGCGGCCATAATCGCGCACGCTCACCCGGTTGCCCTCGATCTTGACTTCCACTTCCTTGCCGTGGCCCATGATGTACTCATCGATGGCGTTGTCCACCACCTCCTTGAGCAGCACGTAGCAACCGTCGTCCGGATGCGCGCCGGTGCCGATGCGGCCGATATACATGCCTGTGCGGAGCCGGATGTGCTCCAGCGAAGACAACGTCTTGATCTTGCTTTCGTCGTAAACTGGTGTCGATTTTTCTGCCATACAATATTATGCAGCAATGATGATGCGGAATTTTTGGAAAAACTCAATGCAAAGAGGAACCACCGGTCCGCCCGGCGGGCGGGCGGATCACTTGGGGCGTTCGGCGGCGGGGTCGCCGGGCAGATCCGCGGGCAGCAGCGTGGTGAGGGCATCCCGGTCGCACTGGCCGCTGGCGACCAGACGCGTGCTCTGGTTGCGCACCGCCGACTCGAACAGATTGCGCATTTCGCGGGCGTTGCCAAACTGCTCGTTGCGGGCGGCGTAAAGCTGCTGCGCCAGGGCCAGCACCGCGGCGGCCGTTTCCGGGGCGCAGACCAGTCCGCTTTGGGCCGCCATGCGATGAAAAATCTCCGCCAACTCCGCGGGCGAGTAGTCTGGAAATTTGAGATAATTCGTGAACCGCGATTGCAGGCCGGGGTTGGACGCAATGAACTGCTCCATGGGCCCGGTGTAGCCCGCCACAATGACGATGAGCCGGCTGCGATCGTCTTCCATCCGCTTGAGCAGGGTTTCGATGGCCTCCATGCCGAAGTCCTCCGCGCCGCGTCCGGCCAGCGCATAGGCTTCGTCAATGAACAGGATGCCGTCCAGCGCGGAATCAATCACTGCATGCGTGCGCACGGCCGTCTGGCCCACGTATTCGGCCACCAACCGGCCGCGGTCGCATTCCACCACGTGCCCGCGCCGCAGCAGGCCCAGCGATTTGTAGATGCGGCCCATCAGCCGCGCCACCGTGGTCTTGCCGGTGCCCGGGTTGCCGAAAAAGACGCTGTGCAGACTCGCCCGCACGGCGGGCAGCCCCTGTTTCTGGCGCAAGACCTGCATGCGCGCAAAATCGGTGGCCCGGTGCACCTCGTTCTTCACCGGCGCCAGCCCCACCAGTGCGTCCAGCTCCTTGAAAATGCCGGCCAGATCCTCCTCGCTCACGCCGGGATCCGCCGCGCGGGCGGTGAAATCCACCGCGTATTGCCGGGAGATTTCGGTGAACTGGGCCGAGATGACCGCCGACCGGCGGCGGCAGGCATCGGACATTTCCCGGTCCATGTTGGCCAGGGTGAGCGCCAGCGTCTGCAACGTCTGCCGCAGGAATTCGATGGTGACGGGCTGCAGGCCCAGGTCGAGTGCATGGCGCGTGAGGAGCCGGAAAATCTCATCCAGCCCGTACTTATCCACCGGCTGGAGCATGGTCACCACGCGTTCCATGGCGCGGCGCCCGTTTTTCTCGAACCATTTGGTGAAAGCCTCGCTGTGGCCATCACTGGCGGCGTAGCCGGACTCGATGAGCGCCTGGGCGTCATCGGGCTTGGCGGCCAACCCGGCGATGCAGGCGGACAATGCCCCGTAAGCCTGCAGGGGCGTGCCGTCCGTGGCCAGGCGCTGCCACATCACCAGGGCGATCAACCGCACGAGACTCCGCAAATTATCGATCAGGTCAAACTCCTCGTCGTCGATGCGCCTGACGGTCATGAGCGGCGGCGTGAGGATCTGGATGCATTCGAGCAGGAGGCGCAGTTGCAGCAGGCTGTTGAGGATGGCGCCTTCCTTGGCGATTTCGTAATGGTATACTTCCGCGCGCCAGTCGGCGTGCCGCAGCAACTGGAGGACCTGGCGCGACCGGGCTTCCATGGTGTTGTGCAGCCGCACCGCGTCGTCGTTGGTGAACAGCGAATGGGAGAGGTAATACTTGACCAGATAATCGGACGACATGCCGTCCAACTCGGTCAATTCCTCGGCCTTGAAGGCCACGGTGCGGTTGGTCTTGGGGTTGCGGAAGAGGGTCGTGAGAATGGAACCGGGCAGGAAGGATTCATGCACGGGGAGCGGCGGCCGGGCGGGTTCCTTCACCCGCGGCAGGTTGGCGGGCGCCTGGGTGACCGTTTCCAGGTCGCGGGCGCGGCGCAAGAATTCCGTGAGTCTTTCGCGGAGTTTGGCGTCGTCTGTATCCGTTTGCCGGTTGGTATCCATGCGGGCGTTTTTCGAGTCGTGGCGGTAAATCTCTCCCGGCGGGAAACGGATGGCAAGCATATAGCGGCGTTCGCGCGGGGATTTTCCTTTCGTTCGGAGCCAAATCGGTGTTTCATGAGTGGCTGTCAGCCGCGTCAATTGCCGGCCGGCAAGCGTATTTTTCATGCCCAAGCGCACAGACATTCACAGCATCCTGATCATCGGCGCCGGGCCGATCGTCATCGGCCAGGCGTGCGAGTTCGATTATTC
>CAYTJG010000456.1:0-3612 GCA_964437865.1 uncultured Bifidobacteriaceae bacterium | reverse complement strand
AACATCGAGATGCCGCCGTGCAGCTTGGCGATGTTGTTGATGAGCTCCATGATGACCACCGTCTTGCCCACGCCGGCGCCGCCAAACGCGCCCACTTTGCCACCCTTCAGGAAGGGACAAATCAGGTCAATGACCTTGATGCCCGTGGTCAAAATCTGCGGTGACGTGGATTGGTCAATCAAGGCCGGGGCCGCGCGGTGAATGGGGCAGTACTTGTCGGCTTTCACCGGACCCTGTTCATCCACGGCCTGGCCGGTGACGTTGAACACACGCCCCATGACGCCTTCGCCCACGGGCACGGAAATCGGCGCGTCGGTGTCGATCGCCTCGTAGCCGCGCTTGAGCCCCTCGGTGGTGCTCATGGCCACTGTACGGACCCAGTTGTCGCCCAGGTGTTGCTGCACTTCCAGCGTCAACTTGGTATGCCCCATGCCGGGCAGCTCGTATTCCACGGTCAGCGCGTTGTAAATCGCGGGCAGTTGCCCGGGGAACTCCACGTCCACGACCGGGCCGATGATTTGAACGATTTTGCCTATGTTCATGTGCTAAAATATCTGGTTCGCAAATGGGGTCAGCCCAGCGCCGCTTGGGCGGAGGTGATTTCCAGCAGTTCCGTGGTGATGCTCGCCTGCCGGAGCTTGTTGTATTCAAGCGTCAGGTCCTTGATGATCTGCTTGGCGTTGTCGGTGGCGTTCTTCATGGCCACCATGCGCGCGCTTTGCTCACTGGCCTTGGTTTCCAGGAGAATCTGGTGCATCTGGAAATTCAGGCTGTGCGGCAGCAATTCGCCCAAGACGGTTTCCTCATCCGGCTCAAATTCAAAAACCTCGGTGCTGCTGGCGGCGGGCAATTCCTGTGCCGGCGAATTCACGCCCGCCGTGGCCGCCGACAACTTGCCCATGGGCAGAAACGGCACGAGTTGGGGCTGCTGGGTGAGCGTGTTGATAAACCGCGGGAACAGGATGTCCACCGCGTCCACTTCGCCCTTGAGAAACATCTGCTGCACGAACTTGGAGATCGCGCGGGCCTCGCCGAACTCGGGGGTGTCCTTGAAATGAAACTCAGCCGTCAGGTTCCGCTTGGTGCGCGAGACAAATTGTGCCGCCTTTTTGCCGGCCGTGACAAAGACAGTGGTGTTCTTGTCCAGCTTCATAGCCTCGCGGAAGAGGTTGCTGTTCAGGCCGCCGCAGAGTCCGCGATCGGTGCTTACGAGCACCACCGCGCGCTTGGTCACCGGTCGGGCTTGCAGCAGCGGATGGTCGAAACCCACGGTGTGGGTGGCCGCCTCGGCCATGATTTCGTTCAGCAGTTGCGCATAGGGCCGGCCCACCAGCGCCGCCTGCTGCGCCTTGCGCATCTTGGCCGCTGCCACCATCTGCATCGCCTTGGTGATCTGGGCGGTATTCTTAACCGACTTGATTCGCCGGCGTATGTCGCGCGTGCTGGGCATGACGGCAGTTTATCGGTAGGTCTGTTTGAATTCGCCAACCGCCGTCTTGAGCTCCGCGCTGAGGGCGTCGCTGATGGCCTTTTCCTTGAGAATCTTCGCCAGCAGCTCCGGCTTGCGCGTGTTGAAGTACTGCCCCAGCTTGGCTTGGAAGTCCTTCACCTTGTCCACCGGCACGTCGTCAAAGTAGTTGTTCTGCACGGCCCAGAGGATGGCGGCCTGCGATTCGACCGGCACGGGGTCGTATTGCTGTTGCTTGAAAATTTCGATGATGCGCTTGCCGCGTTCGAGCAGCGCCTGCGTCTTGGCATCCAGATCGGAACCGAACTGCGCAAAGGCCGCCAGTTCGCGGAACTGCGCCAGGTCGCCCTTGATGCGGCCAGCCACCTGTTTCATGGCCTTGATCTGCGCCGCCGAGCCCACGCGCGAGACGGACAAACCGACCGAGACGGCCGGCCGCACACCTTGGTAGAACAGGTCGGTTTCCAGGTAAATCTGGCCGTCGGTGATCGAAATGACGTTGGTGGGAATGTACGCCGAAACGTCGCCCGCCTGCGTCTCGATGATGGGCAGCGCGGTGAGCGAGCCGTTGCCGTATTTCTCGCCGACGCGCGCGCTGCGCTCCAGCAGGCGGCTGTGGAGATAAAACACGTCGCCCGGATACGCCTCGCGACCTGACGGGCGCTTAAGCACCAGCGAAACCTGGCGATACGCCACGGCGTGCTTGGACAGATCGTCGTAAATGATCAGCGCGTCCATGCCGTTGTCCATGAACCATTCGCCGATGGCCGCCCCGGTGAAGGGGGCCAGGTATTGGTTGGTGGCTGAATCCGAGGCGGAGGCCACCACCACGATGGTGTAGGGCAGGGCGCCGGCTTCCTCGAGCACGCCAATGACGCGCGCGATGTTCGACTGCTTCTGGCCGATGGCCACGTAAATGTTGTAAATTGGGCGCGTTTCCCGGTCGCCGGCCGCTTCCGCCGCCTTGTTGATCCGCGCCTGATTGATCATCGTGTCGATGCCGATCGTTGTCTTGCCCGTGGAGCGGTCGCCAATGATCAGCTCGCGCTGGCCGCGGCCGATGGGGATCATCGCGTCGATGGCCATGATGCCGGTCTGCACCGGTTGACTGACCGGCCTGCGCTTGACGATGCCGGGCGCAATCTTCTCCACGGGATAGAAGGCGGTCTCCTGGATGGGACCCTTGCCGTCCAGCGGCTGGCCGAGCACGTTGACCACGCGGCCCAGCAGGCCTTTGCCCACGGGAACCTGCAGGAGCTTGCCCGTGGTGCGCACTTCGGAGCCTTCCTTCAATTGGGTGTAGTCGCCGAGGATGATGGCGCCCACTTCCGTCTCTTCCAGGTTGAGGGCCAGGCCCACCAAGCCGTTGCCGAAGTCGAGCATCTCGTTGAGCATCGTGTCGGTAAGACCCTCGATCTTGGCCACGCCGTCGCCGACTTCGCGGACGACGCCGACGTTTTGTTTGGCCGTGGCGACCTTGGCCCCGGCGATCTTGGCTTCGATTTCCTGTAGCAAATTACTCATAATTTCTTGCTGCGTGCTGCGTGCCGCGCGGGCGTTGTCCGCCGCACCCGGCATTCATCATCTCAAAAACTTTCCTGCAATTTCTCCAACCGATTTTTTACACTGCCATCGTAGAGGTCACTGCCCACCTGGACCCGCAGGCCGCCGATCAGGGCGGGCTGGGTGACGTAATTGATTTCCAACCCGGCGCCATAGTGTTGTTCCAGGCTGGCACGGAGGCCGGCTTGCTGGGCGGGGCTGAGCGGCACGGCATTTTCCACGCGGGCCGTGCGCTGGGCCAAGTCCAGCTTTACCAACCGGTGCAGGCGCGAGAGAATCTGGACATAACCGCGCGGCTGTAGCTCCAGGAGCAGGTTTACGGCCTGGCGTGCGCGACCTTCGTCCAGCACGCCGTTGACCAGGCAACTGCGGAACAGTTCCCGGGCTTCGCGCTGCTCTTGCTTGGAGATTTTCATGTCGCGCTAAACGGTCAGGCGATTTGGTGCTGCGTTTCCTCCGCGAGCCGGGTTTGATCCGCCGGGGTGAGGATCTTGCCGGTGACGGTCATGGAGGTTTGCACCACCAGGCGCCCGACTTCGCGCTGGAGCGCGACGAGCGTGGCGGCGCGTTCCTGGGCGGCG
>CAYTJG010000455.1:1910-3690 GCA_964437865.1 uncultured Bifidobacteriaceae bacterium | reverse complement strand
CTGGTGCCGGGTAAGTCAGTTCAGAGTATGCCTTATGAAAAAGAAATCTGGCATTTAGCTCTGATGCCAATACTTATTGGAACGGAGAAATGAACTATTTTGCCGGCCCATTGGTGGCGGACAAGTTGGCCGGATCGTATTGCGGAAAGAAGGTTTGATATTGTTCGGACTCCTTCTCGGTTTTCTGATGTTCAGGAATGTCAGTTCGATTCCATGAAACAAACAGGAAGCAATGAGATATATCATGGGCTGTGCCTTCCAGGGGGCCGCTCGAATAAACGTGCGCCCGCGACGTCTTGGCGAAAGCGAGCAGGGCGATTTTGGCAACGGATACTTCGGTTTGCGATTTATAAAATGCCAATTCGGGAGTCTGCAACTGACCAGCCAGGGGAACCGGTACGCTGGTCTTGGGAATGCCGACCAGCATGTCCGAACTGTCCACCGAAAGCGCGCCGCTGCGAGCCTCAATGATGACGTCACTGTTGGTCATATTGTCCACCAGCCGCGCCCCCGCCCGGCTCAAGGCGTCGCGGATGCTACCGATGACATATTTGGAGTCGTAACTGTCGAAATAAGTGGCATCCAAAAAGACTTTTCGGTTGGCAAAAATCTCGAGTCTCCTGGCTGATTGCATGGCATGATCCGTCGCCGTGCTTAAGAGCAACTGCTCCGTGGCTGTCCGCACTGGATCGCTGACCCGGCTCGTCGAGCAACCGCCAAGCAAAAAAGCGGCGAAAACGAAAGGAGTTCCGATCAAAAATAAACTATGGCACGACCTCATTCTCCTTGATAGGCAAGTTTTGCTCCCTTGGCGAGCAGAAAAAGTTCTTAATGTTTGCGCCAACTTCAAAAGCTGAATTGGTGGCTATCGGCGACCAAGTAAACTAGTTCGTCGAGGTCTGGATTTTGCCGGAACCTTCATTTGGCACCTGCATTTTCCTCCCGCGTGGGTTTGCCAAGGGGCGGGCGGTGCGATTTACTAGGCGCATGTTCTTGGACTTTCTGAGCAAGCTGCGCCCGTCCGAACCGGCGCTCCCCGTGCTGTTGCAAGTGGGGGGACGCGCGGTGCCGTTGCGGGTGGTGCGGAATCTGCGGGCGCGCCGTTATCTGCTGCGCCTGCAGGCCGATGGCAGCGCCCGGGTGACCATCCCGCGCGGCGGCAGCCGCAGCGAGGCGCAGGCGTTCGTGGCCCGCAATCACGCCTGGCTGGAGCAGCAGGTGGCCCAGTTCCACGCCCGCCCGAAAACGCCGGCCGCCTGGCAGGCCGGCACGGAGATCCTTTTCCGGGGCGAACGCGTGCGCCTGGAGGCCCACGCCGGCGGCGGCTACCGGCTCGGCACGGAAATCCTGCCCGTGACCGGCGCGCAGGCCGACCTGCGACCGGCCGTGGAGTGGCATCTCCGCTGGCTCGCGGAGCGGGAATTGCCCGTCCGCGTGCGCGAACTGGCCGCGCCGCAGCAACTGGCCGTTCAGCGCGTGACCGTGCGCAACCAGCGGCGGCGCTGGGGCTCCTGCTCCCGCCGCAGCGGCATTTCCCTCAATTGGCGCCTCGTGCTGGTCCCGGCGTTCGTCCGCGATTACATCATCCTCCACGAACTGGCGCATCTCCGCGAAATGAACCACTCGCCCCGGTTCTGGCGCGAGGTGGAGCGCTTGTGCCCGGAGTACCGCGCGGCGGAGCGCTGGCTCAAGGCAAACCGTGAATTGTTGCACTGATGCCCAAGGCAAGATAACACCCCGCCGAACCTGGCGGTGACCATTGACCGCGGGGCCCTGACCA
>CAYTJG010000455.1:0-1810 GCA_964437865.1 uncultured Bifidobacteriaceae bacterium | reverse complement strand
CCGCGGGGGCGCAATGGCGCGTGAACTCCGGCGCCTGGCAGAACAGCGGCACCGCGCTGAACAACGTTGCCCAGGGTGATCAAAGTTAAAGCAAGGTTAGCTGTTTCCCGTTGGGCTCGCCCAGGCTCGAAACGCCCAGCCCAATGAGCCGCAACGGTCGGCAGACCAGTTTTTCGCGGCCGAGCAGAAAACATCCGAGACGGTAAATGTCAGCCGGGTCGGCCAGCGGGTCCTCGACGGTCATTTGACGGGTGAGCGTGGTGAAATCGCCATAACGAATTTTGACCTGCACGGTTTGCGCTGCCAATCGGTGCTTCTTTAGCCGTTCGGCAATGTTGCCGGCCATGGTGCGCAGGCACGCGCGCAGAATTTTGCGATCTTCGGTGTCTTGGAGGAACGTCTCTTCTTCACTGATGCTCTTGATGTCCTCGCCCAGTTCCAACGGACGATCGTCTTCGCCGATGGCAAAGCGTCGTAACTTCGGGCCAAAAGACCCGACCAGCGCCCGCAGGTCGCCGGCATAATCCTGCAGATCCGCCACCGTTTGAATGCCTGCCCCGGCCAACACCGACTCCGTTGCCTTCCCAACCCCATAGAGAATCCGGACCGGGAACGGTCGCAGGAATTGAGCTTTCCCCGTATCCGGAATCACCAGCAAACCATCAGGTTTGGCCTGGTCGCTCCCGATTTTCGCCAGCAGTTTGTTGGGCCCAATCCCCACCGTGGCGGCCAATTGGCGCTCCGAGCGAATTCGCTCTTTCATCCTCCGACCAAAGGGCAGCGCCTCCTGCAGGGCAGAATCCTGATCCTCCGCCTGACACAGCGAAGTCAGGTCAATGTAGGCCTCATCAATGGAAGTTTGCTCCACCACCCCGCCGGATTCGGCAATCAGTTGCATCACCAGCCGGGATTCCGTCCGGTAAACTTCCATCCGCGGGCGCACGAAAACTGCGTTTGGACAGAGCCGTCCTGCGGTGACGCTCGGCATGGCGGAGTGCACCCCGAATTTGCGGGCTTCGTAGGAGCAAGCGGCCACCACGCCTCTCTGCGTTGGCGGGGCACCCACGATAACCGGCTTTCCGCGCAGTTCCGGGTGGTCCCGTTGTTCAATACTGGCGAAACAGGCATCCAGATCCAAATGGGCGATCACGCGCATCTCTGGCCCGAATTTTAGCCCCGCAGCCGACCGAACTGCCAGTAGAACCGCAAGTCCGCCCCGCCGGCGTGAAGGGCCTTGACACGTGGCTGGTGGAAGGGGAAGTCAACCGGGGATTCGACGCCACCGTCATGGTAACCCTCGGACAGGTCAGGTGATGCCACGCGGTTTGCCACCAGCCGGCCTTTTCGGGCGGCACCAAAAGCAATTATCCGCTAAAGTCTACATGCGATGCGCCGATACCTGAATTGTTCGACGGGATACGATTGACGGTGTGGTTCACCGGAAGCTCCCCGCTGAAGTCGTAAATCGGTACCCGGCGGCGGCTAGCGCCGGCGTACAATCACGAAAATGGCGTTGACTCACGGAAGGAGTCAGCAGGGTCGTTGATACGAACAAAACGGTTCAAAAATGCAGTCAGGCACTGCAACCGAACAGCGTTAATTGAGCGCCTCCATGGGGCGCTCCGCCTGTTCTGACACTTCAGTGGAATTCCTCGCCGGCACCCAACGGTGCCGGCGCCAGCTAAATGGCCTGCTCTTCCTGCCCGAGTTTTTCCTTCGCTTGAGTCTATCAAATTGGTGCCGGTGGCGGGACTCGAACCCGCACGACTTTTTACGGTCCCAGGATTTTAAGTCCTGTGCGTCTGCCATT
>CAYTJG010000454.1:0-3691 GCA_964437865.1 uncultured Bifidobacteriaceae bacterium | reverse complement strand
CGATTTTCACCGGCACGCGTTGCACCACTTTCACGTAATTGCCCGTGGCGTTTTCCGGCGGCAACAGGCTGAAGCGGGCGCCCGTCCCCGCTTGGATGCTGTCCACCCGGCCGTGGAACTTGACCTGTGGATACGCATCCACGCGCACCTCCACCGGTTGGCCCGGCCGCATGTGCTTCAATTGCGTCTCCTTGAAATTCGCCACGATCCAGACCTGCCGCGGCATCACGGCGAGGAGATTTTGCCCCGCTTGCACGTAGGCGCCGTTGTCCACCGTCCGGTGGGTGACGAAACCCGCCACGGGCGCAGTCACTTCCGTGTAGGAAAGATCGAGTTCGGCCTGCCGGTCAGCCGCTGCGTCCCGCTCAATTTCCGCCTTCGCCGTCCCGATGTTGGCCTGATCCAGTTTGGCTTGCGCTTCCGCGGCAAATTCCTTGCTCCGCGCGGCGTCCACTTCCGCCGCCGTCGACTTCGCCTGCGTATCCGCCAGGTCGAGTTGGCTCTGCGAGACGGCAATGTCGCCCACGGATTGGTACCGCTTGGAATCCGCCTCGGCGTACTTGGATTCGGCTTGCGCCACGATCACGTTCGCCTTTTCCTGTTCCACCTTGGCTTCATCCACCGCGTATTGGGCGCTGGCCTGGTCCAAACGGCCCTTCGCCGCCTCGAGATTGGCGCGGGCCTGGTCCACCTTTGCCTGGTATTCCCGCGCATCGATCCGCACCAAGACTTGGCCCTGCTTTACCTCCTGGTTGTCGTTCACCAGCAATTGCACCACTTGCCCCGCCACCTGCGGCGCAATCGGCGTGGCGTCGCCCTCAATAAAGGCATCGTCGGTCGATTCGTAAGGCGCCACGAACCGGACATAGGCGCAGGTGAGCGCCGCCGCGGCCGCCACCCCGGCAACGGCCAGCACCGCGTGGAATCGACGGTTGTTTTTCGGGGAGGGAACGGATCCGTTCCTTTTCTCATCCGGGCCTTGGCGGGTCGTGATCTTCGTTTCTTCGCCCGTGGCAAACGCTCTGGCCGTCTCCGCCGCGGTTCGTTCCGCTTTCGTTGATTCAGCATCCAAAATCGTCGTGTTCATTTTATTTCCTTTCTCAGTCATGTTTGCTTGCCGCTGGCCGGGTAATGATCACGAGTTGTGCCAACCCTCTTTAAATCTAATAAGACATTTATGGTAAATATGTTATGAATAAAGTGTAACCCGCATACTTGGGGGCGAGAGTTCGCGCAGGGCGAGAATACGCCCCTTAGGGATTGAAAAGTCGCCCCTGCCGGTTTAGAGTGTTTCCATGGAGCCAGACCTCGATACACGATTCGACCCGGCGTTTATCCGTGATTTGCTGTTGGAAATCGGCCAGGAACGGGAACTCGATCTGTTGCTCAAGCGGCTCGTGGAGCGCGTCCGACAGCGTCCCATGGTCGTGGCGGCCGGAATCTGGCTGGTGGATAAGGGGGATATTTGCGCCAATTGTCCCCGCCGTCCCGAATGTCCCGACCAAACCAAATGCCTCCACGCGGCCGCTGTGTCCACCCCTGACTTGGGAACCGATCCCGAGATTCAAACGCCGAACTCATTTTCCCGCATACCGTTTGGCGTTGGTGTGCTCGGCCGGGTCGCCGCTACCGGCCAGCAAATTGTATTGGGGGATCTGGATCAGGATCCCGGCGAGTTCGCGGCGGTTCCCTTTTTCAAATCCGGGACCATTCGCGGTTTGAATGCCGTGCCGATCACGTTTAAAGGCGAGGTGCTCGGGGCCATCGGCGTGTTCGTCCGCATTAATGTCCCCGATGAGGCGCGCCTGTGGGTCCGTGTTTACGCGGATTACACCGGTGGCTCCATTGCCAATGCCTGGGCCTTCAAGGAAATCCGCCAGCTCAAAGCCGCACTCGAACAACAGAACGCTTACCTGCAGGAAGAGGTCGTCGAGGCCAAGGCCTTCGGTGAGCTCGTCGGCCAGAGCGCGGCCTTGCAGCAAGTCGTCCGTCAAATCGACCTCGTGGCTGCCACCGAGGCCTCCGTCTTGATTCTGGGCGAGACGGGTACCGGCAAGGAATTGGTCGCCCATGAAATTCATCGCCGCAGCCGCCGTGCCGATAAAACGCTCGTCCGCGTCAACTGCGCATCCATCCCGGCCGAGCTTTACGAAAGTGAATTTTTCGGTCATGCCCGGGGTTCCTTCACCGGGGCCATCCGGGACCGCACCGGTCGGTTTGAGACCGCGGAGGGCGGCACGCTCTTTCTCGATGAAATCGGCGAGATACCCCTGGCGCTCCAAGGCAAGCTGCTCCGCGTCCTGCAGGAAAAGCTGTATGAACGGGTCGGCGAGGACCGCACCCGCCGGGCGAATGTGCGGATCATCGGCGCCACCAATCGCGACCTGAAGAAAGAAGTCGTTGCCGGCCGCTTCCGCGAGGATCTTTACTATCGGTTGAATGTCTTTCCCATCCAAGTGGCTCCCCTCCGCGAACGCCGCGAGGATATTCCGCTGCTCGCGCAGCATTTTGTACAGCTCACGGCGCGGGATCTGGCCACCGCCAAGCCGCGCCTTACCAAGGCTGGCCTTGTCCAACTGCAGGCCTACGATTGGCCCGGGAACATCCGTGAACTCCGCAACGTCGTCGAACGCGCCGTCATTCTCGCTCGCGGCGGCCTCCTCCAGTTCGATCTCCCCGCCGCCGATGCAAAACTCCCGCCCCCATCCGCAGCCTCCGTTCCGGCCGTTCCGACCGAAGACCCCGAATGTCTCACGGATCACGAAATCCGGCAGCGCGAGCACGACAACCTCCTGGCCGTCCTCAACAAAGCCGGCTGGCGTCTCAAAGGTCCCGGCGGCGCGGCCGAACTTCTCGGCCTCAAACCCTCCACCCTCCGCTCCCGCCTCAAGGCCCTCCACCTCCGCCGCCCGGCCAGAAGCAGTTGATTTCGCAGCGCCCCTGGCGCGCAGCCAAGGGGAATGGAGGATCGAGGATCGAGGATGGAAAACGCGTCTGTCTGCACTGAGATTTGGCATTTTTACCGGCGCGGGTGGGGCGCGTGCGCAGCCGACGTTCGGCCTCCGAGCGCGCCGCGAGCGTGGCGAGGCGTTTCGCAGTCCGTGAAGATCACGAGTGAAAAAGGGGCGTTGATGACGCGTAGCGGATCGGACTGAGAGTGATTTCAGGGCGGCGCGTTGGGTTTGGCTTGAGCACGTTGGTTGGCAGGCGCGGCGCGCTCGGAGAGACGCGCCCTACCCAATAACATCCGCTACGCGGTGGAACAAAGAAGAACATTGCCCCCCGCGGATGCGCGTCCTGTGTTTTTTATTTCCATATGGGCATTGCTTTTGTATAATAAAACGGAAGCTAATAGGAGCGTATGAGCAAACCGGCAATTGGGCCGCGCAAAGGCCAGCTTTGGGAGGTCATTGAAGGCTGCGACGTGCAGATTCAGTATCTTTTTTCCGCGCCCATCACCTTCAGCGGTTCCGGCCGGCTCGCCGCCGGCGAGCGGGTTTGCATTACCACCGAGGCCGCCGACCCGCCGCCAGCGGTGGTGAGCTTTCTGCCCGTGCGCTATCAGGAATTGCATGACAGCCTCGTTCCCCCCGACATGCGTGACACGCCCCGCTACAAGAAATACGCACTCTCGTTGAAGCCGGATGACTTCCAGGCGCATTTTAAACTGGTCGAGGACGTGGCCTGAGGG
>CAYTJG010000453.1:0-3699 GCA_964437865.1 uncultured Bifidobacteriaceae bacterium | reverse complement strand
GCAGGCGCGGCGCGTTCGGAGGCCGAACGTCGGCTGCGCACGCGCCCTGCCGGCGTGCGGCCCAATTACCAAATTGACAGCCCCCTGCCCGTCCCTATGCTGCCGGGGGTTCAGGAGAGCGAGCGGCGGATACCGCTGCCCGTCTGGCAGCCATTGCTCTCCGCAAAGCCGCAGGCCGATCCGACCGGCGTCCTGGTGGCCGCTGCCGACACATTCCCATTATGAGAATCATTTTAACCTTGGCCATCGCCCTGGGCTGGGTCGCGGCCACATCGGCCACCCGGGCCGCCGGGCGGCCGCCGAACATTGTCCTCATCCTGACCGATGACCAGGGCTATGCCGACGTGGGCAAGTTCGGGGCGGAAGGGTTCACGACGCCCAATCTGGACCGCATGGCCGACCAGGGCGCCATCTTCCGGAACTTTCATGTGGCCCAGCCCGTCTGCTCGGCCTCGCGCTGCGCGCTGCTCACGGGCTGTTACCCCAACCGCCTGGGCATCCACAACGCCTTGGGCCCCAAATCCAAGGTGGGCATCAGCGACCAAGAGGTCACCCTGGCGCAATTGCTGAAAACACGCGGCTATGCCACCGCCATTTTTGGCAAATGGCACCTGGGGGATTCGCCCCAGTTCCTGCCGCTGCGCCATGGCTTTGACACGTATTTTGGGCTGCCGCTCTCCTGCGATTACTGGCCGGACCATCCCAACTTGATCACGAATTTCCCCGCTTCCATTGCGGCCATTAAGCGCGAGTACCCCAACTTGCCGATTTACGATGGGGACAAGAAATTCCGCGAGGAAATGACCATTGATGACCTCAATCATCTCACCACCTGGTACACCGAACGGGCGGTGAAGTTCATTGACGACCACCAGTCCGGGCCGTTCTTTTTGTACGTAGCGCACAGCATGCCACACGTGCCGCTGGGCGTGAGCGACAAGTTCCGCGGCAAATCGGCACGCGGCCTCTACGGCGACGTCATCGAGGAGGTCGACTGGTCGGTCGGCCAGATTCTCGCGACGCTCCAGCGGGACGGGTTGGAGGACAATACCTGGGTGATTTTCACTTCTGACAACGGGCCGTGGCTGCTGTATGGCAACCACGCCGGCTCGGCCAAGCCGCTGCGCGAAGGCAAGGCGACCAACTGGGAAGGCGGCACGCGCACGCCCTGCATCATGCGCTGGCCAGACCTCATCCCCGCCAGTGCCAAGTAAGCCCGCCGCGCCGCGCCGAAGCCGATGAGGATCCCGCATTTTATCCAACTGCCGCTGCTCCGGCTGGGTGCCATGGCCGGCGGAGCGGTGCTCCTCTTGGTCGGCTGCACGGACTCTGGTCCGGGAAAAGTGAATTCGCGCCCGTGTTACGCCGGGTCCGCCAGTTGCCGGGAATGCCACAAAGACGCTTACCAGTTGTGGGCAAAATCAAACCACGGCCTGGCCGAACGCCCCCTGCGATCAGACTTGGACGCCGCGGCTTTCCACGGCGCCCATTTTTCCCCGGCTTCCCTGCCGGTGGCGGTGGGCCTCACCAATGCCAGTTACTCAATCACCGCGGTGGGTTTATCCGGTCAGCCGGAAGTTCATTCCGTGGAGCGCGTGCTGGGCAATGATCCCCTCCGGCAATTTCTCACCGCCGCCCCGGGCGGCCGCTGGCAGGCCATGACTGCGGCGTACGATCCGCACCGGAACGAATGGTTCGACGTCTTCGGGCAGGAAAATCGCCAGCCCGGCGAATGGGGCAGTTGGTCGGGCCGGGGCATGAACTGGAACAGCATGTGCGCCGCCTGCCACAATACGCGTTTGCGCAAGAACTACGACGAAGCCGCGGATGCGTACCATACCTCGATGATGGAGCCGGCCGTCAGTTGCGAGGCTTGTCACGGGCCGCTCCAGACCCACGTCGATTGGGAAAAGAAATATCGTGGCCGGAACCAAACCGAGCCGGGCTTTCCCCAATTCACGCCGCAGCAAACGATGGACACCTGTGCGTCCTGCCATGCCCGCCGGGCCGACTTGACCGGCGAGTTCCTGCCCGGAGACAAATTCTTTGATCATTACGACCTGGCCATCGTGGACCACACGGAGGTGTTTTATCCGGACGGCCAAAATCACGATGAAGATTACGAATTCACGGCCTTTCTGGGCAGCAAGATGGCGGCGGCGGGCGTGACCTGTTTGGACTGTCATCCCCGCTCGCTACACATGCCCCGGCCGCAGGGCAACGCGGTCTGTCTGCGCTGCCACGCCACCGGCCAGCTCAAGGCGCCGATCATCCAGCCGGAAGCGCATTCGCATCATCACGCGGGCGGCCCGGGCGACGACTGCGAGGCCTGTCACATGCCGGTGACGGTGTACATGCAGCGGCATCCGCGGCATGACCATGGCCTGACGATTCCCGATCCGCTGCTGACGAAGAAATTCGGCATTCCGAATGCCTGCAACCGTTGCCACGCGGACCGGAGCACCGACTGGGCACTGGCCGCGGCGGAGCTGTGGTACGGCACCAACCTGAATCGTCCCACCCGTCAGCGGGCCGAGTGGCTGGCCCTGGCGCGCCGGGGGGACGCCACGGCGCGCGCTCCTTTGGTGGCGATGGTCACCGGGGAAAACAATCCTTATTGGCAGGCGGTCGCGGTGGGCTTGCTCGACCAGTGGCTGGGGCAGGAGTCGGTGGCCCAGGCCATCACCCAATGTCTGGCCAGCACCAATGCGCTGGTACAAGCCACCGCCGTGCGCGTATTGGAACCGCTGGCCCAACAAACCGGTTCCAGCGCCGCCGCCGGCGTGCGCCGCCTGCTCGCAGATCCCTCGCGCAACGTGCGCATCAATGCCGCCTGGGCGTTGCGGGCCGATCTGGACACGAACTCGGCCGCCGGTCGGGAATTGCTGCATTACCTCGATTTCAACGCCGATCAGCCGAACGGCCAGATGCAGGAAGGCGCGTTTTATTTTGCGCGCAACGATCTGCCGTCGGCCCTCCAGCACTTTGAACGGGCGGTCAATTGGGACACGAATTCCGCCCCGTTGCGGCATGAATGGGCCGTGGCGCTGAGTGCGGCCGGCCGCAATGCGGAAGCCATCGCGCAACTCGAAGCCGCCTGCCGGCTGGACCCGCACGAAACCGAGTATTTTTACGCGCTGGGCCTGGCCTGGAACGAGGCGGGCAACCTGCCCAAGACCATCGAGTCGCTGGCCACCGCCGTCAAGCTGGACGCCCGCAACGCCCGGGCCTGGTATAATCTGGGGCTGGCGCAAAACGCCATGGGTCAGACGGACGCCGCCCTGGGTTCCCTGTCCAAGGCGGAGGCGGCTGATCCGGAAGATCCCGGCATCCCCTATGCCCGGGCCACCATTTTGGCCAAGGCGGGCCGGGTGGATGAGGCGCGAAAAGCGGCGCAAAGGGCGCTGGTTTTGCAACCCAGCTTCACCGAGGCCGCGCGCTTGCTGGAGGCGCTTTCACGATAAGCGGGGCAGAATTCCTGGACGGTGGGCGTCGGCCTTTCGACCGTTGAGTTGAATTTGTTTTTGTTTGCCAGGGGATCGCCGCTGCATATGATTGAATTTCAAACGAAATTGTGCCGGTCTTACAGACCGGTAAATTCTTTATCGGCGGCGTTACCTGGGCCTCCAGCCCAGGCTATCACGTGACGGGCTTTCAGCCCGGGGGAAGGTTGAGGAAGGGATCGAATGGCCGGAAATT
>CAYTJG010000452.1:0-3711 GCA_964437865.1 uncultured Bifidobacteriaceae bacterium | reverse complement strand
GAAAAGGTTCAGCCGAACGTGAGCAAGTTCACCACGAAGGTGGCTTATGACCGGGCGGGAGTAGGACTCTCCGCCCCCGGCCCCGAGCCGCGAGACGCGCGCCAAATTGCCCGCGAACTGCTGGATCGCCTGGGCTTGAGTGCCCGCGCCACGTTTTTGCCGCATCAGTTGAGCCTGGGCCAAAAGCGGCGCGTGGCGCTGGCGCGTGCGCTGCTGCTTCGTCCGGCCGTAATTCTCGCGGATGAACCAACCAACGACCTCGATGCCCGGCGCGCGACGCAGGTGGCTGATTTTCTGCTGGGACTGCCCGCCGAGGGCTACGCCTTGGTGCTGGTCACGCATGACCAGCCATTGGCGGAGCGGGCCGGCAACCGCTGGCTGATCCATGAAGGCAGATTGACGCCGCCCCAGGCCGCCCCCGCGCTCCGGCCGCCGCCGGCGGAACATTTTGCACTCCAAACTAGTGGCAACGAAACGCGATGAAACACCAGGCAAGCGATATTGTTAATGACGGCGTGTGGAAATACACGACCGCCGTGCCGGTGGTTGGCCTCGACCTCGGGTCGCGGGGCTCCAAAGGCGTACTGCTGAACGGCGACGACGTCTTCACCGTGCTGATTCCGACGGGCTTGTACATGCAGGAGACGGCGGATGACCTGCTGAATCAATTGCTGAAATTCTCCGGGCTGGAGCGCGGTGACCTCGGCTTTATCGTCGGTACCGGCTACGGTCGCATCTCGCTCAAGTATGACGACATCCCTTATCAGGTGGTCACGGAGATTAGCTGCCACGCGATGGGGGCGCATGCGCTCGTGCCCAAGGCGCGGACGATCATTGACATCGGAGGCCAGGACTCGAAGGCCATCAAGGTGGACCCGACCACCGGCAAGGTGGTGGAATTTGTGATGAACGACAAATGCGCCGCCGGCACGGGCCGGTTTTTGGAAAAGGCGGCCTCGATTCTCGGCCTCGATTTGCGGGAACTTGGCGCCGTCGCCTTGAAATCCAAGCATCCGGCGCAGGTGAGCAGCCAGTGCGCGGTCTTTGCGGAATCGGAAGTGATTTCGCTCCGGGCGCGTGGCGTCCGCGACAACAATGATGAAATCAGCGCGGACATTGCGGCCGGCGTTCATGTGTCCACCGCCCGGCGGGTCCATAATTTGCTTGGGCGCATCGGGATTGAACCGGACATTGTGTTCACCGGCGGCGTGTCGAACAACATCGGCATGTGGCAGGTGCTCGAGGCGCAAATTGGCGCGAAATTCACGCCGGCGAAACTGGACTTGATCTTTGCCGGCGCGCTGGGCGCGGCAATTCATTCGTGGAAACATTTCACGGCCACGCATGACGTGTCGAAAACCAAAAAGCAGGTGGCCAAACTGGACCTGAAGCAGTTTGCGGACTTGATTCAGGAGGAGCAGCAGTCTTTGATCGACGCCCAAGGCATCAAGAAGGTGGGGTATATCTGCAATTACACGCCCGTGGAACTGTTGAGCGCCGCGGGTGTGCGGCATTCGCGGCTCATCAAGGCCGGCAGCGCCAAGACGGTTTCCGCCGGCGAACTCTACACGCAAAGCGTGTTTTGTGATTTCACCAAGAGCTGCATCGGCTTCTTCCAGGAAGGCGACCCGTTTTACAAGTCGTTCGACAAGGTTTACAACTTTCACACCTGCGCGACGATGAAGCGCGCGTCGGAAGTGATCGAGCAATTCGTGCCCACGAAGCTGCTGAACCTGCCGAAGCTGCGGTCCAGTCAGGACGCGCGGAATTTTTTCCGCGAGGAGATTCTCAATTTCAAGCATGATCTCGGCCAATTGGTCGGCCGGCCGGTTCAGGACGAGGAGGTGCGGCAGCAAATCAAGCTCTATAACCGGGCGCGTGGCTTGCTGAAACAGATTTCCGAGTTTCGCAAGCGGGCCAATCCCGCGATCACGGGCCAGGAGTTTTTGGATCTGGTTCGGGGCTATTATTATCTGCCGGCCGAAAAGCTCATCAAATGGCTGGAAAAGGTGCATAGCCATCTCAAGGACGTGCCCAACCGCACCGGCAAACCGCTGCGCCTGATGATTTCCGGCAGCGTCATGGCCGATGGCGACCGGCGTTTGCTGGAGATCATCGAAGGTGAACTCGGAGCCCGCGTGGTCATTGAAGACCACTGTGCGGGCGTCCGCCCCTTCTATCACGCCGTGGCCGAAACCGGCGATCCCTATCAGGCCCTGGCCAACGGTTATCTGGACCAGGCGCCCTGCGCCCGCATGAAGCCGCTGGACGACGGCATCGCGTTTTCGGGCAAACTGGCCCAGGAATACGCGGTGGAGGGAGTCATTTACGTGTTCCTGAAGTTCTGCGCCTGCTACGGCGTGAGCAAGAAGGATTTCATCACCGAGTTCCAACAACAAGGCCTGCCGGTGCTGGAAATTTCCAGCGACTATTCCGAAAGCGACCACGGGCAATTGAAAACCCGCCTCGAAGCCTTTGTTGAAGTTCTCAAAGAAAAGCGCACCTCTTCCCCCTCTCATGAGCAACCCATTAGCGCTTGAGCAACCACCCGTCCGCACCTCCACGCCCGGAACGGGGAAAAACTGCCGCCACAAACCGTCCGCCCCGCGTTCCGGGGCCGATTCGGAGGCGGTCAAAAAGCTGGGCGAGCTGCAAAAGTCCTATTCCCTCAAACAGCTTGAGCGCTGGGCAGCCGAAGGGCGCTCGGTGATCTGGGGTGGCAATTCCTGGGAGGCACCGCTCATCCGCGCCTGCGACACCGTTCCGGTCGGATTCGCTGAATTGTGGAAACACGACAGCATTCGCGCCGAGACAGTGGCGGAAAATCATTATCAGATTCCCGGCGAATTCTGTTCGATGATCAAGGCGATGATCGGCCGGCTGCATCTGCGGAAAGACAATACGATCAAGCGTATCTTATATTTCGGCTCCACATGCGAGCCCATCAGCATGGTGCTCGATCACGCCCGGCATGACGGTTACGACGTGCATTGCATCGATGCCGCCACGGCCTTCAAAGTTGGCGAACGGCGCGATGAACTGGTGGCGTTCCTGGTCAACGAACTTCAGAAAGTGTCTCTTTGGCTCACCGGCAAGCGCGTGGATGAGGCCCGCTTGGCGGCTGAATTGAAGTTCAAGAACCGCATCATGCACAAAGTCCGGCGCATCCTTGATCTGCGACTGAAAGCGCCGTTTTACCTGAACAGTCTGCCGACTTCGCAACTGCTGCTCGGCTCCAATCATTTTTTTGGCCAGCCGCAGGTGTTCGAGGCGGTGGTGGATCAAATACTGTTGGATATTGAAGCGGCCGCCGCGGAACCGGTGACGCGCTATTACATCCCGCTGGTGCTGGCGGGCGGCGTGGCGGGTGGCCCCAAATTGCTCAAGGTCATTGAGGAAGCCAACGGCGTGGTGCTGGGCTGGGTGATCTACAGCACGTCTGATTTCCTCGAAAATCTGCCGCCGCTGGAAGCGGTGGCGCATTATCTGTTTGACGCGCAGTTGAAGGGCGAACTCGGCGAAGGTGCGGGCGCCTCGGCCACGTTGCGCCGCCGGCGGGTCGAGGAGTTGGTGGAAAGAACCAACGCCCGCGGCATTATCTCCTCCTTTGTCACCGGTTGTCCCTACGGCAGCGTGGTGCAGGGACTGGAACGGCAGTACTTCAAGAAAAAGGGCGTCGCCTTCGTCGGCCTGGAACATGGCGTGCACGCC
>CAYTJG010000451.1:0-3712 GCA_964437865.1 uncultured Bifidobacteriaceae bacterium | reverse complement strand
TTCCGCACGGTTGAGCACACCGCGGGCGGTCACCCAATTCGGATCTTGCCTTAATTGGACGACTGGCAGGCCGGCGGCTGCCAACTGCTCGTCGCTGAAATCGGAAATGGAATCAACACCATTGACCAGATTTTGCCAGAATTCCAGCACATTGCTGGCGCCGGGAAAACGGCCGCTCAGGCCGATGATTGCCACGCCATTGACATTAGGGTTTGGGGCCATATTGTCGTTTCCCATATCTAACTATTGGTAACTTGTGACTGAGTCAGGAGGGCCTTTTGCCTCCGGGCCCGATCGCGCACGGCGGTTAAACCGCGCGAATCTGCGACGGGCTGATTGATCCGACCCGCCAGCCCGCGAATGGTCGGGTATTGAAACATCTCGGCGGAGGAAAGGTCCACTTCGAATACTTCGCGAAGCTTCGCTTGCAGACGCATCAGCAGCAGGGAATCGCCTCCCAGATCAAAAAAGTTGTCGTCGACACCCGGTTTTGCAATTCCCAAGAGTGCTTCCCAAATGCCGGTCAACAACTTTTCCGCTTCGCTCTGAGCCGGCACATAATTCGTCCGAACCTCCGGTCGCGAGTGCAGTAACGAATTGTCGACTGGCGGCACTGGTGCCTCCAGTTCAACCGGCTGCGATTCCGTCTGTCTTTCCAACCGTAACCGGAGATCCCTTGTGGCGACAATCACCTGGCGCAGGCCGTGGTTGCTCAGGATTCGCTGAAAAGCGGCGACCCGCTCGGCAGCTGCCAGCCCGAATTCACTGCCATTACCGCCCACCTTGGAGGCTGGGTCCGTCTCCACATTGGCCCAATCATCCCAATCCACGCTGATCCACTGTGTGCGCTCCCCGGGAGGGTGGCTCAACGCGAAGGCATCCAAAAAATGGCTGGCGGCGGCATGGGCCGAGCAACCTGGACCACCTAAAATCACGGACAAAGACGACCACAGGATCACAAAATCCAGCGGCTGGCCGCGCAGCGCTTCGTCCAAGGCCAGCGCACCCTGAACCTTCGGCGCGAAATGCAGATCGGAATTGGCAGTAGTGGTGTCGGCAATAGGTTTAAAGTAGCTAGGATCAGTAATTCCTGCTCCATGAAAAATACCGTGGAGCGCACCAAAACGCTCGCCGGCAGCCGAAATGGCGGCCTTGATGCCGTTGCAGTCGGCCACATTGGCTGCCATTACCATGACTTTCCCCCCCGCCGATTCCAGTTCTTGAAGTTTCTGGATTTGGCGACTGGTTGGGTCTCGGGGACCCTTTTCTTTCAGCCATGCAGGCCATTCTCCCTTGGGCGGTGGTGCCGAGACATCCAGCAATATCAGGCAGGCGTGAAAGTCTCGGGCCAAATACTCTGCCAAGGCCAATCCAATCCGGCCCAAACCACCTGTGATAAGATACACCCCGCGCTCCCGCAAAACCGTGGTATCAGTTCCAAGGGGCGCCGGTTCGAAAGCCTGAACCCAACGATGCCGCCCCCGATAAGCCACAACGGGCTCGGTTGCCGGGGATAAAACTTCGGTTGCCAGTTGCGTGACCAATCGATCCCACCCGGTGGTGACCTTTTGGCCCGGGACTACATCGATGCAACGGCAGACGAGGCGATCGTACTCCTGTTCTATTACTTTGCTCGGACCCAACAGCATGGCTTTGCCTGGGCTAACCAAGTCGCCGTCCGACACTTCTTGCACTTGGCTGGAAATACAGTTGATTCGGATTCGAGCATCGTTACGGCGCTGGCCGAGCGCCTTGGCCAGCAGTTGAAGACTTTCGAATCCGAGGCGCCGATGCTGTTCCAGGCATTCAGTGGCCGAGGTTGTTGATGGCTTTTCACTGCTCACGGTCCAAAGATGGACAATGCTTTTGGGCGATCTTCCCCGGCGTTCGAGCTCTTCAACAAGGTGTTGATAGTCTGTACCCGCTGCCGGGTTAATGGCAAAGTCGCTTTCGGAGAACTCCTCAAATGCATTCCCCTGCCGGACCAATGTGACGCGCTGGGAATAGGCGGCCAGCTTCCTGGCTAAGTCGGCGCCTAATCCGCCTTCATCGAGGAAAATCAGCCAATCCTGGCCTTGGGCGGCGGCTGGCGGCGGCCGGAGGAATGATCTCCTCCAGGAAGGAACGTAGAACAAATCGGCCACCGTCGGATCCTTGCGGGAAACAATTTGGGGCGACGATCTGACTGGCTCCGGTTTACCCGTCTCGACGCGGTAGCATTCGCGTTGAAAGGGGTAGGTTGGCAGCGGTGTGCGCTGGCGAATTTCGGACGAGTAGAAAGCCGTCCAATCCACGGTTACGCCGTGCAACCAGAGTTGGCCCAGGGCCGTCAGCAGGCAGGCAAGATCCGAACGTTGCTCGCGCACTTGGTGCAGCGAGGCGAAGATGGCCCGGCCTGGCTTGGCCGCTGGTGCAAGTCGGGCCAGGGAACTCAAGGTCGTGCCGGGGCCGACCTCCAGGAGCAGCGCGTCCGCATCGCCCGGCAAATCCCTGATGGCGTCTGCAAAGCGGACCGCGTGGCGAAGCTGTTTCGCCCAATAGTGCGGATCCCGGGCGTCGGATTCGGTGATGCAGGCGCCGGTTACATTTGAGGCAAACGGGATTTGCGGTGCGCTCCGTTGCACGCGGCTGACGCATTCGGCAAACGGCTCCAAAATGGGCTCCATCATGGCGGAATGGAAAGCGTGTGACGTATGCAGGACGGTGCCGGCAATCCCGAGCTTTGAAAGCACGGCTACGAATTCATCAATATCCGGGGTGGGGCCGGACACGACACATTGGGAGGGGCCATTTACGGTGGCCAGCGAGAGTGCCGGCGGAAGCATTTTTTGCAGTTCGGCTTCGGGCAGGGGCACGGCCAGCATCGTTCCAGACGGCATGCTTTGCATCAACTTGCCGCGCTGGGCGACCAGTTCCAAGGCATCCTCCAAGGTGAACACCCCAGCCAGACAGGCCGCGACATATTCGCCAATGCTGTGACCGATCATCAAGGTGGGTTTGACTCCCCAGGACATCCAGAGCGTAGCCAGTGCAAACTCGAGGGTGAAGAGAGCGGGCTGCGTAAACTGGGTTTGCCGCAACGACCCTGCCGCCTCGGCGGCGGTTTCCGGGGGGGGATAGAGTATTCGGCGCAGGTCAACACCCAGTTTGGGGCGCAGGATTTCCGAGCACCGGTCGATCTCCCGTTGGAAGACCGCCTCGGTGCGGTAGAGTTCGGCACCCATGTCGATATGTTGCGCGCCTTGGCCGGGAAACATGAAGACCACCGGCGGGTTCTGGCGCTGTCCATCATGACGGAACACCCGCCGCGAATCGCGGGTGGCCAGGGCTTCCACCGCCTCGGCCGCATTCCGGCACACCAGCATCTGCCGATGCTCGAATACCTGGCGGCCCTGCTGCAGCGTGAACGCCGTGTCGGGGAGGCTCGCTTCGGGATTGGCCCGGAGATGCGCCAGGAGATTGGCTGAAGCAGCCTCCAACGCCGGGACGGTCTTGGCCGACAGGAGCAAAAGCTGCCACGGTCGCGAGGCGCTGGCGGGCGACTGGGGCGGAGCTTCTTCGAGCACCACATGAGCGTTGGTGCCGCCCAGCCCAAAGGAACTGACCCCCGCCCGGCGAGGCGTCGCCTGGGCCGGCCATTCGGTCAGTTTGGTGTTCACGTAAAACGGGCTGCTGGCCAGATCAATCTTCGGGTTGGGGACGGTGAAGTTTA
>CAYTJG010000450.1:0-3713 GCA_964437865.1 uncultured Bifidobacteriaceae bacterium | reverse complement strand
TTGGCTTTGGCTTCCGCCTTGGCCTTTTCCGCTGTCAAAACGGCGTCGGATTCCCGGGCGTCGTCCGGGTGCAATTGGTGGTAGTAGGCGTTGGGCTTGGCCAGGTCCTGTTTGTGCAACAGCAAATGTTCAAACCGTTCGCCTGTGCTCAATTCGAACTGCGTGTTCATCTTGATCGATTCGAACGGACAGACTTCCACGCAAATCGAGCAACTCATGCAGACCGAAATATCAATATCGAACACCGCCGGATAAAGCTGCGCCTGTCCCTTGTAATCCGGCTTTTTATCTTTGCTCTTGACGATGTAAATGCATTGCGGCGGACATTCCTTCTCGCAAATCGTGCAGGCCACGCAACGGAGTCCCTTTTCGGGGTCGTTATCGTACACCAGCATGGGGAACTGCCGCGAATTGCTCATCGTCGGCAGATGCTCTTCGGGATATTGCACGGTGGTCAGGCGCTCTTTCGACACATAGCTGCCGAAAAAGTTCCTGGCGGTCACCGCCATGCCGCGGATGATTTGTTCGCCTAACATTTGTGGTTGTTTCGCCGGGGTTTCATCGGTCCACCTCGCCCAGGACAATGTCCACGCTGCCCAAAATCACCACGGCATCGGACACTTTGTAGCCCAAACACATGTCTTCCAACAGGGTCAGATTGATCAAGCTCGGCGGCCGCACGCGGTAGCGGTACGGGTTCGGCGAGCCGTCGCTGATGACATAAAAGCCGAGTTCGCCCTTGGGGCCTTCCACGCGGCCGTAAACTTCGCCCGGCTTGGGCCGGAAACCGCGCAGCTTGGACTTGGGATCCATGATCGGCCCGGCGGGAATATCCCGCAACGCCTGCTGCAGGATCTTGATGCTCTCGCGCATTTCCAGCACGCGCACCATATAGCGGTCGTAAAGATCCCCGTGCTCGCCCAGCGGCACCTTGAAATCGAACCGGCTGTAAATGCCGTACTTATCCACTTTGCGCAGGTCGTAATTCACGCCGGCGGCGCGGAGCATCGGACCGGTCATGGAGGCGTTCACGGCGAGCGCGGCCGGCAGGGTGCCCACGCCCTGGGTGCGGGCCAGCAGGATTTCGTTCCCGGTCAGGAACGCCTCGAACTCGTCGAGGAATTTGCCGTAGCCGTCGGTGAGCTGCCGGGCTTGGGCGATCCAGGCGTCATTCACGTCCGCCCGCACGCCGCCAAAGCGCATGTAATTGCACATCATGCGCGCCCCGCTGACGGCTTCGAATAAATCCAGGATTTTCTCCCGTTCGCGAAAGGCGTACATCATGGGCGTGCCGAGCGCGCCCATGTCCTGCAGGAAAAACCCGATCAGCGAGGTGTGATTTTGCAGCCGGGTCAACTCCGCCATGATCACGCGGATGTATTCGGCGCGTTCCGGCGGCGTGAGGCCCGCCAGTTTCTCAATCGTCAACGCGTACGCCCAGTTGTTCGTCATCGAACAGAAATAGTCCAGCCGGTCCGTGTAGGGCATGGAGCCCAGATACGAAATGCCTTCCGCGATCTTCTCGTGGTTGCGATGCAGATAGCCGAACACCGGCTTGAGCTTCACCACTTCCTCGCCGTCCAGCACAATGTCCATGCGGAACACGCCGTGGGTGGAGGGATGGTGGGGTCCCATCGAGATTTCCAGCAGCTCGCCCATGGGTTCGCCCTGGGCGTCCAGCTTGGGTGTCACTTCAAAACTCCGCGGGGGCATGGCGGCCAAGGCGCTCACGGTTTCACCTCCACGGGATAATGTTTCTTGGCCTGTTCCAGGACCTTGTCATGCGGCGTGGGCTCGTACTCGAAATCGTCCGGCGCCACGTAATCACGGCGCATGGGAAAGCCCTGAAAATCGTCCCACATGAGCAGGCGGCGGAGATCGGGGTGACCGTCAAAAATAATGCCGTACAGGTCAAACACCTCGCGTTCCTGCAATTCGGCGCCGCGCCAGAGCGGCGTGAGCGAGGGCACGTGCGTCTCGTTGGCGCGATTGCCCGTGCGCATCCGCAGCACCACCGGTCCGTGCTTCAGCTCCATCGAGTACAAATGGTAAACCACCTCAAGATGGCCGGAGCGCAGCGTCTCGATGGTCTCCTCGATTTCCTTCTCCACCCCTTCCACCTGCACCTTCCGTTTGACCTTGGTCTTGATGGTGGTTTGCGGCCAATCAACGCCGGTCACGTTGGAGCAATAATCCAATTTGAGCTGGGGATCATCGCGCAGGAATTTGGCCACGGCGAAACCGCTGGCGGTATCCACCAGCAGGGACCGTTCGCCGGCCGGGCACTCGTTGGCCACGAGGTCCAGTTTGGTCAGCGGCAGCGCGTGCTCCAGCCGCGCCTTGATTTGTTCGAGGGTTTCCACGGTTCAGCGTTTGATCAACGGCGGATGCCAGAGCTCGGGGTTCTTGGAGGGTTCCAAGTCGTTCGCGCCGTAGGCTGGCACCGGAAATTCGCCGGGCACGCTGGCGTTTAACCAAGCCGGGCGGTCCGGTCCGGTGAGCTTTTGCCCCATGATTTTTTCTTGCAGGGTGATGACACCGTGCAGCAGGGCCTCCGGCCGCGGCGGACAACCCGGAATGTACACATCCACCGGCACAAAGCGGTCAATCCCCTTCAGCACGTTGTAGCCCTGCTTGAAGGGACCGCCGGAGATGGCGCAAGCGCCCATGGCGATCACGTATTTGGGCTCGGGCATCTGGTTGTACAGACGGACCACCAGCGGGGCCATTTTCTTGGTGACCGTGCCCGCCACGATCATCAGATCCGCCTGCCGCGGCGAGGGCCGGAACACTTCCGCCCCGAAACGCGCCAGGTCATAGCGGGACATGGAGGCGGCGATCATCTCGATGGCGCAGCACGCCAGGCCAAAGGTGAGCGGCCAGACCGAGTTGGCGCGGCCCCAGTTATACAGATCCTCCAGGGTGGTTACCATGACACCCTGTTTCTGGAGTTCGTTCTTGAGGCCTTCTTCAATCATGGCAAATCTTATGGCGGCTTATTTCCAGGCCAAATACCCCTTCCGCCAGGCCCACAGGAGGCCTTCCAGCAGGAGGAGGAGAAAAATGAGGATGGCCACAAACGCCCCGACTGGCAAGCTGGTAAACGCCACGGCAAAGGGCAGCAGAAAGATGGCCTCCACATCAAAAACCAGGAAAATGATGGCGTACAGGTAATACTCGGACCGGAACTGAATCCAGGCATCGCCCTTGGATTCCAGGCCGCATTCATAGATGGCGTTCTTGTCGTGGCCCGGCTTTCTGGGCGAGAAAAAATGGGCCCAAGCCCACGCCGCCGCCAGCGGTCCCAAGGCAAATCCCACCGCCACCGCGATGAGCAGCAACAGGACGAGATAGGAATGTTGATTCGGGTCCATCATTACGACGACAGTCTGCCCTGCCGACCCCCCGCTGGCTTTACCGAAATTGGCAATTACTTAACAAAAAAAGTGCTAAGAACAATTCGACAAATATTAGAAAAACCTAGAAAAACCGGGGTGAAATAAGATTTTCAGCCAACGCCGCACGGTCCGCTTCCGAGGCCGGTTGGGGTGGTTCAAAATGACCCTTAAAGGCGATATTTTGGCTAATGTTCGGCCCCGCACGCCACATCCCCGAAGGGGATGACGGACAGGTGATCCAACCCCTTCAGGGTTGATCGTTTTGCGGGACGGTTTCCCAGGGTAGGCCAATCGAATTGGCCAACCCTGGGCTGG
>CAYTJG010000449.1:2586-3743 GCA_964437865.1 uncultured Bifidobacteriaceae bacterium | reverse complement strand
GGCCTCTTTGTCCCCGTATAAATTCGTGTTAATTCGTGTCTATTAATCATGATCCCGTTTCATTCCCTTTTTCCCGAGCTGGCCCAGCGCGAGGTGCGCTGCATCCATGTCGGCCCCACCCCGGCCGGCGCGCCGCCGGGGGAATTGCCCGACGACGAATATGTCTATATGGAACTCTATTGCGAGGACTTGGGTTGCGATTGCCGACGGGTCTTTTTGCAGGTGATCTCCCGGGAGCAACCCGGGAGAATCTTCGCCAGCATCGGCTACGGATGGGAGAAGATATCGTTTTACCGGAAGCGCATGCCGTGGGCGCCAGACGAGGCCCGGGGAACCGTTCGCGGTGAACTGGACCCGCTTAACGCGCAGTCGGAATATGCCCCCGCGCTGCTGGCCGTGTTCCAGGAGATCGTGTTGGACGAGCCGTATCGACTGCGGTTGCAGCGGCATTACGGGCTGTTCCGGGCCGAGTTGATGCGGCGCGCGCGGCGGGGGACAAATCAGCCCGGCACACAATCCCATGAATAACCAAGATCCAGCGGCTCGGTCCGACCAACGTTCAGATGATCAAACTGAACCGGGACGCGCTCCTCACGTCGCGCCATCCAGTCCATTAGGGGACACCGAAAATCGCCTGCGTGAGGCGGAGGTGCCGTGGAGGACGGAAGGGACGTTGCCTGATGCTGCCCGGGTGCGGATGGGTGACGGGCGGCCGCTGCCGCCGGCCGGGAACGCACCCAAGCCGGTGAAGATCCTGGTGGAGTTGGTTCCGGCCGCATCGTCACCCGCCGCACCGCCACCAATCGCGGAAAATCCCTTGCCCGAGACCACCGCCCGCCCGGAGGCCGAATCGCAACTGATTCCGGCCCGGATGTTGAACGAGTTTGTCTATTGCCAGCGGCTGTTCTATTACGAATTTGTGGAGGGCGTGTTTGTGGAGAGTGTGGATACGTTGCGCGGCGGCGCCATCCATCAGCGGGTGGATGCCGGCAACGGAGCCATGCCGGCCGCCAAGACTCGGAAGAAGCCGGAGAAACCAGGCGAGGGTGACAAGTCATCCGACCAAACAGGTGCTTCTCCGGCCCCTGTAGGCGACGAGGTAACGAGTCGTGCCCGCGCCCTGCCTCCTGTAGGCGACGAGGTAACGAGTCGTACCC
>CAYTJG010000449.1:0-2486 GCA_964437865.1 uncultured Bifidobacteriaceae bacterium | reverse complement strand
AGGTGACGAGTCGTGCCCGCGCCCTGCCTCCTGTAGGCGACGAGGTAACGAGTCGTACCCGCGCCCTGCCTCCTGTAGGCGACGAGGTGACGAGTCGTGCCCGCGCCCTGCCTCCTGTAGGCGACGAGGTGACGAGTCGCGCCCGCGCCCTGCCTCCTGTAGGCGACGAGGTGACGAGTCGTGCTCGCGCTCCTGAACCTGCCGAACCCGAAATCATTCATTCGCGTTCGGTACAGATGGGGTCCGAACGGTTGGGCGTGGTCGCCAAAATGGATTTGGTGGAGGTCCGGGCCGGAGTGGCCGCCGGAACCGCGCCCGCCAATCAGGAGGCGGATTTGTTCACCGCGCTGGAGGTTTGCCCGGTGGATTACAAGGTGGGAGCGCCCCGGGAGGGGGAGGACGCCAATGAGCTTTGGGATGCGGACAAAATGCAGCTCGGGTTGCAGGCGCTGATTTTGCGCGACAACGGCTATGTTTGCCCCGAAGGCATCATTTACTATCGCGCCACCAAGCAGCGTGTGCGCCTGCCGGTGACGCCCGAGTTGGAAGACTGGATTCGGCGGAACCTGGCCGACGCGCGGCGGGTGGCGGCCGGCCCCATGCCCGCGCCGCTCGCGCAATCGCCCAAGTGCGTGCGCTGTTCCCTCGCCCCCGTGTGCCTGCCGGATGAAACCCGGATGCTCGCCCAAATGGTGTCGCCGACCGCCGCCGCGGCCGTGGAGACCGAGAACGAATCACCCTGTAGGGCACGAGGTGACGAGTGCGGGCTCAAGGGGGCCGCCGCCGGCCCGGCACCGCGGCGGTTGATAGCCGCGCGGGACGATACGCGTCCGCTCTACCTGAACACGCCCGGTTACCGCGTGGGCTGCCACGAGGAGGTGTTGCAAGTCAAGGAGCGGGACCGGGTGGTGGACGAGGTGCGGCTGCGGGATGTTTCGCACGTGGCGCTGTTTGGCAACATCCAGATTTCCACCCAGGCCATTCAATCGCTCTGCGAAATGGAAATTCCGGTGACGTACTTCTCCATGGGCGGCTGGTTCTACGGCATCACCCGTGGTCACACGCTCAAGAACGTGTTCTTGCGGATGGAGCAGTTCCGTCTGGGCCGCGACGAACGAACCTGTCTCTCGCTGGCGCGGCAGTTTGTGCATGGCAAGATCCGCAACCACCGGACGCTGCTCATGCGCAATCATGTGGAGCCGCCCGCCGGCGCCATCGCCCGGCTCAAGCAGGCAGCCGAGGAGGCGCTCCGGGCCGAGTCGCTCGTGGAGTTGCTGGGCATCGAAGGGGCGGCCGCCGGACGCTATTTCGAGCACTTCGGCGGCATGATCAAAGTGGCCGAGGAGGATCTGCCCGGAGGCGCGCCGCCGATCGCGGCGGGGGAACAACGCACGTTCAATTTTGATTTTTGCCACCGTAATCGCCGTCCGCCCACCGATCCGGTGAATGCCATGCTTTCGCTGGCGTACAGTTTGCTCGCCAAGGATTGCCTGCTGGCCGCCCTGGCGGTGGGGTTTGATCCCTACCTGGGCTTTTATCATCAGCCGCGTTTCGGCCGCCCCGCGCTCGCGCTGGACCTCATGGAAGAAATGCGGCCGCTGATTGCGGAATCCACGGTGCTGAGTTGCATCAACAACCGGATCATCACGGAGAAGGATTTTGTGCGCGCCGGCGAGGCCGTGAATCTGTCGGCGCCGGGGCGCAAGCGGTTCTTCCAAACCTATGAGCAGCGCATGAGCTCGCTGCTCACGCACCCGTTGTTTGACTACAAGGTCAGTTACCGCCGGGCGCTCGAGTTGCAGGCGCGGCTGCTGGCCAAAACGCTCACCGGTGAAATCGCGGAATATGTTCCGCTCCTGACGAGGTGAATTATGCGGACGACCTATCTGGTGTGCTACGACATCACCGACGACAAGCGGTTGCGCAAGGTGTTCAAGGCGTGCGGCAATTTTGGCGACCATTTGCAGTATTCGGTGTTCGAATGCGACCTGAACCCGTCCGAAAAGGTGGAGCTGGAAACCACTCTGAGCGACATCATCAAACACGACGAAGACCAGGTGATTTTCGTCGGTTTGGGGCCGGCTGCCGGGCGGGGTGACCGGGTGATCACCGCGCTCGGGTTGCCGTATCTTAAGCTGGATGCGCCGTGCTTTGTAGTTTGAGGTGACGCGGCTCTTTGACATTTTGACATGCGAGCGGCGGGGTGGTGCGGGCCACCCCGTCCGCGCTCGCGTCACACAACTAATTTAAAATGAATGATTAATGAAGACGTTGGACAACCTGGTGGACTGGCCTCATCCGGCAACGCGACCGGCGGTCGCAAATTTGCTGTTGCAGGATTGCGGCAGAAGAGGTAACAGAAGGACCATTTCCGCGCTCTCCCGAGCGCGGCCCCGTTGAAGCTCAGCAGGAAATGAGGGATATCTCCGTGCGCGAGGAGATTTCCGCGCTCTCCCGAGCGCGGCCCCGTTGAAGCTGTCCGGCCT
>CAYTJG010000448.1:0-3759 GCA_964437865.1 uncultured Bifidobacteriaceae bacterium | reverse complement strand
CAATTACGGCGCGCAGGACCTCGCCGGCGCTAAGCCGTTCTGGAAAATCTCCGACGAGCACGGAAAGAAAATCGCCGGCGGCGAACTTGATTCGCTGGCCGCGCCCACGGGAGAACTCTCGCCGCTCGGCTCCCTCAGCGCCTCGCTCGCGAAAGTCCCCGCGCCGTGCCAGCTCACCGTCACGGTGGGATTGAAAGGAACGAAAGTATCCAACGGGTGGGACATCTGGGTTTATCCCGACGAAACCGCGCCGCCGCCGCCCGCCGGCGTTGTCGTCAGCACCGCGTGGGATGAGGCGACGAAAGCCGCACTCGCCGACGGCAAGACCATTTTGCTTTTGCCCGCGAAGGAGTTCCTTCACAATTCGTTTCGCGGAAGTTTCTTGCCGACGTTCTGGAGCCCGGTCTGGTTTCCCTCGCAACAGCCCGACACGATGAGCATTCTCTGCGAGCCGAAGCATCCGCTGTTCGCAAAGTTTCCGACGGATTTTTACAGCGACTGGCAATGGTATGATCTGATGCAAAATTCCAGACCGATCATTCTCGATGACACGCCGGCGGATTTCCGCCCGTTGGTTCAGGTGATTGACAACTTTGCGAGAAACCACAGGCTCGGCACTGTGTTCGAAGCCCGCGTTGGCCGGGGAAAAATTCTCGTCTGCTCGATTGATATCACTTCCCACCTCGCCAGCCGTCCCGCCGCGCGGCAGTTCGCCAAAAGCCTCTATGCCTACCTTGGCTCCGCGGCTTTCAATCCAAAATCGGAGCTCGCCGCCGACGCCTTGGACCAACTTTTTGTGTCAAAGCTCACCAGCCGGCTTCAGGCACTGGGCGCGCAGATTCACGCCGACAGTCAGGCCTCCGGGGAATATGGTGCGGACCAGGCCATGGACGGCGACGCGGACACGATGTGGCACACGCCATGGGAGGGGGGTGCCCCAACATTTCCGCACGCACTGGTCGTTGAACTGTCCCAGCCCGCCACCCTTGCCGGCATCAAATGCCTGCCGCGACAGGACGGCAACCAGAACGGCTGGATCAAGGATTTCGCCGTGTTCACCAGCCATGACGGCCAGAGTTGGGGCACGGCGGCAGCCCAGGGTACGTTTCCACAAGACGCCCAATGGCATACGGTCAAATTTGCCACACCGGTCAAGGCGCGTTATTTGAAACTGGTGGCGAACAGCAGCTTCGATCCGTCAAGACCTTACGCCTCGCTGGCCGAACTGGATATTCTTCCGGTGGATAAATGACGATTGATTTTAAGCGGTTTCCTGTTAGCGTGGCACACTGTTGATTTTTTGATTGCTGGCATTAGTTGTAAAATAAGCGTCCGCGTACCATGCCGAGTGTTTTCATAAAAACTTACGGGTGCCAGATGAACGAGCGCGATAGCGAGGCCGTGGCCGCGCAGCTCGTGGCCAAGGGCTATACCCTCGCCAAGTCCGAGGCCGCGGCGGACGTGGTGCTGCTGAACACGTGCAGCGTGCGCGATTTCGCCGAGCAAAAGGCCATCAACAAGATGAAGAACCTCGTGGGTACCGCCCGGAGCGAAAAGCGGCACCAGATCGTCGGCTTCATGGGCTGCATGGCGCAGAGCCGCGGCCGGGAACTGATCGACCAGTTGCCGGATGTGGACTTGGTGCTGGGCACCCAGAAAGCTCATCGCGCCGCCGAGTACCTCGATGACCTGCTGGCCGGACGGCGCGACCAGGTGGTGGATGTGGCCCCCGAGGCCCAGAGCGAGGCCGCCATCCGCGAACATCTCGTCAACGGCAATGCCCGCACCTCGGTGTCCGCCTTTGTGAGCATCATGCAGGGCTGCAACCAGCATTGCACTTTTTGCATCGTGCCCGCCACCCGCGGTGAGGAACGGAGCCGGACCATTCCCGATATCGTGGCGGAATGCCGCGAACTGGCCGGCCGCGGCGTGAAGGAGGTCACGCTGCTCGGCCAGATTGTCACCAGCTACGGCCGGCGCGAAAAGCGCGAGGCCTGGCAAAACGGCCAGCGTCCGGCCGGCGCCGAGCCGGTCGAGACCCCGGCTGAGGGGACGATTGACTTACCGACCGCCTATGCGGTGACGCCCTTCGTCCAATTGCTCGAGGCCGTGCACGAAATCGACGGGCTGGAGCGGATTCGTTTTACCTCGCCGCACCCCAAGGGCTACGGCGATGACTTGGTGAATGCCTTCGCGCGGTTGCCGAAGTTGTGCGAGAGCGCCCATCTGCCGCTGCAAAGCGGGAGCGACCGGTTGCTCAAGCTCATGCACCGCGGCTATACGCGGGAGCGGTTTGCGGGCATTGTTGCCAAACTGCGCCGCGCCCGGCCCGGCATTGGCATCACCACCGACATCATTGTGGGTTTCCCGGGTGAGACGGAGGAGGATTTTGAGCAGACGCTTTCGCTGTGCCGGGAGGTGGCGTTTGACAACGCGTACATCTTCAAGTACTCGCCGCGCCGCGACACGCCGGCCGCCGAAATGCCGGACCAAGTGCCGCAGCCGGTGCGCGAGGAGCGCAATCAGCGCCTGTTGGAACTGGTCAACTCCATCGCCGCGCGCAAATACGAAGCGTTCATCGGACGCCAGGTGCAAATCCTGGTGGAAGGCCCCAGCCGCAAGAACGGCGCCCGCTTCATCGGCCGCACCCGCTGCAACAAAATCGTGCTCTTCGACGGCGGCGAACGTCACCGCGGCCAACTCATGGACGTGAAAATTGAGCGGACCGGATCATTCACGTTGTACGGCGATCCGGTGATCCATCTCTGAGCGGCGGGTCCGCCGGCTATTTATCCTTCCGCGCGAACGCCGCGTCGAAGGCGGCCTGGTTGGGCGCGAAATCGAGCTTGCGCACAAACGCGCAGCTCTCGGTCCCGCCGTGGATGCGGTCCATGCGGCCATCCTCCCATTCCACCGACAACGGGCCGCGATAGCCCACGTCGTTCAACGCCACGATGATTTCCTCGAAGTTGATATCGCCATGGCCCAGGGAGCGGAAATCCCAGAAGCGGCGCGGGTCGGTGAAGTCGGTATGACCGCCGAAAACGCCCACGGAACCGTCGCCATGTCCCCACCAGGCGTCCTTCATGTGCACGTGGAAAATGCGGCTGCCGAATTCGCGGATGAACTTCACGTAGTTCACGCCCTGATAGCCGAGATGGGAAGGATCGAAATTGAAACCGAAGCGCGGATGATCCTTGACCGCAGCCAGCGCGCGGCGTGCGGAAGCGAGGTCAAAGGCGATTTCCGTGGGATGCACTTCGAGCGCAAAATTGACGTTTTCCTTGTCAAACACCTCCAGAATGGGGGTCCAGCGCGTGGCAAAGTCAGCGAAGCCGCGATTCCAAAAATCCTGGCCGGTGGGCGGGAAGGCATAGAGGGCGTGCCAGATGGAGGAGCCGGTGAAGCCGTTGACGATGGCGGGAGAGGCGGCGCCGTTGCGGCCGGGCGCGGCATTAAAGAACTTCCGGGCGGCCCGGGCGGTGGCCTTGATCTTTTCGGCGGCGCGTTGCCGCACGCCTTCCGGTTGGCCATCGCCCCATACGTCGGCCGGCAGAATCGCCTTGTGCCGCTCATCAATGAGGTCACACACGGCCTGGCCGACGAGGTGATTGGAGATGGCGTGGCAGGTGAGGCCGTTCTTTTCCAACAGCGCCCATTTCTTCTTGGCGTAATCGGGCTCGCTCAGCGCGCGGTCCACTTCGAAGTGGTCGCCCCAGCAGGCGAGTTCCACGCCGTCGTAGCCCATTTTTTTGACGA
>CAYTJG010000447.1:0-3776 GCA_964437865.1 uncultured Bifidobacteriaceae bacterium | reverse complement strand
AGCACGGCCCGCCCAGGTGCGGCGCAAACACGCTGGCCTGGCCTTCAAACCGGAAAATCGAGCCGTACACATTCGGCTTCTGCAGCAGCACGCACGCGTCATTCGTCAGGTACCGCGTCGGAAAATTGTCCGTGCCGTCCACCACAATGTCGTAGGGCCGGATCAGGTCGAGCGCATTCTCGGAGGAAATCCGGGTGTTGTGGATCACCACCTCGCAATTGGGATTGATGCCGGCGAGGGTTTCCTTGGCCGATTGCGCCTTGGGCCGGCCCACGTCCGCATCGGTATGGAGCAGTTGGCGCTGGAGGTTGGAATAATCCACGGTGTCGAAATCCACGATGCCGATCTTGCCGATGCCGGCGGCGGCCAGATACATGCTGATGGGCGAACCCAGCCCACCGGCGCCAATGCACAGGACGCTGGCGCCTTTCAGCTTCTTCTGCCCGGCCAAACCCACTTCGGGCAGGATCAAGTGCCGCGAATAACGGCGGATCTCTTCGTTGTTTAATTCCATATCGAGAGGAACAAAATAAGTCAGGCCCGAAATAAATCAAGTCAGGCCCATGGCTTTTTGCGGCCGATTCCGGATCTTTCCCGGCTTGTGGGCGGCGGAAACCCTGCTATGCTCCTTGGCTTTGCTGTGAGCATCGCCCAAGAAATCGCTAAGCGGCGCACGTTCGCCATCATTTCGCATCCGGACGCGGGCAAAACCACGTTGACGGAGAAGCTGCTGTTGTACGGCGGTGCCGTGCAACTGGCCGGCTCCGTCACCGCGCGCAAAAACCAGCGCGCCACCACCAGCGACTGGATGGAACTGGAAAAAAAACGCGGCATCTCCATCAGTTCCACCGTCCTCCAATTCGATTACGCCGGCTACCGCATCAACCTGCTGGACACCCCCGGCCACAAGGACTTTTCCGAGGATACCTACCGGGTGCTCACCGCGGTGGATTCCGTGGTCATGGTCATCGACGCCGCCAAGGGCATCGAGCCGCAGACGCGCAAGCTGTTCGAGGTCTGCCGGCAGCGCGGCGTGCCCATCTTCACCTTCATGAACAAGTGCGACCGGCCCATGAAGAACCCACTGGAACTGATTGACGAATTGGAGCGGGTCCTGGGCATCGGCGCGTTCCCGGTCAACTGGCCCATCGGCGACGGTTTTGATTTCCGCGGCGTCTTTGATCGCCAGACCAGCAAGATGCACCTGTTTGAGCGCACCGTGGGCGGCCAGTATCGCGCGCCGGTGTCCGTGGGCGGCGTGGAGGACCCGGCCGTGCGCGGCCAGCTCGACGACGTCACCTTCAACAAGACGGTGGAAGAACTCGCCATGCTCGAACAGGCCGGCGAAATCTTTGACGATGCCGCCGTGCTGGCGGGCAAGAGCACGCCCGTGTTCTTTGGCAGCGCCAGCAACAACTTCGGCGTGCAACTGCTGCTCGACGGTTTCCTGAAGCATTCCCCGCCGCCCAAGCCCCGCGTGATGGCAGGCACCCAAATTTCGCCGGAGTTCCCCGAGTTCAGCGGCTTCATCTTCAAGATCCAGGCCAACATGGACCCGAAGCACCGCGACCGCATCGCCTTCATCCGCGTTTGCTCGGGCAAGTTCGAGCGCGACATGATCGTGCACCATTCGCGGTCGGAAAAGAAAGTGCGCCTGTCCAGTTCGCACAAGATTTTCGGCAACGAACGCGAGACCGTGGATGAGGCGTTTCCGGGCGACGTCATTGGTCTGGTGGGCCACGACAGTTTCGGCATTGGCGACACGCTCACGGCCGATCCCGCGATCCATTACAAAGAAATCCCCCGCTTCACGCCGGAGGCCTTCAGCTATCTGCACAATCCCAATACCGCCAAGTACAAGCAGTTTCGGCAGGGACTGGACCAGCTCTTGCAGGAAGGCGTCATCCAGGCGCTGTATCTGCGCAATTCCGCCATCAAGACACCGCTGCTGGCCGCCGTCGGCCCCCTCCAATTCGAGGTGGTGCAATACCGGCTGGAGAGCGAATATGGCGCCGTATCACGTCTGGAAGCCGCCCCGTGGACGGTGGTGCGCTGGCTGTCCACCGATATCACCGAAGACGCCTTGGATGCCTTGGTGCTGCCGACCGGCGCGCGCCTGGCCTACGACGTGGGCAAAAACCCGGTGTTGCTCTTCCAAAATGAATGGTCGGCCAACTATTTCGCCGAGACGAACAAGGACGCCAAATTGTCCGCCATCCCCGTGCAGACAGCCCGGGAAACGTAGGCCTTCCCCCCTTGGGATCTCCTCGGAAATCGAATTGGGGAATTCGCGTCGTTGGTTTCCATTTGCCATTTGCGGTAATGGACCTGTCGCGCTAATTTTCAGCTCATGAGGTTAAACCCGCTTTGCCCGCATGTCCTGGCCGCCGTGCTTTTCGCGCTTTTCCTTCCCGCAGCCGGATTATCCGCCGCCAATTTCCCGCCACCGGCCAGCAACGATTTTATCCTCACCAATTTTCAATTCCGCTCCGGACAGACCCTGCCGGCGGTGCGCCTGCACTATCTCGCCTTTGGCCAGGCCCAACGCGACGGTGCCGGCGTGGTCCGTAATGCCGTCCTCATTCTGCACGGCACCACCGGCAGCAGCGGTCAATTCTTGGGCACGCAATTCGCCGGCGAACTCTTTGGCCCCGGCCAACCCCTCGATGTCACGCGTTATTATGTGATCATACCGGACGCGCTTGGCCACGGGAAATCCGCCAAACCCAGTGATGGCCTGCGCGCCAGCTTTCCCAACTACGGCTATCGCGACATGATTGACGCTCAATACCGGCTGCTCACCGAAGGGCTCGGGGTGAACCATTTGCGGCTGGTCATGGGCACCTCGATGGGCGGCATGCACACCTGGCTCTGGGGCGAAGCACACCCCGACTTCATGGACGCCCTTCTGCCGCTCGCCAGCCTGCCAACGCAGATCTCCGGCCGCAACCGCGTCTGGCGCCGCATAATCATGGATGCCATTCGCTGCTCGCCCGATTATCAGAACGGCGATTATCATGCCCAGCCCGCCGGCCTCCGCGTCGCGGCCGAGACGCTCTATTTTATGGGGGAGAACCCCGCCCTGCGCCTCCAGGAGGCACCCACGGTCGGGCGGGCCGACGAATTGCTCGACCGTTACGTCACGAATGCCATGAACCAGCTCGATGCCAACGACGTCCTCTACGCCCTGGCGGCTTCCACCGATTACGATCCCGCGCCCGACTTGGAAAAAATCCAGGCGCCCCTGCTGGCGATCAATTCCGCGGACGATTTGATCAATCCGCCCGAATTGGGCGTCCTGGAGCGCAACCTCAAACGAGTAAAGCATGGCCAAGCCATTGTGATTCCGTACAACGACCAGACCGTCGGCCACGGCAGCCACACCAAAGCCGTCCTCTGGAAACAGGACCTCACCGCGTTTTTGCGCCAGACGGAAAAGAACTGACCGGTGGGCGACGAGGCGACGAACACGCGAACCAAACGTCCCTTCCCGCGGCCAACTGAGGTCAAAACCGGCATTCGTGTCTATTCGCTAGGCGACAACCCCAACCAACGCCACGGTCCTCCGGACATCCTGACCGGATGACAATCATCCGGCCGCCCTTGGCCAATGGCATGGGCCTACGCCGGGTAAACGCTCGCCCCAGCGCCGTAGGCGCGGCCTATTGGTAGAAACAAAACGAAAATGATTTCAAGCTCCGTCAGGAGTGGCCTCGACGGGCGCAAGGGGCTTGATTATAGGCGACGACGTAAGGAGTCGTGGGCTCGAGGGTCTC
>CAYTJG010000446.1:0-3813 GCA_964437865.1 uncultured Bifidobacteriaceae bacterium | reverse complement strand
GCGGAATGAGCAGACGCTGATTTTTCCTTCGTGCCAAGCGGGTCGATTCGTGTAAAAATGCTTGGCTCATGAATGAGTGGAACATCCAGTCGCGGGCCATCGCCTGCGAGGCGTGCACGAAGCCGTTTGCAGACCGCCAGCCGTATCACACCCTGCTGTACGACGAAAAGACGGATGAGTTGCGGCGCATGGATGTCTGCGATGCCTGCTGGCAAAGCCAGTTCAGCGATGGCGCCCGGGACCGCAAGGGATTTGTCTCCCACTGGCAGGGGGTTTTTGAGGTGCCGCCGCCGCCGGCGCCGGATCCCATCCAAAAGGAAACCGCCGAAACACTGCTGCGCAAGCTCATCGAGCGCAACGACCCGCAATATGCGCCGGCCGCCTACATCCTGGCGGTGATGCTCGAACGCAAACGCCTGCTCCGCGTGAAGGAACAAATCAAACGAGAGGGCAAACGCGTCTTCATTTACGAACAGCCCCGGACCGGCGATTTGTTTACCATCGCGGATCCGGACCTGCACCTGAACCAACTGGAGACGGTGCAACACGACGTGGCGCAATTGCTGGAACACGGGCTGAATCCGCTCGCGCCGACCGCCGCGGAAAACGCGCCCACGCCCGCCGAACCTTCCGCGGAACCGGCCGCCACGCCGGAAAACGCGGTGGCGCAAGCTCCCGCAGCCGCCGAAACCAGCGACGCGCCCGCCCGCGAAACCCAACCGTCCTAGCCTCCCATGTCAGACCTGGCCGAATTTCAACATCGCCTTGGTTTTAAGTTTAGTGACGAGAGTCTGTTGCGCCTGGCGTTGACTCATCCCTCCATCGCGCACGAGCAGGACGCCGCCACGCCCCATAATCAGCGGCTCGAGTTTCTGGGCGATGCGGTCCTGGGCGTGGTCCTGTCCCGGCATCTTTACGCGACTTTCCCGGAAGCCGACGAGGGATTGCTCACCAAATCGCGCGCCAAGCTGGTGAATGCCACCGCCCTGGCCATGCATGGACGCGGGCTGGATTTGGGCGCGCATTTGATCTTGAGCCGGGGCGAGGAAAATACCGGGGGCCGGACCCGGCCCTCCATCCTGGCCGACGCGTTTGAGGCGCTGCTGGGCGCCATCTTCCTGGATGGCGGCTTCGCGGCGGCCCAGGAGTTCATCCTGCGCGAATTCACGGCCAACTGCGCCGAACTGGCCCAGACGGCGGGCATCGACAATCCCAAGGGTGAATTGCAGGAATTTCTGCAAGCCAAGTCGCCCGAACCACCGATTTATCATTTGATTTCTGCCGAGGGCCCGGATCACGACCGCGACTTCGTCTGTGCGGTGCTGCACGGCGGCGCGGAGCTGGCCCGGGGTACCGGCAAGAGCAAGAAGGCCGCGGAAAGCAACGCCGCCGCGGCCGCCCTGAAGAAACTGCAGGAAACGCCGGCCAGTTGAGGCCGCACCGGTTACGGTTCGTCCAGGAACGTCAGCTTGACGCCGCCCGCCGGGGGCTGGCTGAAATGGTCCAACAAGGTGGAGCCCTTGGCCCCCGTGCCGACCGGCGGCGCGACCGGGGTGATCGCTTCCGAGGGAGCCAGCGCGGAGCGCAAGGCGCCCTCCACCAGTTGTGCACAGTGGATTTTCATCGGCGGCAGCGGGCCCAGTTCGCCAGCCAGTTCCTCCGTCTTCAGCGCCAGCGCCTCCTCGGCCGTCTTGCCCCGGATCAACTCGGTGGCCAGGCTGGCCACCGCAATGGCGGTCTCACACCCGAACGATTGAAACGTGGCGCGGTCAATCACCTGCCGGCCGTTTTGTTCCTTGAATTTCACCCAGAGCCGCAGCATTTCGCCGCAATCCGCGTTGCCCACGGTACCCACGCGGTCGGCATCGGCCAGTTCGCCCAGGTTCTGGGGATCGGCCAGCGCGGCCTGAATACGCTGTTGGAGGTCTTGATTCATACAAATTATTAGAGTTGCATATTATCATCGACCCCGCCGGGATGCAAATCGCGCCCGCACCGCGGCTGGCGCACCCTGCACCATCGCCGGCATCCAAGTGCAATACTTGCACAAAAACCCACCTTTGGCAGCTTTTGCCTGGTTGTCACGAAAGGGGCAAAAGCAGCTATTTTCGCCAATAAAAACGGCCGTTTGATGCGCCCGGCGGCCGGCCGGCGCACGGCTGGCACGTCGGATGCGAGGGAGAGATGTTGGTTGATTAAGAACCAACCACTTTGAACTGATAACATCAAAATTATGAGCGATTCAAACACGACGGCCAGTACGACCACGAACCCCACCTCCACCTCGGCCTGCGGCCAGAAGTGCGGTACCAGCGCCCCGGCTTCGGCCCCGGCTGCCACCCCGACGACCACGCCGGCTAATCCCAAGCCTTCGCGCCGCAATGTGCGCAAGCAGCATTGATCGACGCTAGTGCAGGCACCGGCGCAGCGGAGGAACCGCGCCGGTGTCCTGCGGGTTGGTGTCGACGGAAGAATATCCGTCGAATGTCCGTCGACATCAGCCCGCGGGAAGGTTATGATGCTCTTTCCTTCCGTTGGTAAGTCTTATGATGAAAGAAATTATGGAGAACCTATTCGAGCTGCAAACGCTCGAATTTGACGAAACCGTCCGCCCGGCCACCGAGCGTCGCATTGCCGAGTTGCGCGCCAAAATCCCGGGGCCGGTGCTCGCCCACTACGACCGCTTGGGGGATCAGGGCAAGAAAGGCGTGTCCGTCATCCGCAACCAGACCTGCACCGGTTGCCATATGCGTCTGCCTTTGGCGGTGGTGCTGGAAGTGCGCCATGCCCAGGATGTTTGCCTGTGCGATAATTGCCGGCGCTACCTCTATTTGCCCGAGCCGGCCAAGTCCGAGCAAAAAGAGGCCGTCCTCCAGGAATCCTAATCCAATCGCCCGGCCACCGGGCGTTGGCGTCTTTCGCCCCGCGCGCTCTGTCGTATTCGGAGCGTGCCCGCCGCCACTCCGCCCGCCCCGGCGGGTGCGGACAAAATCATGCGCCGCTCAAGTTTGCAGCTCGGCGCTGCCCGCCGGGTTTGGGGCGCCCCTCTTTCATCATTAGTCTTCTTTAATTTCTATTAAATTTTTTCTTAAATCTCAATCCACCCGCTTGACTCCCGCCAATTTGGCGCGACGTTACGGTTGGCTGGCATGGACGTGATTGGTTGAGAGAGTGGATGAGTGAGAGAGAGTGAGAGTGGAAACAGAGTGAGAGAGTGAGTGGCAAATTGGTTAGAGCAGGTTAAAAGGAAAAGGTCGCCCATGCCAGCCGTCCTTTGGGGGGGGCGGGCTTCCGCTCCCGGGCGAATCGCCGGCTGGCGCAACTTCGGCAAATCAGATTGACTGACTGAGCTATGGAGATCTACGCACATCCGACCTTCGAGATGGCCTGCCGGCAGTTCGATTTGGTGGCCGACCACCTGCAAATCCCCGACAGCCATCGTGATCGCCTGAAATATCCCAAACGCTCCCTGACCGTCGCCCTGCCCATTGGTCTGGACGACGGCAGCGTCAGGGTGTTTGCCGGCTATCGCGTGCAGCATCACTTGACGCTGGGCCCCACCAAGGGCGGCCTGCGCTATCATCCGGACGTGGCCTTGGGCGAAGTGGCCGCGCTGGCCATGTGGATGAGCTGGAAGTGCGCGCTCACCGGCCTGCCCTACGGCGGCGCCAAGGGCGGCATCGCCTGCGATCCCGCCAAAATGTCGCGCGCCGAGATCGAACGGCTCACCCGGCGCTTCACGCAGGAAATGATCCCCTTCATCGGTCCGCAGGTGGATGTGATGGCGCCGGACGTGGGCACCAACGAGCAGAC
>CAYTJG010000445.1:0-3851 GCA_964437865.1 uncultured Bifidobacteriaceae bacterium | reverse complement strand
CTCGCACTGCCGCACCAGAACCGAATGGGTCACCCGTTCATGAAAAACTTTTCGGTCGGCACCGTCGTCCGGCGCGCTCGGTTCCTAAAACGATGGTAAATTGCTGTTCAAATGCAAATTCCCGGGGCACTGTTTGCCGGGGAAATTCACAATCTTTTTTTTCTATCGCGTTTTGGCCTATTGGGATACAAAATCATTCTGTTAATTATGCAAGTTCCGGGAATGAAAGCCGTTGAAATTTTTGCCCGTGGGAATTGACCAACGTCCACGCGCTTTTTTACCAATCACATCGAGCAGGCCAAGCTGCAGCTTTCGCGCGCCCCGCGCCCGCTGCCAAAAATGTGGCTGAACCCGGCCGTCAAGGACATCAAGGATTTCAAGTTCGAAGATTTTGAATTGATCGGCTACGACCCGCATCCGGCCATCAAGGCGCCGGTGGCGGTGTGATGAGGAATTGATGCGCTAGATCAATGAACCAAACTTCGCCGGCTTGGGGGACAGTTCTCACGTTTAAAACTCGTCCGCCAACGCATTGCGGCGGAAAGGGGCGGGCCAAGCTATTGACACAAAGCGCTGGTTGCATGAGACGGACATCCAAAAATGCCTTTTTTGGTTGTCTGTCCGGGCCTGCACGATGGATTGGCTGCCTTGCGGCCTTGGCCAATACTCAGCGCTGCGTGCTGACTGTGCCGCGCTTTCAGCGCTTGGTTTTGTTAATGTTTTGGGTTCCCGGGGCGCCGCTCGCACCGCTCGCTTTGCCCCGGGCTATCTTGTGATGCGCTTTCAGCGCCATCGGCCGTGTCAACTGTCTGTCAGCCCGGAGTGTCCGCGTCCGCCAGCTCGGCCAGCTTGGCCCCGGCACAGCCGCTGTCGATGGTTTCGGCCGCCCGCTCCCAGTCTTCCGCCAGCGATTTTACCTGGAAGGGTCGTGGAAGGGTCGGTCCGACAATCGACAATGAAAACTTGATGTTTCGGCGGATTGCAGTTGGAATTTGGAATATGGCGCGCCTGTTGAGAATTGAATGTCCCGGAGCCGTTTAGAGCTTCAACCACCGCTTGAGCGCGGCTGCCACGTCGCTAATGACACGGGCATCAAACTTCCCCGGCTTGGGGGACAGTGCTCACGCTTAAAACTAGTCCGCCAACGCATTGCGGCGGGCGGCAGGGGTGGGGTTGCAATACAACAAACACAAGTTGGTGGAACGACCGCCCTCACCCCGGCCCTCTCCCCCAGGAGAGGGTGACGTTGTTCCCGCGTCGTTTGAAACGTCTGCGCTGGCTTTGCGCGGACAGCTTTCGTGATTTCGCAACCGTGCCAAAGAAATGGCGAGTTGGTTACGCAATTTCGCGACTCGGGTCGCCGTGGTGCTGGTGCCCCATGCTGGTATGGCAGGGGCCGTTGGCCGAATGGCGCTATCTAAGCGCCATTCGGCCGCTGGCCCAGGCTGGTAAGAGACGCGCCTTTGGCGCTGGGCAGGAGGATTGCCCATTAAAAATGTCTGCCAGCCGCATTTTAGCCGTTCGGCTTAGCGGTTCGCGGTGATCCGGTAGTAGGCGCTTTGATTGGCACCAATGGCATCCGCATAGGTCGCGTTAACGGAGGTGGGAGGCAGGTTGGTGAATATATTCACCCAACTGACCGTGGGACCAAGCGAAAAACTGCGCTGCAATACCTGGGTGGCCTGCACGCCACCGTGCCAGCGAATCGTGACGCTCCCCCCGGAGCGGCTCGCCCCGCTCATCCCCAGGAATGACGCCCGGTTGGTCGGGTTGGTGTCGGCTTGGTATTCCTGAAGATTGTTGAACCCGTCACCGTCCGGGTCATCGCTCCACCAGATGGCGCCGATGCTGCCGAAATATTGGAGCTGCCACGAATCGGGAATGCCCACGAGCGCCGTGTCGTTCGGGTCCGGGGTTACCCCCGCGAACGCCACGCCGCCAGCCAGGGTATCCAGCGTGGTGCCGTTGGTCGTCACAAAATTCGCAAAGTATGCCGAGCGGCCGATCGCGAGGCTGAAGGTGGGCGTGTTGCGGCTGAGTCGGCCGAAAACCACTTTGCCCAGGGGCGTGTTCGTGCCGGCCACGCCCTCCAGCGGATGGCTGCCGTCCAGCTTGCCGCCGAGAATCACCACCTGCCCCAGCACCGACGTGTCCGCGTCGATATAATTGTATGCGATTCCGTTCGCGGCCAGGTACCAGACGTTGGTGTTCTTGCTGGCGCTGAGCACGTAGAGGTCCGTTGGGGAGTAATTCAGCTTGGCTCCGAAACTCATCAAGGCGTCGTTCACAATATTCGCGTAGAGATCCACTTCGATGGTGGGTCCCGTTGAGGTGGCCACCCCGTAAACTGTGACGGCAGCGTCGGCTGGCCGGTCCAGCAGCGCGCCGGCGACGAAGGCCGAGACCCAAACGCATTTCCAAATTTTCATAAGCGCTCCGTTTGTCTATCAAGGTTCATCCCGAACAGGCGGTTCCGCTCAGTGCACGCAGTTGGTGCCAAAGCTGGAGGCAAAAATGAACAAGTCCAGCCCGTCCACGCGACCATCACCGTTGAGGTCCCCCACGCAACCGCCCGGTACGGTTGTGCCGACTTCGATGTAATAGTGGTCATTGAACGTCGTCCAGTAGAGGAGATTGACGCCGTCGGTGGTTCGAGCGGCGGCGTACACTTGAAATTGGTAGGCGCAAGATTCCCAGTTGAAGAGTTGTCCCGAGAGTTGAGCTGGTTGGGAATTCGAAATCTGGGTGCCGGGGCCCACGCCATACCAAAGTGGTCCCCCCGCCGCATGCACGGGATACTGGTCCTGCGCAATATAGCCGCCAAAATTATTGCGGCCGTAATAGGACCCGATCGAGTAGCTGCTCAGAAACCCGCTCGGATGATAGGCGGTGAATTGGAATTGAAGGTTTTGCTGACTGGTGGCCAGCGAGATGATCCCACACTCGGGAATCGGGTTGGTGTATTCATCCAGAACCGAGGCGAGGTTGACGACGGGCAGGTTGTTATCCAACCAAAGCGTAATGCGACTGAGGTTGTTGCCGGGGAGGCTCGCCAGGGCGGTGGGAGAATCGTTGGTGAAACCCCGGCAGATGAAATCGTAGCGGGTGTTTTGCAGTGACAGGGAATTGAGCAACAGCTTGAGGTCTGGCGAGGTCCAATATCCCGAGTTGGGCAGGTCGGTCCGCATATAGAGCCCATTGACGTCAGGTCCCACGTTGACCAAGCTGGGGACCAAGCCGCTGGTCGTCAGCACGTACTTGATCTTGCTTAAGGGATCTTGGAGGGGAACAAAATCGCTCAGGGCGGGCGGGGTGGTGCCGCTCCAGGGAGCGGCCAGGATTTGGTAGTAGGTCACGGCGTCATCGTTCGCCCCAAACAGGCCGTGCAACTGCACTTGGCCGCCAAACGGCGCATTCGACCACGCCGGGATGGCCAGGGCGCTGGCGGTGGTGGGATCGACGTTTGCCAAACCGGTTGCGGGCAGGGTGTTGGCGATGGAGGTGGTGGGGATGTTCCCGACGCTGGTGAAAACAAACCCGGAGGTGAGGCTCGTGAAGAGCGTAGAACTCACCGCATTGGGCCCGCCAAAGGCGCCCATGGTATTGCGGGTGCCGTCGGGGTTGTCATACAACGGATTCGGGTCACCGGCATGGATGCAGGGAGATGCAGCCAGCAGGCCCCAACCACTCGGCGAAGTGGGGTCAAACATGGGATCTGCCGAAATGTCGCCCGGCCCCGGGCCAACCACCGCCCCGCTCCCGCCGTAATAATTGCCCAGCGAATTCTCCCACACATCGTTATATGAAATGGCCGGGGCCGTGACCGAGTCGCCCAGGATTCCGTACTCATT
>CAYTJG010000444.1:0-3871 GCA_964437865.1 uncultured Bifidobacteriaceae bacterium | reverse complement strand
GTGGCGCCGGCGTCCTCGCCCAATGCCACTAGGATTTCGCCCCCCCTTTGGGCGGGTGTTTGGCCCTCCCAAGCGCTTGAAATGGCTGCGACCGAACGTTGCACCGACTTGGGTCTGAGAGCGTCCGATCACTGTCGGCATCGGATGGCATTGCGGCGGCCGACGTTTCCCCTTCTCCCCGGGGGAAAGGTAAATGCATATAGGACTAACTCTCTAATTGTTGTCAGTCTTGGACTATGGCGCTCAACAAAATTGACCCGGGTCTGCTCAGCTAAATTGACCCAGGCACTTCGGGCGGACGCGCGGTTTTTCTTGCCAAGGAGTCGGGGCCGGGCCGTGACGGGGGCGTTGGGGGTGGGCGGGCCGGAAAAAGTCCCCGTCTCACAGGCTCGACACGGGCGTGCCGTTTTTGTAAAACGGGGACCATCAATAACGGAGTCAGCATTATCAGCGAAAGCTTTGGTTTTTTGCAATCAAGATCGCGGAGCATTTTGAGTTCCGGGCGGACTGGTATCACGGGGGCGCGGCGGCCACCCTGGTGCTGGAGTATTATTTTCTGCTGCGATCGGTGGTGCGAGCCAAGCCCGGTTTGCGCGCCTGCCTGAAACGGTGCCGGCACTGCGGCATTTTCTTTCTGGCCGATCCGCGCAATGCCGGTCGTTCCGATCTGGGGTGTCCCTTTGGCTGCCGGCACGCCCACCGCCGGCAGGCCTCCACCCGCCGGAGTGTCGCGTATTATCGCGACCCCGTCGGCAAGACCAAAAAGCAGGCCCTTAACGGCAAACGCCGGCCCCCCCGCCGGGCGGCGGAGCCGCTGCCGGCCCCGGCGGAAAGCCAGTCGGGGCCGGGTGCTGGCCGCCCGGAGTGGAGCGGGGTGCTGGTGGCGCATGTGCGGATGGTCTGCAGTTGGCTGGAAGGCCGGCGGGTCAGCCGTCCGGAGGTGCTGGCGATGCTGGTAAAAGTTTTGAGACAACACCGCCTGTGCCGCCGCCGCAAAATCGATCAGACTGTGGCGTGGTTAAGGGAACATCCGCCTTGACCGCCGACACGATGACCAACGAAGTTGAACTGGCCCATTTGGATCTGCGTTACGAGCGCTTCCGGCTAAAACAGGCCGCGCTGGAGGAGCGGCTGTTGGCCGCGATTGCCCAGCGCGGCATTGAGGAGCCTTTGGAAGGGGTGGACCTGCCGGCCGGAGCGGCCGGGGGCCACGGCGTCCGGCTGTTGCTCAACGGGTTCAAGCGGTATCGCTGCGCGCGCAAGCTGCGGCTGGCGACGGTGCCCTATGTCTCACTGGGGCCCGATGAGGCGGTGGGGATCTTGAGCTTGCTGCGGACGGCCAATCACCGCGCGTTGAGCATCCTGGAACAAGCCGCTTTTATTGCCGAACTCAAAAACGTCCGCGCGATGAATGTGGCGCAGATCGCCGCCGAGCTGTGCCGGAGCAAAGCCTGGGTCAGTGTGCGGCTGGGACTGTTTACCGAGCTGAGCCAACCGGTGCGGGAAAAACTCTTTGCCGGGGCCTTTCCGGTCTATGCGTACATGAGCGCGTTGCGCCCGTTTATGCGCATGAACGGGGTGCGCCGGGAGCAGATTGAGGAGTTTGTGCTGGCGCTCAGCGGCAAAGGCTTGAGCGTGCGCGAAGTCGAACAGCTCGCCCACGGCTGCTTTCGCGGGCCGGCGTCGTTCCGCCAGGAAATCCTCAAGGGCAACGTGGCCCTGTCCCTGGAGCGGCTGCGGCAGGCCACCCCCAGTCCCGACGGCTGCAGCGAGTTTGAGCGGGTGATGATCGGCGACCTGGAACTGACGCAGAAGTATATGCAGCGGGTGATGGGCAAGAGCCGGGATCCGCGGCTGGCCAGCCGGGCCTTTCATGCGCAATCCCATTTGTTGACCGCCGGGATCCTCAGCCGGGCCCCGGCGTTTGGGCAAACCTTGAAGGAACTCCATGATCGCAACGGACAAGCGTAAGGCCATTTTCCTGCTGCACCAGGCAGGCCTGGAACTGCGGGAACTCGCCCGCCGCCTGGGGGTCAGCCGCAACACGGTGCGGCGGATCATCCGGTCGGAGGGCGCGCTGCCGCCGCGCGGGCGCGCAGGCAAACCGCGGCTGGAGGAAGAGTTGTTGCGGCGGCTTTACCAGCAATGCCAGGGCCGGGTGGCGCGGATGCACGAAAAGCTGGCGGAGGAGGAACACCTCCCGGTGAGCTATTCCACGCTGACCCGCCGGCTCCGCGACCTGGGCATCAGCACGCCCGCCACCACCCGTTGCCAGCGCGTGCCCGACGAGCCGGGGCTGGAGATGCAGCACGACACGAGCCTTTACCAGGTCGAACTGGCGGGCCGGCGGGTCAAACTCATCGCCAGCCTCATTTACCTGCGCTACAGCAAACGGCGCTATCTGAAGTTTTACCGCGCCTTTGACCGCTTTAAAATGAAGTGCTTCCTGCACGAGGCGCTGATGTTTTGGGGGTGCGCCGCCCGCCAGTGCATCATTGACAACACCAATCTGGCGCGGCTGCGGGGCAGTGGCGCCAATGCCCTGATCGCGCCGGAAATGGAGGCCTTCGCCAAAGAACACGGTTTTGGGTTCCGCTGCCATGAAATCGGCCATTGCAATCGCAAAGCCGGGGAAGAGCGGAGTTTTTGGTTCGTGGAAACGAACTTTCTGCCGGGGCGCACGTTCCAGAGTCTGGAGGATCTCAACGCGCAGGCGTTGGCGTGGGCCACCGCGCGGCTGGATAACAAGCCGCAAGGCAAGGCGGGGTTGATCCCGGCCAAAGCCTTCGAGCACGAACGCCCCTGCCTGGTGGCACTGCCCGCCCAGCTGCCCGCGCCTTACCGCCTGCATGGCCGGGGCACCGACCAGTACGGCTACCTCGCCTTCGGCGCGAATTATTATTGGGTGCCCGGCACCCAGCGTGCGGACGTCAAAGTGCTGGAATATGGCGACGGGCTGAAAATCCATCACGCCGGCCAATGCCTGGCCGAATATCCCCTGCCGCCGGAGGGCGTCAAACACCAGCAGTTCCACCCGCCGGGGCAGCCGGCCCCACGCCACCCGGCCAAGAATCGCCGGCACCGCACGGAGGCGGAGGAAAAGCATTTGCGCGCCCTGGCGCCCGCCGTCAGCGCCTATCTGGATTTTGCGCTGCCGGTCAAAGGCATCCAACGGCACGAGTTCATTCGCCGACTCCTGGCGCTGAGCCGGAAAATGAGCGTCGGGATCCTGACGCAGAGCCTGGAACGCGCCCAAAAATATCGCATCACCTGCCTGGCGACGGTCGAACGCATCGCCCTGCTCTGTCTGCAGCAAGGCGAGGGCCATCTGCCTTTTGCCGAGGTGGACGCCCAGTTCACCCAGCGCCAGGCTTACCAGGAGGGTTCGCTGACCGAGCCACCCGATCTGGCCCGCTACCAAGACCCGCCATGAACCCGGAACTGACTGAACATCTGAAATATCTCCGTCTGGGCGGCCTGCTCGCCCACTGGGACGAGTATCTGAAACTGGCCGCCCAAGGCAACTTTTCCCACACGCGCCTGCTCACGCATGTGCTCGCGGAGGAATGCCGCCTCAAACGCGAGAACGCCCGCCGGCTCCGGCTCAAACGGGCCGGCGTCCCCGAACCGCTGGTCATCGAGACCTTTCCCTTTGAACGCCAGCCCAAACTCAACCAGAAAAGAGTGATGGCCCTCTACGACTCGCTGGAGTACATGCACCACCACCAGAACATCATCTGGCTGGGGGCGACGGGCTGTGGCAAGACCGGCCTGGCCACCAGTTTCCTCCTCCACGCCATTGACCAGGGCTACAGCGGTCGTTACGTCCTCTTTGCGGAGCTCATCGCCGAGTTTTACCGCTCCGTCGGCG
>CAYTJG010000443.1:0-3887 GCA_964437865.1 uncultured Bifidobacteriaceae bacterium | reverse complement strand
ATCGGATCCGAACACGACCGCGCCAATCGCGCCGGTGTCGGTTTGTCCTTTCCGCATTACGACCGGGGCCGTTGGCTTGCCGTTCCGAAAACACGCGCCCAGTCCCAGTTCCACGGTGCGATAATAGTCGCCCAACGCCTGCACCGATTTCTCATATTGTCCGATGCTCGAGGCGGCCAAAGCCTTCATCGTGCGGACGACGGATTGGAGATCGCCGGCACTGCCGATCTTGCGGGTCAAACTCGCCGTGGTGTCGCTCATGCCTTCTCCTTGGATTCAACTCCGGCAACGGGTTTAACTTCTGCTGGCGCCGGTGAGGCGACTTTGGGCTTGGTCTCGGCGTGGTTTTCAGGATTCGCTGGGGACTTATTCTCTTGTTTGGGCTCAACCCTGGCCGCCGGTTTAGACTCCGGCTTGACTTCGGGCTTGGGCTCCGGCTTGGGCTGAAATGGCAGGAGCGCCTTACGGGCGAGTTCAATAATCGTTCCTTTATCCACGTCACTCAATTTTGCCGCGGTTTCAAAACGCGCGCTGATTTCCGCCGGGAGGGTCGTCGCGGCCTCGCGCAAGGCTTGGCCGGCGTCGGTCATCTGTTCCAGCGGCACCGGGTCGAACAGATTGGCGGTCAACGCCAGCAGGACGGTGATTTGTGCCGGCACGGTCATGGGGGCAAATTCCGGCTGCTTGAGACAGGCGCGAATTCGCCGGCCGTGTTCAATGATCCTCCGGGTGCCATCATCCAGACGCGCGCCGAATCGGGCAAAGGTTTCGAGTTCCTCAAATTGCGCATAGGCAAGCTTCAGGTCGCCGGCGACGGCACGGTAAGCCGCCCATTGCGCCTCGCCGCCAACACGCGAAACGGATTTGCCGACATCCACGGCCGGCAGCGCGCCCAGTTCAAACAACGATGGCGAAAGATAGATTTGCCCGTCCGTGATCGAAATTAAATTCGTCGGAATGTAGGCCGAGATATCCTGCGCTTCCGTCTCGATGATCGGGAGCGCGGTGAGCGAACCGCCGCCGCGTTCCTGGCTGAGGTGCGTCGCGCGCTCCAGCATTCGCGAATGAATATAAAAAATGTCACCGGGAAAGGCTTCGCGTCCGGGTGGACGTCGCAGCAGGAGGGACAACTCGCGATAGGCCTCCGCATGTTGCGTCAAATTGTCGTAAACGATCAGCACGTCGCGCCCCTTTTCCATGAAGTATTCCGCTATACTCGTGGCGGCGTAGGGCGTGATATAAGTCAGTCCCGGCGAGTCGTCGCCTTCGGCGACCATGATCACGGTGTAATCCAGCGCGCCCTTTTCGCGGAGGTTTGCCACCACTTTGGCCACCGCGGAGGCGCGTTGGCCGATGGCGCAGTACACGCAAATCACATTCTTTCCACGCTGGTTCAAGATGCTGTCAAGGGCGATGGCCGTCTTGCCCGTCTGCCGGTCGCCCAATATCAATTCCCGCTGGCCGCGCCCGATGGGAATGAGCGCGTCAATGACCATGAGGCCGGTCTGAAGCGGCACCGTGACCGGCAAGCGATCCATGATGCCCGCCGCGGGACGTTCAATGGGCAGGCGCTGGGTGCAAGCCACCGGTCCCCGGCCGTCGAGCGGTCGCCCGAGTGGATCAATGACGCGCCCCAACAGTTCCTCACCCACGGCCACATCCATCACCCGTCCAGTGCGTTCCACCCGATCGCCGGCGTGCAGATCTTGATAGGCGCCGAGCAGCACGACGCCGATTTCGTCCTCATCCACATTGAACGCGATTCCGAGTACATCATGGGGAAACTTTACCAACTCCTCAAAGCCCACCCCGGGCAGGCCGGCGACCTTGGCGATGCCGGTCGCCACGCTGACCACGGTGCCCACCTCGCGCGGTTGCAGTTGGGGGGTGAAAGCCGCCAGCCCTTGGCTGATTCCGGCGAACGTCCGGTCGAAGACACTCTGCAAATTTTCAGGCGCGGCAATCATGATCTCATTTAACTTCAGCCTCCCCATTCGGTTTGGGCTCCACCTTGACCTCCGGCTTGGGCGCCGGCTTGACCTTCTCGCTCAGAAGTTCGCCGACCCCCTTTTCCAGCGACACCAGATAATCTGCAATGCTCCACGAGACTGCCTGCCCATTGGCAGTGAGTTCAATCCCGCTGACCAGGTCCGGGGCCGTTTCAAATCGGACACGGATATTCGCCGAAAACGTTTCGTTGAGTGCATTTTGTAACGCTGCCTGTTGCGCCGCAGGCAGTTCAAACGTGCTGCGAATCAGGGCCGGCTCGGAATTCTGTTGGAGCGCTGCACCGAGCACCTGCTTCGCCTGGCCATTCAACTCGCGCAATCGCCGGTCAAACACCGCACCCATCCGTTCTTCCAAACTTACGGTGGCGAGATCCCCGAGTGCTTTCCGCGTGATCGCAAACACCTCCTGCTGCGTCAAACGACTGATGGCTTGGCTCAAAGTGTGGGCATCGTGGAGCAACGACTCCTGCCGCTGAGCGCTCAAGGCATCGGCGGCCTTCCGGGCTTCTTCGAGCAACCGCAGCCGTTCGGCTTTCGCCTCGTCCGTCGCTTTGCTCAAGAGCGCCGCTCGCTGCCGGTCAAATTCCTCGTTCTTCTGTTGAAACTCGTCTCGCTCCTTTTTCGCTTCGCACTTTTTCGCATCGGCGTCGGCGAGCTCGTTCGCAATCAGCTTCTCCCTCGCGTCGATGGCGTTGAGGATGGGTTTGTATAAAAAGCGCTTCATCAGCCACACCAGGATGAGGAAATTCAGCGCCTGCGCACCGATGGTGAACCAGTCAAACAACATAGGTTTTATTTTCCAGCCACTTTGGCCGCGCCGGCAATGACATGGTTCCAAAACGGGTTGGCAAAAATCAGAATCATCGAAACCACGAAGCAGTAAATCGCGATGGATTCGATCATGGCCAGGCCCACGAACAAGGTGCGGGTGATGGTGGCCGAGGCGTCGGGCTGCTGCGCCAGTGAACCCAGCGCAGTGGCGACCGCCCGCCCCTCGCCCAGCGCCGGGCCAACGCTGCCCAGGGCGATGGTCAGCCCGGCGGTTACGATTGATACCACTGCAATGATGGTCATGTTATCCATGGATTTGTCCTTTGGTTGGTGGGTAATGATTCAAGTTTTTGCGGCCGGCACCGACTTCTTTTTGCCGGTGCGCGTGGCGGCGGCAATGTAAACCGCCGCCAGAATGCTAAAAATATAGGCCTGCACCATGCCGGTCAGCAGGCCGAGCAACGTCATCACGACGGGGAAAATGAAAGGCGTGATGGTAAGCAGAATCGCAATGATCATGGCCCCGCTCATCATGTTGCCGAACAGACGGACCGCCAGGGCAAGCGTGCGCGAAAGTTCGCTGATGATGTTAAACGGCAGCATGATGACCGTCGGCTTGGTGTAGGATTCGAGGTAGCCCCACCATCCCTGTTCCTCGATGCCAAACAACGGCACGGCCACAAACACGCACAATGCGAGCGCCGCCGTGGTCGAGAGCGATCCGGTCGGCGGCTCGTAGCCGGGAATGACCGTGCAAAGCGCGGCCAACGCCACAAACAGAAATAGCGTGCCCAGAAAACCGATGTATTTTTCCGGATGCTTCAGGCCCACGTCTTCGATTTGCTTCCCGATGCCGGTGACGACGATCTCCAACAGATTCTGCCAGCGGGAGCGTTTCATTTCCGTGGAGAGGTGGCGCGTGATGAGCTTGGAGCCCACCGCCAGCACGAGCATCAATCCCCAGGTGAACACAATGGTCCCGTTGAGTTTGATAAAGCCGTGTTGCCAGAAGATCAACTGGTCGGGACTAAGGCGCATGGCTGGCCTCCTTGGCCGTGGGGTGGGGTGGTTCGTTCTTCGGGCGGGTGAGCCGCAGCACGATGAATC
>CAYTJG010000442.1:0-3895 GCA_964437865.1 uncultured Bifidobacteriaceae bacterium | reverse complement strand
CCGGCTGCCCGTGCCAGCGAGACTGCGTTACTTGCAACTCTGCCGACGTGTACACGGATTTATGATTCCATTTTGCGCTGTTTTCGCTGTGGCATCTGTCATCCTCGCAATTTGCGCATTTGTACCGAGCTTTGCCGTTATGGTTCATTTGGATACTCCAGAGACGGTTGGCCGCAGTGACGTATTCGCGTTTGCGATGCTCCTGTTGGCCGCAGCCTTCTTTGGCATTCTGTTTTCAGCCTTGTTCGTGACGCGAGAGTTGTTGGCGATGTATTGGCTGCTAATTTTCACCACACATTATTTTCGACGTCAAAAAGGGAGAATGCCCCTTAAATAGTGCAAGAGTTTTTTTGCAACGCCTTGAGAATCCCTTTAGGCCGCTCCTCCGGAGCTCTAAATCATCTTCTTTCGGTTTCTATTAACACCTCGCGCCTACGGAACTGGGAGGACCATTTCGCAGGTCGCTACGTTAAAGGGTCCATGAATTTTTGGTATGCAATCCTGTTTTAAGGCGCTGACTCCCCGGCAGCTTCAAAGCCGTGCGCACTCCGGTTTCGCGGGCCGCAACCAGCGCTTCATGTCAAAATTGCCCTCCAACCTCGCCCAAAACGACCTCCAAATCGTCATCCCAGCGCCGTAGTAAGCCACCGGGGTCACATCTCGACATTCGACAATTACAGTCCATTTGCCAGATTCTTTGGACCTATTCACCAACCAATCCCCGGAGCCATCCGACGTCGATGCCCCCAGTTCCGTTACGTGGTCAACGTCACAGATCGGCGGTGGCTCAGGTCACGGTCGTCAGTCAGCATGAGTGCGATGACCGCCTTCACCATCCAATTACCTGGCGGATACAGCGCACATGGAGCCGCTCCAATTATTCTGGTTGACGATGGGGTCAGACATTTGCCTGAGCTATCACGCCATGGGACGAACACCCCATTGGCGGAAAATTGGAGCTCCTTGGGGAGCGCGGGGCACAGTTCTTCCGGCTTATCGCCCCGCAGCCAACGGGCCGGGCGCGGCGGGCTGGCCCAATGGGTGGAGACCCAACTGGGCCGTGAATCGCGGATTATTCGCGGACTACGCGATAGAAGCACATGCTGTTGCTGCGGACCAAAGTCAGATTCGTAAACGATCCCGCCGCCCCACAGTTTGCCCAGGACGCGCCGTAAAGATTGGTCGCCACCTGAACTTGATATTTGCCGGAGCCACCGGTCCAACTCAAAACCACATTGTCTCCTTGCAGCGACAAACGCTGAACCAGCGGTTCGGCCACGATGAAACTGTTGGTGGCTGAGCAGGCCGAAAAACCGGCGCCATAATAGGCCACCGCGCAGACCGACTTGGCCCCCGTGGTCACGTTTGACCAAGTCAGATTATAGGGCGCGTTGGTGACTCTTCCCAATAGCGTGTTGTCGTTAAAGAAAGCCACGTCCTGAATGATCTTCCCGTTGCTGGCCACAACGGCAGCCAGGTTCACGCTGGGCGGGGTCACGGATGCGCCGGTGGCCGGAGCCGTCAGCGTGCAAACCGGCGCGGGCGTTTGGACCGAGTCGATGTCGGACTTCAACTGCGATACCGTGTAATTAGTGAGATAGCCCAGAGGAGTATCGATGATCTCCCAGGCGCTAAAATTCAATGAGTTCGTGGTGCCGTTGATCACGGCAAATTGCGGAATACCACCCTCGGAATATGGGCTATAGGCCGTTTCACTGCAATCATCGGCCACCAGTTCCAGACCGTGTTGCGCGATATACGCATCCGCAGCAGACTGATCGCTGCAATCGACGCTAACACTGATGACCTGAACCGGCACGCCGTTGGCGTTGCCGCCCGCGTTTCGATAGTATTCGGTCACGTTGGGCTCGATGTCCGAGGCGGCCTCGCCACAATAGAAGCACCAATAGGCCCAGAAATCCAAGACGATGACCGAGCCTTGGTAATCGTACAAGGACAATGGCTGGCCTGTGGCGTGATTGACAATGGTGAAGTTTTGCGCGGTATCGGCGCGCGCGACAGACAGGCCGCCGGACCAAATGGCGGCCGCCGCCACGGCGGCCAGGGCTTGGGCAAACCGATTTCGATGGACTGTGACGCGTGTTTTCATTTGCATTTCTGATACCGAGATCTGCCGTCCGGAGCTGTAATCCTCGGGCTCCAAACACCGATCGCTCTTTTTAAAAATTGTCCCCGTTTAAGGCGCTCAATGCGGCCGGCAAACCCCGTACGTCGTCCGTCCGCCATCGCTTACCGCCCAAAGGTTGATGGGGCAGGTGGTTTCGCCCCAACGGATGGCGCGTACGCTGCCATCGCCAAGTGCATAATTAGAGGAGCCGTGCTTGTTCACGGAGCCTGGTTTGCCACCATGCCGGCCTTCCTCGAGGGCAAACAGGTACTGGTTGGCGTCCCAACTCAATATCACGCAAAAATTGGTCGCTCCGGAGGCCTTCTCACCAAAGATCAGCGTCTCCGACGGATGGACGATGACCGACTCTCGCAGCAACGGCAGCGGCGTGCTGTCCGGCGGCACACCGCCCAGTTGCTGGATGATTGCGTCCTGAAATCCGTTAAACAAGTAGCTCCGCGGGGCGATTTGGGGATCGAGGTTGGTGCTGGCAGCGGCAAGGTCAACCGCCGGGTCGGCCGGGCAGGTCAGCAGCCGGAGGTTGGAATATTGCGGGCGCAGCCGGGCCGGCCATTGGTTCGTAGCGACATCGCGCGGCGGCAACACCGAATTGTTGTCCACGAGGTAAATCCCCAGCCCCAACCGGACTTGCTTCAAATTATTGACGCAAGCAATGCGGTTCGCCGCCCCTTTGGCCCGGGCCAAGACCGGCAGCAGCAGCGCCGCCAGCAAGGCAATCACCGCGATGACCACCAGCAGTTCAATTAATGAAAAGCCACGCCGGTGGGGGCGGCCCCATCGCCACGATCGTTCCCTCGTTCTGATTCCGCTCATCGTGCCGCAATTTGCGTAAAACCGGCCCTTTGTCGTCCGCCGCCAAGCCCCATCCCGGTTTCCTGCTCGGAGGCTGATGGAAAATTATGGCCGGAACCGCCTCATTCAACAAGCCACGGTTTTTGCGCTAAGAATGGCAAAATACGGTTCCCGCGCTTCCCTCGCAGTTGACTGCGCAGCCCGATGATTTTGGCCACCCAATCCGAAATTAATGAAAGAGCCCTGGAATTTTGGTATTTAATCCTCTTTTAACGCGCCGTCTCCCACGTTCACCAGTCGGCTTCATCGCTGCGCGCACTCCGGTTGCGCGGTCCGCGGCCACCGTGGCTGTAGCGGTCCAGAAAACGGGTCAAACCAGAATGGCGCTTACATAAGAGATAAAACTCTCGCATATCACGACCTGCGAAATCGACATCCCAGCGCCGTAGGCGCGATCCATTTGTAGAAATAAAACGGAAGTGTTTTCAAGCGCCGTAGGCGCGGCCTGGAATATTGGCATTCTATCCTGCGTCAACGCACAGACTCCCACCTTCACCACCCACGGAACCCCACGCGGGCCTGCTCCCCCAGCCGCCGTGACTGGATCTCCAGGCACCAAAGCTGCCGCGTTTCCTGGTTCCGCGACATCCAATGGGTAATAGCCCCGCCCCACCTGAGCCTTCCAGCCCATACCATTCACCAAGTCAAACCCATACTTACCAGGTTCCGAGGCCCCTTTCATTCTCCTTTCCCCGGGTAGCACTCCCGCGCAACCCTGATAGGTTGTCTTCCACGTCTGGGCTGATGGATTTTCATTCTTTCAGGATGAAAAGACCGATACCAAAAGTATATGTGTCAAACACAGGTACGGCTGTTTTCATAGGCCTTCCTGAAGGTTTGAAGAATTTCGTCAGGCGGCCTTTGCACCAAGAAACCACGATGACCTTGAATGGG
>CAYTJG010000441.1:2337-3927 GCA_964437865.1 uncultured Bifidobacteriaceae bacterium | reverse complement strand
CCCGCTCCGGCCAACCTGAAGGGATGGCAATCATCCAGCCCAGGGTTGGCCAATTTGATTGGCCTACCCTGGGTAACCTACCCCAAAAAAAACGATCAACCCTGAAGGGGTTGGATCACCCGTCAATCGTCCATCGGTCCCGCCTGCCCGGAGCGCCGAGCATCGCTCGGCCCGCGGAAAGCGAGCCCCGATTCGTTGCCGAGCGCTGCACACCCCCCAAGGTCCGCGACCGTCCCGGTCGCTGCGACGTGATTTTGCCCGGGACAACCACCGAACAAAACCATTCGCAACGCAACGCCGGTCCGCCGCCCAAGCCGACCAGACAAAGCCCAAAGGGGAGACATTAATTTCACGAAGTGACCATCTAAGCGTTTTGAATAGCGGTGGTCGTCGCCCGGGCTAGAGCGAGACGGCGACGAGCCCAATTTATCTGGCCAATGCGGCTTGGCGAGTGTCAAAGGTGCAAAATTCTTTCGTACCGGTCAGCTTGGCGGCGGCAACGTGCAAAACGTCCAGCGTGCGACAACCAATGGTCGGGGTGTGATTCTGGGCATAGGTTTGGGCATCCACCAAAACGTGGTGCCACAATCCTCCACTCGCCATTAATAGACCGGCTGCGCAATCGTCTTCCACTGCCTGCCAAGCGGCATGAACCTCCTGCTGGGTCAACCTTTGTTGGAACACGGCCAAACTGGGCGCGTTGCGCAATTCGACCCGGTGAAAAGCGGTGAAAGGCAACGGCGAGGGGTTGGCTTGCCGCCAAGCATCCGCCCGGATCGAGTTGGCGTCAGTGGCATAGAGCGAAAACAGAAAACTGGTGTCGGCGTAGGTCTTCACCAGGATTCTTGGTCGCGGGCAACCAGAACCATGTTTGGCAGAACCTTGTCGCCAAAAATGCGGCGGCGCCGGGCGGAATAATCTGGCAACAGCGGCGTCTGGGTGGCCTCATCAGAGTTCCTGGCCGTGGTTCGACTAGCTGTGTGTTCCTCCAAGTCGGCCAGCAACCAGCGGGCAATTTTCCACCGGTCTTCCGGAGGCAACTGTCGCAATGCCTTCTCCACGTCCAGAACACTAGTCATAATTATATTGTAACTGAGTTCCCCCTTTTTTCGCGAACAGAATTTTGGACACGAATGGCGCGAATTGGCCCCGCGGAATTTGACGTGAATTTCACGGATTAACGAATGCGCGGCTGGATGGTCGCACGGCGATCGTCCAGCCCCGCGGTTTTCCCCATCCGCCCCAAAAAACGATCAACCCTGAAAGCAAGGATCACCGTGCAATCCTCCGTGGGTCGTGTGCACGGTTACCCAATTGATTCAACGCTTTCAGCGTAGGTCTATTTGTTCGGATGTGTTCCCAGGGTAGCCGCTCCTGCGTCGCGTCAACCCCGGGCTGGATGCTTCATCCCCTTCAGGGATGCGGTTCCGTCCGGTCATCCTCAAGGGATGGCAATCGTCCGTATCTCTTCACGCCTCAAACCGCCGCTCCACCTGTCTCGTTTGGCTTGTCGGTCTTACCTGCTTCGCCGCCTTCACCATCCTCCTCTTCGCTATCCTCGTCTTCTTCGTCTCCGTCGTCATCATCATC
>CAYTJG010000441.1:0-2237 GCA_964437865.1 uncultured Bifidobacteriaceae bacterium | reverse complement strand
TCGTCGTCGTCGTCGTCCTCATCCTCTTCTTCGTCCTCATCTGCCTCTGCGTCGTCTTTGCCATCCTCCATTTTCTCGCCGCCCTCCTCACTCTTGCCCTCCTCCGCTTGCTCCACTTCCTTTTCGTCCTTTTGGTCCTCCGGCTTCGGCTCGGCGGCGACTTCGGTTGCCGGCGGTTCCGTGGCCAATTGAAGCTGCTCGGGCGGCACTGTGGCCAGACCCGGTTCCGCCGTGACCGGCGCCGCCGGGTGCACGATGGGAATTCGCCGCAACTCATCCGCCGCCGGCAAATCCTCGAGGCCGCGCAAGCCAAAATACTCCAGGAAGAACGGCGTGGTGCTGTACAGGGCGGGACGGCCCACCACTTCGGCCCGGCCGCTCTGTTCCACCAAACCCCGTTCCAGCAGGGTCTGCATCGTGCCATCCACGTTGACGCCGCGCACCTGCTCCACCTCCGCCCGTGTCACCGGCTGGCGATAGGCGATGATGGCCAGCGTCTCCAGCGCCGCCTGCGACAACCGCGACGGACGGTTCTTGACGCCCACCAGCGCCCTGAGCCAGGGCGAAAATTCCGGTTGCGTCACGAATTGCCACGCGCCGGCCACACAGACCAGCCGATAGCTCCGGGCCGCCGCTTCATGCTCGCGCGCCAGTTCCTCCAGCGCCGCCGCCAGATCGTCGTCCTTGATCTTCTTGAACGGCTTGGCCGCCTCATCCGCGTTTTCGTCGGTGGCCGCGTTCACAAACACGACGCGCAATTCCTCGACGCTCATCGGGCGTTGCGCCGAAAACAGCAGCGACTCCAAAATGATTTTAATTTCCATACGGTGATTGGCAAATATCGGGTGTCTCTGGGGGGAACAGCCGCCGGGTCTTACTCCTGGGCCGGCGGCGCCTCGGGCGCGGGCGACGGCTCCGCCGCTTCGGCCGCGGCGGGCGGTGTTGCCGGTCCGGGCTCAGGTCCTGGCGCGGGTGCGGGAACGGCGTCGGCTGCCGGCGCTGCGGTGGGCTCGGTTAGCTCGGGGGCCGGTGCGCTGGCGGCGGGCGGCTCTGCCACGGTTGCGGGTGCCGCGCTGTCAGCGGGCGGGGTCGGCGCCACGGCGGCCGGCGTCTCCGTCGGCGGGGTGGCACTCTCCGGTGTGGGTGCGGCGGGTTCCACGGGCGGCCCGATTTGAATTTCCGCAAACGGCTCCGGCTGGGTGCAGGCCAGTTGCTTCAGCCGCACCAGCTCCAGCAGCGCCAGAAACGTGCAAATCACCTCGGCGCGATTCGCCGCCTGCTCAAATAATTCCGAGAACTTCACCGAATGCCGCTCGGCGATCAGCCGCCGCACCAGATCGATCTTCTCGCTGACCGTCCATTTGTCCTCGTAAATCTGGCGGACGGACGCCTCCTTGTCGGCAAAGCGCTTGAGAATGCCATTGACGGCCGAGAGCAGGTCAAAAATGCCCGCCTCGGGTTTGGGGAGCGCCGGCTCCGTCACAAATTCGAGCTTGGGGGGCACGCGGGGGAAGACATTTTCCTGGCGGTCCTCCATCACTTGCAATTGCGCGGCGGCATCCTTGAATTTCTTGTACTCGACCAGTTGCCGGATGAGTTCCCAGCGCGGGTCTTCCCCTTCCTCCTCCTCGCCCTCCACCACCGCCTGCTGCTCCACCGGTAGCAACTCGCGGCTCTTGATGAACATCAACGTCGAGGCCATCACCAGAAATTCGCCGGCCACCTCGAGGTCGAATTGCCGCATCAGTTCGACGTATTCCAGGAATTGCGTGGCCAACTTCGTGAGGTTGACCGCGTAAATATCGACCTCCTCCTTTTTGATCAGATAAAGGAGCAGGTCCATCGGTCCTTCAAAGACCTCGAATTGGACTTTATAATCCGCCATGAAACGATCGGGCATCGTAAATTGAACCCCCCGCCTTGGCAATGAAGTAACAACGGCCGCAAACCGAGTTTGGAATGCGGAATGCGCTCCGGCCGACCTGAAGGCATGGCAATCGCCGCACACCCCCGGTCCGCGGCCGTCCCGGCCGCTGAGACGTGATTTTGAACGGGGCACCACCGAACGAAAAGCCCCTCCACGCAAGGCCGCCGCCCGAGAGGTAGGGCGCGTCTCTCCGAGCGCGCCGCGCCTGCTAACCATCGCGTTCAAACCACCCGCAACCCGCCGCCATGGAATCTGCCCGCTCCGGCCAACCTGAAGGGATGGCAATCATCCAGCCCAGGGTTGGCCAATT
>CAYTJG010000440.1:0-3945 GCA_964437865.1 uncultured Bifidobacteriaceae bacterium | reverse complement strand
GAGTGGGCTGCCGAGCGGCGGCGTTGATCCGATCCAGCGACATCCGCAACGCAACCTGAAGGGCGATCTGGCGCTCGCGCGTGGACAACGAACCGTCCGCCTTGACCCTCCCGACGACCTTGCCGGCATCGCCCAACTCAGCGAAGAGTCGCTGTACCATGGGTTCGACGCCGGCCAGGATGGTCTGCCGCTCCCGCCGCGCCTTTACGCGAAGCGCCAGCGGCTGCGCATCCCAGATGCGCACCGTGTGGTCGCCCGAACCGGAAATAAGCTGCTGGCTGTCGGCCCGCCACGCCAGGGAGTAGACATAGTCTTCGTGGCCGAATAGCCGGGCCACCGGCTCGAACGTTTCGGCGTCCCAGATCCATACGTTGTCATCTCTGCCGCCGCTGGCGATGCGCTGGCCGTCCGGACTGTACACGGCGCAAAATAGTGTGTTGCCGCGTCCGTCCAAGTCGTGCAGGTGCGTGCCGGTGGCGGCGTCCCAAACCCGCACAAACTGATCCTCCGAAGTCGTCAGGATCCGGCGGCTGTCCGGACTGAACGCGACCGAGGTGAGGCTGCCACCGAAACCGTGCGGCCATCGGCGAACCGTCGCTAGCGATTGGGGATCCAAGAGCACAATGCCGCCACCCTGCTCCCCATAGCCCGCGGCGATGGTTGCGCCGTCGGGGCTCCACGCCACGCGCCAGTGGGCTACGCCGCCACTGACCAGCAGTTGTGATCTGCTTACCGCCCCCGTCCGCGCATCCACCAAATAGGCGACGCCGTCGTGGTCATTGACGCAAAAGACCGTCTGACCGGCCGGGTCGAACGCCAGCGAATCAACCTGCGGAACGAAAGTCCTCCCGCCCAATTCGCCGACGGAAGCGACCGCCGCCCCCGTGGCGGTATCGAGGATGTCGAGGCGGTTGAACGATTCATTCGCCGCGCAGACGGAGACGGCCAGCCGCGAGCCGTCCGCCGATAGTGCGGCGGCGCGAATGTAGCCGTCGGCCGCGCCGGTGGCGGCGATGAGGTCGCCGGTGGCCGTATCCCAGAACCGCAGGCTGCCGGGCTGACCGACGAAACCGTCCCAGCCGCCGGAGTAGATCGTCACTCCGTCCGGCGACAGCAGCGCCGGATAAACAAAACTCTGATGCCCGCGGAGAACCCGAGAGCCGAGTGACCGAACATCCCAAAAGCGAACACCCTTGGAATCGCCACTAATGAGGGTCTGGCCGTCGGGAAAAAAGCTCGCGTCCAGGCCATCGGACTCGAACACCCCCAGCAAGTTCCACGTCGGTGTGTCCCACAGGCACAAAATCCCATCTTTTCCGCAGGCGGCCAGGAGCGATCCGTCCGGCGGGAAGCACAACGCCAGGACCGCGTCGGAGTGACCGCGCAGCGTGGCCACCGCCGCGGGAGGATTCGCAGCGACGTCGGTGATGCGTACAGTGTTGTCCTGGGATCCCGTCGCGAGCAACCGGAAGTCCGGGCTGAACGCCATGCTCACGATGCCGTTATCGTGGGCTTTGAAGGTACTCAGGATTTTCAGGGTGGCGGTGTCGAGCAACGCAACCTCACCCAACCCGCGGCTAATGGCCAAACGCCGTCCGTCCGGTCGAAAGCACATGGCTTGCAAGGCGTAGGCGTGGGTCACGGACGCCGGAGCCACCCGCGTCGCGCCCGATTTGGTGTCCATGATATAAAGCCTCTGCTCGTGCACATAGGCCAAGCACGAGCCGTCCGGCGCCGCTTGCACTCCGTCCGTAGCCGGCAACGTCAGCAGGCGCGTGGCATGTTCAACGTCCCACACCTCAACCGGTCCCGGCCGGCGGTCATAGCCCGCCGCACTTGCAATGGTTTGCGCGAGGAGTTGCTTTCCATCCGCCACCAGCCAGGAACCACAGTAGGAGTTGCTGGTCGGAAACGTCGCCAGCAACTGGCCCGTGTCGGCATCCCAACGCCGGATGCCTTTGGCACTGTAACGGGTTTGAAGCTGGCCACTCTGCGGGTTCCCCAAGGGTGAAATGCCAACCTCATAGTACGATCGGCCATCGGGAGCCGCGTGGATTTGGGAACCACTCGCTGCAGGATGGTTGTGGGTGCGGACGCTCAGGTCCAGCCGGCTGGCCAGCAGCCCCCATTCCCAACCGCGCAGCTTGGGCGGCGCAATTTCCAGGTAATGCCGCGCCGAGTCTATCTGCCAGTGCTCGAGGGCGTCAGACGCGCTGAGCATGCTGGCCGAGTAAGCGAGTCCTAGCGCGGAACCTTCCGCCTGCCTGGCTTCCGCCGCCAGTTGGGTGGCACGCTCGGCATTCTGGTCGGCCTGTTCGCGGGCCACCGTGGCCAGTCGCAGGCCGATGGACGTGCCGACGAGTCCGGCGAGAGTCAACGCGACGACCGTTGAACTAAGAATGACCGGCCCCTTGTTTCGCCGGATGAATTTCCTGAATCTATAGTTCGCACTGGGTGGGCCGGCGACGACGGGTTCATTGGCCAGGTATCGCTTGATATCCATGCTCAGACCGTTGGCCGTGTCGTAGCGCCGCGCCCGATCCTTTTCCAGGCACTTCATCACGATCCAGTCCAAATCTCCTTTGATCGCTTTCCGCAAGTTCACCAGGCTGGCGCCGCGTTGCTTGGCGGTGCGCGTGGCGGCGTCTCCTCTTAGACCGCCCACGCGGGTGCTGGGACGGAGCGGTTCCACTTCACAAACGGTCCGCCGAATGGAGTCCACGCCATTAACGTTGAGCAAGAACTGGTCAAACGGCAGGCTCCCGGTCAGCAATTCATAAAGGAGCACCCCCAGACTATAGATGTCGCTGCGAGTATCGGTGTCCTTGCCGGTCAGGCTTACTTGCTCCGGGCTCATGTAAGCAGGCGTGCCCACCTGGTGCTCCATCTCCGTGAAAACAGTTTCGTCCGTCAAGGGCCGTTCCATGGCCCGGGCGATGCCAAAATCGATGACTTTGACAGAAACATTTCCCTCAAATTGGGCGACCAGAATGTTGGACGGCTTGAGGTCCCGGTGGATAATGCCCTTTTGGTGCGCGTGCTGCACGGCCTGGCAAACTTGGATGAACAATTCCAACCGCTGGGGCACGCTCAATGTATTATCGTCGCAGTAAGCGGTGATGCGCTCCCCCTGGAGCAGTTCCATCACAAAATAGGGCCGTCCGGTGAGCGTGGTCCCGGCATCAAGCACCCTGGCGATGTGCGGATGGTCCATCATCGCCAAGGCCTGGCGCTCCGCTTCAAAGCGGGCAATCACTTGCTGGGTGTCCATGCCCAGCTTGATGATCTTCAACGCCACCCGCCGTTTGACCGGCTCCTCTTGCTCGGCCAGGTAAACACTACCCATGCCTCCCTCTCCAATCTTCTCCAGCAGCTTGTACCGGCCGATCCGCGTGCCCGGCATTTCCAGGGCAACCGCCGGTGGCGCGGAAGGTTCTGAAGTCGAACCGCGATCATCGCGAGCATTACTGGCCAGAGATTCCCTGGCCCGAACGTCCGCCCCCAACAACGCTTCGATGCGAACTCGCATCTCGCCCTCAGCACCACAAGCCCGCTCAAGAAAAGCTGCGCGCGCCTGCGGATCCTTGAGTTCGCTGGCGGCGTGAAAAATCGCCTCTTCGGTCTTGTTCATCCACAAGTTGTCTCTGGCCTGGTTGGCCGGAGTGCCTCACCCGCCTTGGGGTCGTGGGTTGCGGCCTTGAACCATTGATTCAATTCGCTCATCCACGGCATTATGTTTAATAAACCGGCCTGGGCAAACAATTTTTGCCTTTCATAGACTGGCCCTCGTGACGCCGAACCCACCAGAAAAGTCGACCCGCATCGGCCCCGTCTTTATGTTAAGCCCGGTACAACGTGCCGGGTGCTGGTGCCAAAAGAAGAAAACACTGCCCCATCCAGACACCCACTCAACATGATCACTATCTTGTGTCGATAGTGAAGACC
>CAYTJG010000439.1:0-3945 GCA_964437865.1 uncultured Bifidobacteriaceae bacterium | reverse complement strand
GAAACGTCACGCTACGTTCGCGGCGCGCTCGGAGAGACGCGCCCCACCCGCGCTGCTATAAGTGCCAACCCTTGGCACAGACAGACGTACCACCCAGCCGCCGCCCCCAGTTTATGGTCGCTGTTTGGAGACAAGCAGAATTTTGTCTCACACCCTCGGCAGCCGATGGCGCTTTTTTTTGTAGGCGCAGCGGCGAACCGGTTGTAGGCTGTGCCGCGGGATACCCCCTTTGATTGCGCCATGGTCACGCCCAGAAAACTCAACCGCCGTGCGGAATTGTTTGATCAGCTCGCGGCGATGATCGCGGCGGGCGTGCCGCTGCCCAAGGCCATGGAGATGGCAGGCCGCAACCGCTCGATGGGCGTTCCCCGCCGCATGGTCCAGGAACTGGCCCACCATTTGCAGGAGGGCCACACGTTCACCGACGCCATGCAACTGGCCAGCGGCCAGCGGCGCGAGGACGCGTCATCCGCCCGGGCGCGCCCGGAATACTGGCTTTCCGATTTTGACGTGGCCCTGCTTTCCGCCGGCGAGGAATCGGGCCGTTTGGACACCAGCTTCCGCACGCTCGCCCGCTATTACCGCACGCAGGCCAAGATCATACGCGATACCATCAGCGGCACGATGGTGACCATTCTGACGCTCCACGTTTTCCTGCTCGTTTTCCCGATCGGCTATCTCCAACAGTTTGCGCTGGGCATCATGAACGGCCATTACCAACAATGCCTGCCGTTCATCTTGGAAAAAATAATCGCTTTCGGACTGCTGTACGGCTTCGGCTGGCTGCTGGCGTACACATCCCAGGGACACCGCGGAGAGTCGTGGCGCTCGCTGGTGGAATCGTGCTTCAAACTGGTTCCGGGTTTGGGCCAGGCCCTCAAGTATCTGGCCGTGGCCCGTCTCTCCCTGGCCTTGGAGGCGCTGCTCAGCGCCGGCGTGCCCGTCATCCGATCGTGGGAGCTGGCCGCCGCCGCGTGTGGCTCACCGTTCCTGAAAAAGGAGATTTCCAAGTGGGCGCCCCAAGTGGAAGCCGGCACCACCCCCGGTGAGCTGGTCGCGCAAACCCCTTATTTCCCGGACACGTTCATCCAGTTGTACCAAGCCGGGGAAATCAGCGGCAAAATGGACGAAACGCTGACGCGCCTGCATGAATACCACGAGCAGGAGGGCTTTAACAAGTTGCAGCTATTTTGCCGCGTCCTGGGCTACGTCATCTACTTTGGCATGGCGGCCCTCGCCGGGTATTTCGTCATCAAATTCTGGCTCGGCTACTTCGGCCAGATGTTGAACGCCTTTTAAGAATATTCCTGCCCCGGCGACCCATTTCGTTTATCTTGGGGGTGTGTCCGTGAGCCCAATACCATTGATTGATTTGCCGTTATGACCCTTGCTGAAATCCTGTCGAACGAAGAACTGCGCCAGCACGAATTCCCGGTGGCCAAGCATAAAATATTCCTCGGTCATGCCGGGGTTTGCCCCCTGCCCCGCCGCGTGGCCCAAGCCATGTGCGATTGCGCCACCGGCGCCACGCTGGGCGACCAGGAAGAGTTCGTCATGCAGCGCATCGCCGACGTCCGCCAGGCCGGCGCCAAATTGCTGAACTGCCAGCCCGACGAGGTCTCGTTGGTGGGCCCCACTTCCCTCGGCTTGAGCCTGGTGGCCGCCAGCCTCCGTTTCCGCCGGGGTGACAACATTCTCATCTACCATGATGATTATCCCACCAACGTGTATCCGTGGATGGCACTGGCGGAAAAGGGGGTGCAGGTGCGCCTGCTCAACACCCGCGGCCTGGGCGCCATCCGCACCGTGGACGTCATGGGGCAGGTGGATGAAAACACGCGGCTCGTGGCGCTGGCCTCGTGCCATTTCGTCAGCGGCCACCGGCTGGAATACGCCGCCATCGGGAAATACCTGCGCGAGCGCGGCATCCTCTTTTGCCTGGATGCCATCCAGACGCTCGGCGCGTTTCCCACCACCATGGAATACGTGGATTTTCTGGCCGCCGACGCCCACAAATGGCTGCTGGGTCCCTGCGGCGCGGGCCTGCTCTACGTGCGCCGCGATTTGCAGGACAAGCTCAATCCGCCCGTGTACGGCTGGCACAACGTGCGCAATCCGGATTTCGTGGCGCAGGATCACATCGAGTTCCGCGCCGGCGCCGCCCGGTTCGAGGCCGGCACCCATAACCTCGTGGGCCTGGTCGGCCTGCTGGCCGCCTTGGAACTCATCCTGGAAGTGGGCCTCGAGAACATCGCCGGCGAGCTGGCCCGCAAGCGCGCGTGGCTGGTGCCCGCCTTGCAGGCCAAGGGCTACACCGTCCTCAATTCCGATCCCAAACCCGAATGCGCCGGCGGCATCACCTCCATCTTCCGTCCGGACACGGACCTGCAGCCCATCCACCAGCGGCTGGCGGAGGCAGGCATCATCGTCTCGCTACGCACCGACCGCCAGGGACAGAAATATCTTCGTCTTTCGCCCCATTTTTACAACACGGATGCCGAGCTAAAACGGGTGATGGAACTGCTGTAAACGGTCATACGTCGCAAATATCCACAGCCTGCCGCAGCGACGCCAGGGCATCCTGACCGCTGGGCACAAATTCCTGGGCGACGTAACCCTGGTAGCCCGTGGCCACGATGGCCTGCATGATGCGCGGATAATGCAGTTCCTGGGTTTCGTCAATTTCATGGCGCCCCGGCACACCGCCGGTGTGATAGTGATCGAAGTAGGCGTGGTTTTCCTTGATCGTGTCGCACACGTCGCCATCCATGATCTGCATGTGGTAAATGTCATACAGCAGTTTGAATCGTTCCGAGCTGATGCGCCGGACCAACTCCGCACCCCAAGCGACGTGGTCGCACTGGTAATCTTTGTGATTGCGTTTGCTGTTCAACAATTCCATGCACAGCGTCACCTGGAGCTTTTCGGCCACCGGCAAAATGCGCTTCAAGCCGGTTTCGCAATTGGCCAACCCTACGGCATCGTCCAGGCCCTCGCGGTTGCCGGCAAAACAGATGAGCCGCTGGTAGCCGGCATCCGCCGTTTCCTTGAGCCGCTGTTCGTAGGCCAGCGCCAGCTTGTCATGATGCTCACGACGGTTGAAAGCCTTGGTAATTCCGCCCAGCCCATCAATCGTCGGATTATTGACCATCGAGCAATCCAGGCCGTGCTTTTTAACGGTGGCAAATTCATCCGGGTTGAGCAGGTCAACGGCCACCAATCCCATTCCCTTGGCCGCGGCGCAGAGGTCATCCAGCTTGATCTTGTCGTAACACCAGCGGCAGACACTTTGATGGATGTTGCCTTTGAGTTTACCGCCTGAGGCTGCTTGCGCCCGTGCGACTTGTGTAACCAATGGTGAAGCGGCGGCGGCAAGCGTAGCCGATGTCAGAAAATGGCGGCGGGTCATAGGATTGCTCTTTCTGCGTGCGTAATGATCCCGAGCTTATGCCCCTTCCCCCGCCACGGTAAAGGGCGATTTCCAATTTTCCACTCCGTCTTCCTGAAGGTTTGTAGGCGCGTCTCCCCGAGCGCGCCGCGCCTGCTAACCAACGTGCTCAAGCCAACCCAATGCGTTGCCCTGAAACCACGCTCGGCACAAACCGCTGCGCATCATGAACGCCACCCTCCACTCGCCGTCGCCCAGGTCTACGAACCGCCTTGCCACGCTCGCGGCGCGCACGGAGTGACGCGCCCTACCCGCCGCCCGCGAAGGTAGGGCGCGTGCGAAGCCGACGTTCGGCCTCCGAGCGCGCCGCGCCTGCCAACCAACGTATGCAAGCCAAGCCCAACGCGTCGCCCTGGAATCACGCTCGGCCCAAACCGCTGCGCGTCAGCAACGCCGCCCTCCACTCGTACTCGCCCAGGTCTACAAACCGCCGCGCTACGCCCGCGGCGCGCACGGAGTGACGCGCCCTACCCGCCGCCCGCGAAGGTAGGGCGCGT
>CAYTJG010000438.1:0-3966 GCA_964437865.1 uncultured Bifidobacteriaceae bacterium | reverse complement strand
TCAGGGCGCAACCGGAGATGACGCCCATGGTGGGGGAGAGGAGTTTGCTGGCCACGAGGTAGCCGCCGCCGCCGGTGGGGAACACCTCGATGATCTGCGAATAGCTGGTGCAAATGATGATGATCGTCAACACCGTGCCGAGCGCCACGAAGAGGCTCAGGCAGGGGAGGCTCAAGCCGCCCGGGGTTTTCACCGCCAAGAACGCCGATTCCGGACCATAACAGGACGACGACAAGCCGTCCGCCCCCAAGCCCACCCAGGCCAGCAGGGCGATCAACGACATGTGGTGAAAGAGCCGGTGGTCGGAGAGATTCCGCGCCCGGCCAATAAACACGTCTTTCGCCAAACGAGACAAATTCATATCAATTGCGATTGCCGTGGGTGAACGTGGAAACGCCGCGCGTTCCAGAGGATCGCCCTTCAAATGCCGGCGAGGTTAGCTGACGGGCTGGGCCATGAAAGTGGCCTTGGCAGGCGTTGCCGCGAGCCATGCGCCCCATCCCGTTTCCGGGAATCTGGGTTCCCCCGCAGCCAGGCTTCCCAAGAAAGACCGGCTTTAGGCTGCAGCGGCATAATTAAAACAAATCCAACCGTTTTTGTCAATTTACGGGCTTAACGACCAACCAGGCCGCAGGGCCGCTCTTAAGTCCGGCAGGCAGCGTCTTCCTCCGAACGCGACCCCCGCCAGCGAGCAAGACCCGCGCCCGGTCTTGGTCCCAACGGGACTGCCCGAGAGTAGCCCGGCATTGAAAATGCCGGACTAGTGTCAAGATGTCCCGTTGGGACCAAGACGGCGCTCGTTCTCGTCTTCAAAAAGTCACCCAGGTCCCAGGCGCGCAGTTCCCCGGTGCCCAGCTATTTTTGTTGCGCCGGGTTTCAGTTAATCTAGCTTGGCACCCATGAAATTGAGAGCAGCACTGGTACTGTTCGCTTGGGTCCTGGTCCTAGGGGTTTCGCTCCCGGCCGATCTGGTGGCGCAGACCACCAATACCACCCCCGCGCCAACCCCTGCGCCCACCGGCGGTGTGGAAAATTCCGTGGTGAAGATTTTCTCCACCATGCGTTACCCCGATCCCTACCGCCCCTGGACCAAGGAATCGCCCAGCGATGCCACCGGCACCGGGGTGGTCATCAAGGGCAAACGCATCCTGACCAACGCCCATGTGGTCAACTACGCCAGCCAGATCCAAGTGCAGGCCAACCAAGCCGGCGACAAATTGTCCGCCACGGTGGAATTCATCGCGCCGGGCATTGATTTGGCGGTGCTCAAGCTGAATGACGAGAGCTTTTTCGATGCCCACCCGCCGCTGGCCATGAGCACGAACCTGCCGGCGATCAAGGATTCGGTCATGGCGTATGGCTTTCCCGAAGGCGGCAACAACCTCTCCATCACCAAGGGCATTGTCTCGCGCATCGAATTCGCGGAGTACAACCTCTTCGTTGGCGGCCTGCGCATCCAGGTGGACGCCGCCATCAATCCGGGCAACAGCGGTGGCCCGGCCGTGGTGGGCGACAAGATGATCGGCCTGGCGTTCAGCCATTTGGGTCAATCCGACAACATCAGCTATATAATTCCCGTGGAGGAGATCGAACTCTTTCTACAGGACATTGCCGATGGCCATTATGACGGCAAGCCGGCCCTGTATGACGAACTGCAAACGTTGGAAAACCCCGCCCTGCGCGACTTTCTTAAAATCGACAAATCCGTCAACGGCATGGTGGTGCACAAGCCGGTCAAGGACACTGCCGATTACCCACTGAAGGAATGGGACGTGATCACCCGCATTGGTGACGTGCCGGTGGATGACCAGGGCATGATCAAGCTCCGTGAGAACCTGCGGGTGCATTTCGTGTATCTCGTGCAGAAGCTCACCCAGGACGGCAAAGTGCCGCTGACGATTGTGCGGCAGGGCAAGGAAATGGCCGTGCAGGTGCCCGTGCTCACCAAGAAGTCGGAGCTGATCCCCGACCTGGAATCCGCCTATCCGTCCTATTTCATCTGCGGCCCCGTGGTGTTCTCCGAGGCCACCAAGGAGTTTGTCCGCTATCTGATCTCCGGCGAATACACCGAGCGTTGGGTGCGGATCTTTGCTTACACGGGCAACCCGCTCATCAAGCGCTTGTACGAGCCGCCGGCCTTCGAGGACGAGCGGCTGGTCGTCATTTCCTCCCCGTTTTTCCCGAATGACCTGGTAAAGGGCTACTCGCCGCCGTACAACGCCGTGGTGAAATCCATCAACGGCGTGCCGGTGAAGAACCTGAAACACCTGGTGCAGTTGATCCATGATTCCAAGGACGATTTCATTGTGCTCGCCTTCGACAGCAACGCCTCGGAAACCTGTGTGTTTCCGCGCAAGGCCATGATCGCCGCCACCGACGACATCCTGAGCGACAACGGCATTCGCAGCCAGGGCTCGCCTGATGTCATGGCTGTCTGGAATGCGAAATAGATTTTGTGCACGCCGGTTTTCCCGGGGTTGGCTCGGCGCGTTTTGGCTGCTGCTGGTAATGGTCCAGCCGCCGGCTGGCGCGGAGCCCAGCAACGCGGTCGCCGGGGTGGTGCCGCCGGAGCCCGTGCGCGAGTTTCGAGCCGCGTGGATCACCACGGTGGCGAATATTGACTGGCCCTCCAAGCCCGGTCTGCCCGTGGCGCAGCAACAGGCGGAGTTGATCTCCCTGCTGGACCGCGCCGCCCAGCGCCACTTCAACGCCGTGTTCTTCCAAGTGCGCTCGGTGAGCGACGCCCTGTATGTCTCCTCCATTGAGCCTTGGTCCGAATACCTGACCGGGGTGCAAGGCCGGGCGCCGGAGCCTTATTATGATCCGCTCGCCTTCGCGGTGGCCGAGGCGCATAAGCGCGGACTCCAATTGCACGCCTGGTTCAACCCGTTTCGCGCCGGTCATCCGCAGGCGAAGTCGCCCGCCGCCCCCAACCACATCTCCCGCCTCTTTCCGGAACTGATCCGGCATTATGGCGACCAGATCTGGCTGGATCCCGGCGAACCGGCCGTTCGGGCCCGCGCGGTGGCCGTGGTGCTGGACGTGGTGAAACGCTACGACCTCGATGGCGTGGTGCTGGACGATTATTTTTATCCATATCCCGCGAAGAACGCGCTGGGCGTGGCGCTCGAATTCCCCGATGGGATCAGTTGGAAGCGCTACGGCGCGGCCAGCGGCCTGAGCCGGGCCGATTGGCGCCGCGAAAACATCAACCACTTTGTTGCCCGATTGTCGTCTGGAATCAAGACGACCAAGCCGTGGGTCCAGTTTGGCATCAGCCCGTTCGGCATTTGGCGGCCGAAGAATCCGCCGACCGTGGCGGGCATGGATGCGTACGATAAAACCTATGCCGACGCGCGCAAATGGCTGGCCGAAGGCTGGGTGGATTACCTCTCGCCCCAGCTTTACTGGCCCATCGCCGCGCCCCAGCAGAGTTTCCCCGCGCTGCTCGATTGGTGGCGCGCGCAAAATGTGCGGCACCGCCATCTCTGGCCGGCCCTGGAAGATTCCAACGTGGGCACTAAGTTCACCACGGCGGAGATTCCCGGTCAGATCCAGGTTCTCCGGCAAAGGAGCGATCCCGGGGCGGTGCATTACCATTTGCGCAGTGTGCTGGACAATGCCTCCCTGGCCGCCGCGGTGTCCACCCAATATGCGTTGCCGGCGCTGGTGCCGGTCACCCCGTGGATCAAAGCCGCCGCCGTGCCCGCGGCGAAATTGAACGTGGATGCGGGCGACAAATCCGCGCACGTGGAGTGGACCAGCGGTCCGGCGCGATCCTCCGGCTGGTGGGTGCTGCAAGCGCGCGCCAACGGCGCCTGGACCACGCAGATCCTGCCAGCCCTGCACACGGACGCTTACGTGGAGAATGGGCACCTGGAGGCTGTTACGCTGCGCGCGGCGGACCGCCTGGGCAACCTGGGCGCGCCGCTGGTCTGGACTCCCCGGAAGTACACCACCCCGCCG
>CAYTJG010000437.1:0-3970 GCA_964437865.1 uncultured Bifidobacteriaceae bacterium | reverse complement strand
TCACTTCCGCCTGTTTGGCATTCATGCCGAAGAAGACGGCGTCAAACCAATCGGCCTTTTGCAGGATGGCGCGCGCCGGCACATAGCCGGAGGTCTGGCGGACCGCCGCCACGTCGATGCCGGACGCGGCCAACTCTTCATCGGTAAAGACCGAGATCGTTTCCCGGCCAGCCGCCAGATTGGACCAGTATTCGTCCAAATTGGCGGCTCCCGGAAAGCGCCCGTCCAGGCCGATGATCGCGATCTGGTCTGAATTGGCGTTTGCTACAATTGGATACCGCCCGCTGGCGGACTGCCTGGACGTTCTGGATTTTCGCTGCCGGCGGACACGATCTCGAGTTTCTTGCACCGAGTTTTCCCCGGTTGGTGGTCGCTCGAGATGCCGGGCGAGCAGGGCGACGGTTGGAAAGCGAAACAGGTCGGCAATCGGCAGGTCGCAGCCAAGCGTCCGGCGAATTTCCGTTTGGACCTTCACCATGAGCAAAGAGTGGCCGCCCAGGTCAAAGAAACGGTCATGAATGCCGACCTTTTCCAAGCCCAACGCGCGGCCCCACAGATCGGCCAGAATGCGCTCCACCCGGCTGCCGGGCGGAACGTAGGCAGCAGCCAGTTCCGGGCGCTGGACTTCAAAAGCCGGGAGGGCCTTGCGATCCACTTTGCCGTTGGGGGTGAGAGGAAATTGGGCCAAGGTGACGAAAGCCGCCGGGACCATGTGTTCGGGCAGTTTGGTCAGCAGCCATTCGCGCAACTCCGCAGCTTTCGGCACCTGTTGCCCCCGTGGGGTGACGTACGCCACCAATCGCCGGCTTTCCAACGTGTCTCCGGCTGCCAGTACCACCGCTTCCCGGACCGTCGGATGCTGATTTAACTGTGCCTCGATCTCTCCCAGTTCGACCCTGAATCCGCGGATCTTGATTTGATGGTCGAGGCGGCCGAGATACTCGACATTGCCGTCAGGCAAGTAGCGGACCAAATCACCTGTCTTGTAGAGACGCGCACCCGGATCCGGGCTGAACGGGTTGGGGATGAACTTCTCGGCCGTCAATTCCGGCCGGTTGTGGTAGCCCCGGGCCAGGCCAATGCCGCCAAGGTGGAGCTCGCCTGGCACGCCGATGGGAGCCGGTTGGAGATTCCGGTCCAAAATGTAGAGTTGCGTGTTGGCAATGGGTTTGCCGATGGGCACCGTGCGCAAAACCCCGCCGCGCTGACAGGTCCAGTACGTCACGTCAACCGCCGCCTCGGTCGGTCCGTACAGATTGTGCAAATCAGCAGCCAACCGTGAAAAAAATCGTTCCTGCAGTTCGTACGACAGGACTTCACCACTGCAGAATACCCGCTTTAAACTCGCGCAGGCGGATGACAAGCCGTCCTGCTCCAAAAAGGCACTCAGCATGGAAGGTACAAAGTGCAGCGTGGTGATCTTCTCCCGGCCGATGATCTCGGCCAAATACCGACCGTCCTTGTGGCCGCCTGGCCGGGCCAGCACCAGCGTGGCCCCGGCCAGCAGCGGCCAGAAGAATTCCCATACGGATACGTCGAAGCTGAACGGAGTTTTTTGCAGCACCCGATCGGCCGCGGTCAAATGGTAGGCCTCCTGCATCCACAGCAACCGGTTCACGATGCCGGCATGGGTGTTCAGTACGCCTTTGGGCCGGCCGGTGGAGCCCGAAGTATAGATCATGTAGGCCGCATCCTGCGTGGTCGCTCCGTGGGCGGGCGCGGCGGAGCTTTCAGTGGCAATCGACGGCCAGTCTTCGTCAAGCCGGATAACTCGGGCGTGGCCGGCTGGAATCACGTGCGCCACGGAATTCTGCGTAAGCAACACAGGGACGTTGGCGTCTTCAGCCATGAAGGCCAGGCGGTCCGCTGGGTATTCCGGATCCAGCGGCACATAGGTGGCGCCAGCCTTGAGAATGCCCAGCAGGCCGACGACCATTTCCACTGAGCGCTCGGCGCAAATGCCCACCAGCGTGCCGGCGCCCACGCCGGCTCGCTGAAGAAAACGGGCCAGTTGGTTGGCTCGGCCAATGAGCTCCAGATAAGTCAGATGTTGATCCTGGCAGACCAAGGCGGTGGCCGACGGCGTGCGGAGCGCCTGTGCCTCGATCAGTTCGTGTAAACAACGGTCCAGGGGGTAAGGCCTATCCGTCCAGTTCCACTCCACCAGCATCTGCTGGCGCTCGGCTGGGGTGAGCAGTGGCAGGCCGGCGATGTTTTGTTGGGGATTCTCTGCCACGCTGGCCAGCAGCGTCTCATAATGACGCATCATTCGCTCGATGGTGGTCCCGTCAAACAAATCGGTGCTGTATTCCATCTCCAGCCAGACCACTTCGCCGTCGTCGGTCAGCATCAGCGTCAAATCGAATTTGGCGGTGCGGCTTTCCGCCAGCATCGATTCCACCACCAGCCCATCCAGTCCGATATAGGACAGTTGTTGCTCCCGGTCGCGCCAATTGATCATCACCTGAAACAGGGGAGCGTAACTGAGATTGCGCTCTGGTTTGATCCGGGCTACCACCTGGTCAAACGGCGCTGCCCGATGCGCGTAGAGGTCTAGAACGCCCTTTTGCACCCGCGGCAGGAGTTCCCTGAAACTCAACTCGCCGGACAATTGCGTACGCAAGACGTGGGTATGCAGCAAAAAGCCAATCGCCGATTGCAATTCCGGTCGATCCCGGTCCGCCAACGGGATGCCCAGGGAAATATCCTCCTGCCCAGAGTACCGGTGAAGGAGAACGTCCCAGGCGGCCACAAAGAGCGTAAATAAACTGACCTTCTCTTGCCGGCTGCACTCACGCAAGGCCGCCACCAGCGGTGCTCCCAGCCGAAACCGTTGCCGGGCGCCGCGATGCGTATTGACGGTGGGCCGCGGCCGATCGGTCGGCAATTCGAGGAGGTCCGGTGCGCCCCGTAGGTTTGCTTCCCAATAAGCCAAATCGGCTGCCAGATTGGCATCGTGACGCTGTTGCCCTTGCCAGACCGCGTAATCGCCATATTGAATTGGCAGATCGGATAGCACGGGAAGTTGGCCACCGACCAAGGCGTGGTAGGATGCCGATAGCTCCCGCCACAAAACACCTTCCGAAGACCAGTCGCAGACCAAATGGTGCATCATCAAGATGAATACATGCTCCTGCGCCCCCAGTCGCACCAAGGTCGCCCGGATGCCCGGCTCCGTCTGTAGGTGGTACGGCAGCCTGGGCTCTTCCACCAGCAGCCGCTCTGTTTCGGCCCGCTGCCGGGCCGATTCCCAGCCGCTCAGGTCAACTATTTTAAGCTTCAACTCCCAATGATCCCGGGCCCAGACTTCCGGTTGCCCGTCCTTGACTTGGATGACAGAGCGCAAGATCTCGTGCCGCGCGATGACCCCATTCAAGGCCTTTTCCAACATCAACTCCTGGAGTTCCCCGGTCAGACGTACCGCTTCTGATTCATTGTACAATGGCACGTCCGGCAGCAGTTTTTCGAAAAACCAAATGCGCTTCTGCGCGGGACTTAGCGGGCAGGGCTGGGTGCGGTCTCGCGGTGGAATCGGTCCCGTTTCTTTCGCCGGCGGAGCGCTGGCGTCTTCCGCCGAAGGGGGCCCGACACGCAGACGCTGTGTCACCAAGGCGGCCAATCCGGCCACGGTCGAGTGTTCAAAAAAGTCTGCCAGCGACAACCTCACGGGAACCTGCTCACGCATGCGTGAGAGGCATTGGATCGCCAGCAACGAGTGCCCACCGAGTCCAAAAAAATTGTCGTGCTCCTGGATATTCCGCTGGTGCAGGAGTTCACGCCAAATCTCCGCGATCAAAGGTTCCCAACCACCTTCTGGCGGAGTGACTGGCCGCAGCGTGTTCGCTGGGGCAGGGGAGGTTTCCAAGCTGGTTGAACGGGCAAATTCGGGCCGCGTTGCTTCCTCTACCAGTCGCCGCCGCTGGATTTTCCCGGAGGGTCCCTTGGGCAGGTCGGTGACGAAGTGAATGCG
>CAYTJG010000436.1:0-3977 GCA_964437865.1 uncultured Bifidobacteriaceae bacterium | reverse complement strand
TCCGGGGATCGGTTATTATTGGCAGGGATGCGGACAACACCGACAGCGACTGTGGCGGGTGGCGCGGGCGACGCGGCGAGCGGTCTCGCGGTGTCGGCCTGGCTTTGCGGGGGGCGAGGGGGATGCGGTGTGGTCGGGCGAAGGCCGTTCCTCCCCGGACCGGACGCTCCCTGGATTGGTCTGGGAGGTGCGCGCCAATAAAGAGAGGTCGTAAACACAAAGAAACACAAAGAAACACAGATAGAGCTTACAAACGTCGAAGAACCGCCAAACATGATGGGTTGTTACAGAATGGTGACTTTTCGGGTGAAAACGGGTTGCGACTTGCTGACCGTGGGGAAAACCTCTAGAAGAGAAGCCGCTATGCGCATAAGTCAGGAATACAGTCAGCCGGATGCCCCCGCCAATGCCCGTGCCGTTTTTTGGCGAGGTCTGGTCTGGTGGCTGGCGATCTTGGGTGTGCTGGCCGCCTTTGGTTGCGAGTCGTACCAACCGACGTCCGTGCCGGCGGTTGATCCGGCGAGCGTTTTTTATTCCACCAATATGCTGCACGCGGGCGACTTGGTGGAAATCACCTTTCAGTACGCCACCAATTTCAACGCCACGCAGCGAATCGCCTTGGACGGCACGGTGAATATGAACACCGTGGGACCGGTGAAGGCCGCGGGCAAGACGATCGTGGAGATGCAACAGGACTTGGCCAAGGCCTATAAGACGCTGGCCAAGGATGATGTGATCACTGTCAACCGAATGATGAATTCGGTACCGGTCGTATATGTCGCGGGGGCAGTGACCAAACCTGGCGAGGTGAGCCTGGATCGCCCGATGACCGCCATCGAGGCGGTGATGGCGGCCGGCGGATTTGATTCCCAACGCGCCAAGTTGGCGGACGCCAGTGTCTTGCGCATTGAGAATGGCCAGCAACATGCCTATCCCATCAACCTCAAACGGGTGCTGCGCGGGGAGGAAATTACGCCCTTCTATCTGAGACCCTTCGATATCATTTACGTGCCAGTAAAGACCTTCAATTACTGAGTGACACCGGGTCGTCACGTTAATGTCACCTTTGTGTCGAGAACGTCACTTGTCGCTTTTCTGCGCATCATAGTAAGATGCCAGTCGCGAGGTATCCCAACGATCAGCAATCAGGAAGGAATTGCTCATGGGTGCCAACCACTCATTGATTCAGGCTTATGAATGCTTTTGCAAGAAAGACGGTGATTGTAATCATAGTGATGACCTTGGTGGCCTTCGCCGGCTGGGGTGGACGGAAAATCTACCTGCGGTCCACGGTCCATCGGCTCGTGGGCCAGGCGGATGGCTACCTGGAAAAAAAGGATTATAAGCAGGCCAGTTTGTGCTTGCGGCGAGCGTTAAGCCTCAACCCGTTCAACCTCAAGGCCAACCAGTTGATGGGCGACCTGCTCGAAGAGGCGGGTTCGCCCGCGGCGCTGGGCTGGCGAATCCGCGCGGTGCAACTCCAGACCAACAATATGGAATTACGGCTGGCTTGGGCCCAAACCGCGTTGAAGGTCAAGGACCTCTCCAGTGCCGGGCAGGCGTTGGCGGGAGTGGACGAGAAATCCCGCTCCACGGCAGAATATCACAAGTTGCGCGGTGCCCTGGCCTGGGGCGCGCACGTCCCGGTGGAAGCGGAAAAGGAATATGCCGAGGCGTTGCGATTGGAACCCACCAACCAAGTGGTTTCGCTCAACCTCGCCACCATCGGTTTGGCTTCCACCAACCTCGCGGTCGCGGAACAGTCCCGCCGGACGCTCGAACGGGTTCCGACCAATTCGATTCTGCACTTGATGGCCGTCCGATTCCTGATGGAGGACGCGGTGGGCCATAAGTCCTTTGACCGGGCGTTGCTGTTCTCGCGGCAGTTGGTCGATGATCCCAAGGCCTCCTATGGTGACAAGCTGGCCCATTTGCAGATTCTCGACGCCGTGAAAAGCGCCGGATTTAATGCTTGGCTGGCCACACTCAAGGCTGAGGCCGCCCATGCCCCGCAGCAGGCAAATCTGCTGTCGCATTGGCTCTCCAGAAAGGAAACTCCGTCCGCGGCGTTGACTTGGCTGCAAAGCCTGCCGGCCGAATGCCGGACCAACTTGTCGGTCCAACTCGCCGTCACTGACTTCCAGATTGTCACTAAAGATTGGACAGGGCTGCTCGCCGGCGTTCAAAAGCAGGATTGGGACGAATTCAATTACTACCGGCTTTCCCTGCAGGCCCTCGCCAATCGAAACCTCGGCGATTCCATGGCTCAAAACAGTGCTTGGCGCCGGGTCCTTATCATGTCCTCTTCCCATCTGGAGCGGCTGCAAAAGCTGGACCAACTGACCGCCGCTTGGGCCTGGCCGGAGGAGCGGACGGAAGTGCTCAAGGAAATCATCTCGGCGTTTCCCAAGGAAGCTTGGGCCGGCGATGAACTGGTGACGCTTTATTATACCGAAGGAAACACGCATGCGCTCGCCGAACTGCTGGACCAGCTTTATTCCGCCAACCCCTCAAATCTGCACGTGGAGAACAATCTGGCGACGGTCTTGATGCTGCTGAAATCAGACACCAAAAAGGCCAATCGGCTGGCCTTGGAATCGTACACTGGCGCCACCAATAATCCGTTTTTTGCCTGTACCTATGCCTATTCGCTTCTGCTCCAGTCCAAACCGGCGGAAGCGGCCAAGGTGGTGGGCGGCTTGAATACCAATACCCTGAAGGTTCCCTCCATTGCGGCCTACTACGGTGTGGTGGAGGCCGAGACGGGGCACAAGGACGCCGCCCGCGAAGCCCTGAAACTGGCGCAGAGTGCCCGGCTCTTGCCGGAGGAAAAGGAACTGGTGCGCAAGGCTGAGGCACAATTATGACCGGCGATTTCCGCACGGGGACATGGGGCGGGCGGTCTTGGCCCTTTCGGATGCCCTCCAAGGCTTGCCCGGTCGCCCCCGTCATCGGTTGTTTCAGGATTGTAACCTTTTAGAATCCGAAACGACGCAATCTCTCGAAACAATTGAGTCGCACAGATGCCAATCGAGCCTCATCTGAATCTCATGGAATTACTCCTGTCACCGGCGGGCGAATGGAAGCCGGCGGCGGGTTGCTGGACCACCGCCCGCGCGGCGGCCGGCTTTGGCTATTGCTTTCGGATGGGCACCGCGCTTGATTTCAAGACGGGTGACGCGTTGATTGTGGGCCCCAATTCCGAAGTGACCGTCCGGGCGAGCCAGTTGGGTGAAGTGCGCCTCCAATACTTCCGGGTGGTGCCGGAGCGCCTCAATGGGCTGATCACGGTGACTGAGTGGCGCCAGTTGACGCAGGTGCCGCTCACCCCGCGCGTGTTTCATTATCCGGCCCGGGAGAGCCTGGCCCAGAGATTTACGCGGCTGGCCGCGCTGCCGGATCACGGCACGCTGGCCGCTCGTGCCGCGTTGCTGGAATTGTGGGCGTCGTGCGTCACCGGGCTGCTCACGCCATCGACCGAGCCGGTGACGCCTGGCAAGAAACTGGAAACCACCTTCCGGCAGTTCATCAGCCGAATTTCGGAAAAAGATCTGGCTGACAGCTCGCTGGCGGACTTGGCGGTGCAGTTGAATTGCAGCGAACGGCATCTCAGTCGCCTGTTTCGCCTCGAATTTGGCATGTCCTTCCGCGAAAAACAGACCGAACTCTGTTTGCAGCGGGCGTGCCAGTTGCTCTTGGAGGCCGATGCCAAGGTTCGGACCGTGGCCTACGATACCGGTTACCGTCACATCGGCTTTTTTAACATGTTGTTTAAGAAGCGCTTTGGCCTCACCCCCAAGGAATGGCGCTTGCAGCATCTGTCGCTGGCGCCCAATCCCGCCGCGCTGCCGGAGGAAAACCAGCCGGCCGTGGTTGATTCCCGTTGTTTGCCTAATTGAAATTTATGACCCTGATGATTCATCCCCTGCTGGCCGCCAACGCGGCCGTCTACGCCATTCAGAACGCCACCACCGAGG
>CAYTJG010000435.1:0-3982 GCA_964437865.1 uncultured Bifidobacteriaceae bacterium | reverse complement strand
TCACTTCCGCCTGTTTGGCATTCATGCCGAAGAAGACGGCGTCAAACCAATCGGCATTATGCAGGATGGCGCGTGCGGGCACATAGCCGGAGGTCTTGCGGACCGCCGCCACGTCGATGCCGGACGCGGTCAATTCTTCATCGGTAAAGACTGAGATCGTTTCCCGACCGGCGGCCAGATTGGACCAATATTCGTCCAAATTGGCGGCCCCCGGGAAGCGCCCATCCAGGCCGATAATGGCGATACCGTTTGAAACTCGCTTCGTCATAACCTAAATTTCCCCGCTGGCGGATGGCTTGGAGGCAAAGGATTCTCGTTGCTGGCGGGCACGATCCCGCGCTTTTTGCACCCGATTCTCCCCGGTTGATGGCGGTTGTTCCAGATGCCGGGCGAGCAGGGCGACGGTTGGAAAGCGAAACAGGTCGGCGATTGGCAGGTCGCAGCCAAGCGCCCGGCGAATTTCCGTTTGGACCTTCACCATGAGCAGGGAGTGGCCGCCCAGGTCAAAGAAACGGTCATGAATGCCGACCTTTTCCAAGCCCAAGGCCCGGCCCCACAGATCGGCCAGAATGCGCTCCACCCGACTGCCAGGCGGAACGTAAGCGGCCGTCAGTTCGGGGCGGTGGATTGCTATTGCCGGGAGGGCCTTGCGGTCCAGTTTTCCGTTGGGCGTCAGGGGAAAACGTTCCAAGGTGACAAAGGCGGCTGGAACCATGTAGTCCGGTAGCTTGGCCGTTAGCGCATTTCGCAATTCCTCCGCCTTGGGCTGGCATCCATCCTTGGGCGTGACATAGGCCACCAAGCGCTTGTCGCCCGGCGTGTCGGCCCGGGCCAATACCAGTGCGTCCTGTACCGTGGGCTGCTGCCGCAAGACCGACTCAATCTCACCCAGTTCCACCCGAAACCCGCGGATCTTCACTTGCTGATCAAGCCGCCCCAAATACTCAATGCTCCCGCTCGCGCGCCACCGCACAAGGTCGCCGGTTTTGTAAATGCGCGCTCCTGGCTGGTCGCAAAAAGGATCGGCCACGAATCGTTCAGCCGTCATTTCCGGGCGATTGAGATAACCGCGCGCCAGGCCGTCCCCGCCAATCCACAGTTCACCAGGAGTCCCAATGGGCACCGGGTGCCCCGTTGCGTCGAGGACATAGAATCGAGTGTTGGCGATGGGGCGTCCGATCCAGATTGGTTGTCCGCTCTGTACTTTGGCCGCGGCCGACCAGATCGTCGTCTCCGTGGGACCGTACATGTTCCAAAGGCTGGCGCACTTTTCGAGTAGTTGCCGCGCCAGATCGGCCGCCCACGGCTCGCCGCCACACAGGACCTTAAGCCCGGTCAATCCACCCGCCCCGGAGGTCAACAGCATCTGCCAGGTGCTGGGCGTGGCCTGCATCACCGATATATGATGTTCCGCGATCAATTTGGCCAAGGCTCGACCATCTCTGGCGGCTTGGCGGTCGGCGATCACGACGCGCGCGCCAACGGTCAGTGGTAGCCACAACTCCAAACCCGCGATATCAAAGGACAGTGTGGTGATGGCCAGCAAAGCGTCCTGGCTGCTCAAGCCCGGTTCCCGCTGCATGGACGATAAAAAGTTCACCACCGCTTGATGGGGAATCTGTACGCCCTTGGGTTTGCCGGTGGAACCCGAAGTATAAATAACGTAGGCTAGGTTCTGGGCGCTTGCTTGGCCGGATGTGGAAATCGCGATTGAACCTCCGCTGGACGGCCACTCAGCGTCCAATTGCACCACTTGGGCGGCGTGGGCGGGCAGGGATTTGAGCCAATGCGATTGCGTCACCAAAACCGTCGGGCGCGCGTCTTCCAACATATAGGCCAGCCGGTCCTCGGGATATTCGGGATCCAAAGGCACGTAAGCGCCGCCGGCCTTGAGGATGCCCAGCAAAGCCACCACCATTTCCGGGCACCGGTCGACACAGACGGCCACCAGCGTGTCGGCCCTCACGCCCAGCTGTTGGAGGTGTCGGGCCATTTGGTCGGCGCGCGTGTCCAATTCCCGATAGGTCAAGTGCCGATCCCCCATGACTAAGGCCAGGGCCTCGGGCGTTTTTCGGGCTTGCTCTGCCACCAGTTCGTGCAGACATCGATCCTTCGGGTAAGCCGCCGCGGTGGCATTCCACTCCACCAACATTTGCTGCTGTTCGGCCGGAGTCAGCAGCGGTAGATCCGCAATCCGCCGCCCCGGTTCGGCCGCAATACCTTCGAGGAGCGTTTGGTAATGGGTAAACAACTGTTTCATCCGATCGTGGTCAAACAAATCGGTGTTGTACTCCAGCTCCACCCAGACGACCTGATCGTCGTCCGTCAACATCACCGTCAGGTCGAATTTTGAAGTTTGGCTTTCCGCCAGCAGCGATTCCACTACGAGTCCGTCCATGCCAATGAAGGAAAGCTGCTGATCGCGATCACGCCAGTTGATCATCACTTGAAAGAGCGGCGAATAGCTCAGATTGCGTTCCGTGTGGAGTATGCTGACCACTTGGTCAAACGGGACGGCCCGATGGGCGTAGAGATCGAGTACGCCCTTCTGGACCAGGGTCAGCAGGTCGCGAAACGCCAGCTCATCGGAAACTTGCGTGCGCAAGACATGCGTGTGCAGCAAGAAGCCGATCACGGATTGCAGCTCGGGGCGATCTCGGTCGGCGAGGGGGATTCCCAGCAGGATGTCCTCCTGGCGGGTGTAGCGGTAAAGCAACGTGTCCAGGGCCGCGGTAAACAAGGTGAATAGACTTACCTTTTCCCGCCGGCTGCAGTCGCGTAACGATTGCACAAGTGGAGCGGCCAATTGAAAACGCTGGCGGGCGCCAGCATAAGTGTTCGTATCCGGTCGCGGCCGGTCGGTTGGCAGTTCCAGGAATGGCGGCGCCCCGCGCAGCTTCTCTTCCCAAAACGCCAGATCCTGGGCAAAACTTCCGGCGGCGGATTGCCGCACCTGCCAGGCGGCATAGTCGCCATGTTGAATTGGCAAAACCGGTAGGGCCGGCTGCTCGCCTTGGGTAAACGACCGATAGGCGGCCGAGAGCTCCCGCCAAATGACCCCCTCCGATGACCAGTCGCACACCAAGTGATGCATCATCAGGATGAACACGTGTTCTTCCGGTCCCTCTCGGATCAATGTCGCTCGGATGCCCGGTTCCGCGGCCAGGTGGTAGGCAATCCGCGGTTCGGCGACGAGCAGATGTTCTACTCGCGCCTGGCGTTGCGCTGTCGGCAGACCGCTCAAGTCAACCTGTTTGAGTTGGAGGGGACTGGATTCACGGGCTTCCACGGTGAATTGGTCGCCCACTTTGTGAATCGTGCTCCGCAGGATCTCATGGCGCGCAACGATGAGATTCAAGGCCTGTTCGAGTGCCTTGACGTTCAGCTTTCCCCGCAGCCGCACCGCCTCGGACTCGTTGTAAAGGGGGACTCCCGGAACCAGTTGTTCAAAGAACCAGACCCGCTCTTGGGCGGGGCTCAGCGGGCAGGGTAGCGAACGATCCCGCGGGGAAATTGCCTCGTCTGCCGCCGGCGCACCAAGTTGTCGCAGCAGCGATTGTTCCCAGGCCACGGTTGCTTCCGTGGCATAGGTCGGACCACCGGATCGCAGTCGTTCGCGGATCAACGCCGCTTGTTCGGCCACGGTCGCGTGTTCGAAGAAATCCGAGAGCGAAAGCGTGATCGGCAGCTTCTCCCGTAACCGTGACAGACATTGGATGGCCAGCAGGGAATGCCCTCCCAGCGAGAAGAAATTGCCATGGATCTCCACCGTTGGCTGCTTCAGAAGGTCCGCCCAGATGGTGGCTATGGTTTGCTCGATGGGCGTTGGCGCCTCGCTGGGCAACACCGGATGCACCGGTTCTCGCTTGCTTTCGCTGCGGTTCTTTGCGGCGTTCGTCAGTTGGGCCGCCTTCTCCTGCAGCCTGAGCCGCTGGATTTTCCCGGAGGGTCCCTTGGGCAGGTCGGTGACGAAGTGAATGCG
>CAYTJG010000434.1:0-4002 GCA_964437865.1 uncultured Bifidobacteriaceae bacterium | reverse complement strand
GCCAAGCGCTCGCCGGCTGGCTGAGGAACGGAATGAGACGTTCGTTCCGCCAGCTTCGGGAGCCTGGGGTCGGTGGTTGCGGTGGCGAGGGTCAGCCGGTACGGCCGGTATTCGCCCAACCGGGCCAGGCAGGCGTAGGCGTTGGCTAGTTCGAGCAATCGTACCTCGGCATTGCCGATCGTGAGGCCCAAGCCATATTCCTCCGGGGAACGAATCAGCGTGGAGAGCCCGCACTGTTGCAGCAGATGTTCCAGCGGCCCAGGTCCGCCCAGGGACGCGAGCACCTTGACCGCGGAAATATTCAGGGAATTGGCCAGGGCGAGCCGATAGCGCATGGGCCCGAAGCAGTGCCGGTTGTAATTAACGGGGGCGAACAAGCCGGTGGCGGTGGCGAACTCTGTGGGGACGTCGGCGACGATGGTGGCGGGTGTGGCGCCGCGCTCCAAGGCCAGTAAATAAGTAAACGGCTTGAGCGCGGAACCGGGTGATCGCGGCGCCCAGGCGTCGTTGACTTGTCCGGCCGCCGGCGAGAAATAATCCTCCGAACCGACCAAACCGAGCACTTCGCCGGTTTCGTTGGCGAGAATGACCACCGCGCCGTTGGAGACGTGTTGAGGCTGCAAGCCCGCCAAATGCGTCCGCAAGGCGTCTTCGGCAAAACGGTTTAGGTCCAGGTCCAGGCTGGTGCGGATGGGCCGAGCGGAGCCGGCGCGCGGCCAGGCTGGGTCGCCCTTGGCCAGCAGCAGGTCCACAAAGTGTGGCGCGGCAAACACCCGGCGCGGTTCGGCGAGTTTCAACGGCTCGCCCAAGTCGCGGCGGAGTTCTGCCGGGGTCAGCCACCCGGCGGTCGCCATGCGGCCCAGAATCCAGCGCTGACGTTTGCCGGCGCGGTCAAAGTGCGTGAGCGGATTCAACCGGGAAGGCGCCTGCGGCAGGGCGGCCAGCAGCGCGCTTTCGGCCGGACTGAGATCCGGCAATGGATTGGCAAAATAAAACCGGGCCGCGGCGGCGGCACCCCGATTGAAGTTGCCGTAATCCACGCGGTTCAGATATTCGGTGAGGATGCGCGGTTTGCTCCACACCTGTTCGAGCCGCATGGCTTGGAGGGCCTCGATGAGCTTGGTGCGGAGCGTGCGCGGCCGGGGGGCGGCCTGCTTGATTAGTTGCTGGGTGATGGTGGAGCCGCCGGACACCACGCGGCCATGTCGGAGGAATTGCCCCGCCGCCCGGAACGTGGCCAGAAAGTCCACGCCGCGATGCCGCCAGAATCGGCGATCCTCGGCCGCCAGCGTGGCTTCGATCAGGGACTGGGGAATATCCGCATACGCGATGGGATGTCCAAAGGGCGCGTCGCCGGGGCGCACCACCCGGAGCGGTTGGCCATTACGATCCAGAAGTTCCACCTCGGAAACCGGCGGGGTAGACAATCCCGGCGGCAGCGGAACCAGGCGCAAGGCCAGCGGGCCGCCCAGAACCAGCAGCGCCAATCCAAGGGCGGCGCATGCGGCCACACGCCCAAGCCGCCGTACCCAAAGGCGGCTGGCGGTGCGGCGGGAGCACGTGGGATTTTTAACCGTGGACGTCATGCTTCATTTCAGTGGTTCGCTTACGATGGTCTGGGTTTCCGTAAACCCGCAGCGCTCGGGGTGGTACATTTCCTCCATTTTGGCCGGGGGCGCGGTGACGGTGCCGGCGGCGCGCACTCGGGCCACGTAGCGCAACACATAGGTGCCCGGCTCCACCTCGTCCGCAAAGGAGAGGCACCGGTCCTGGCGCAATTCCTGGAAATCGCTCGGCCACCAGCTTTCATCGTCGGCGAGTTCAGGTGGGCGGGCCGCTTGCGTGCGAAATTCGGGCGTCACCGCTTCCAGGATGGATGGCAGGGCATCGTCAATGACCACGTATTCGGCCGGCTCGCGAACGCCCAGACGGAGCGTCACCAGCACGCGGTCACCCACTCGCAAGCCGGCGAGATCCTGCGGCTGATTGTCATCATCCAATCGGTCGTAACGGCGTTGGAGGCTGAAACCGCGATCCTGCCGGGGCTGGGCCGTTTCGGGCGGCCGCGCTTCGATCGATAGGGTGGTGTAGAGGCAATTAGTGGACGCATTCGCCAGGCTCAAAGTGGCGCCGGCGAGATTGGTGATGGTGAAGATTTGGGTGAATACGTTCGTCTGTTCATCGAGTTGAAAGGCCACCGATTGGCCGGCGTATTCGAGATGGCCGGCTGCCGGTTGACGGTGGATTTCAACCCGTCGCGCATATTCGGTGAGCGCAAACAGCGCCCAGGCATTGCCTTGGGTGGTCTCCCAATGGGCTTGTTTCTGTTCCCGGACCAGGTCGCTGGCCAACCGGTCCACGATGGGGTCTCCCGGCTGATAGTGAATCCAAGCCAGCAAACGGACGGCTTCTGTCCGCGCCAAACAGCCAAAGCGGCCGGTCTGGTTGGGAGTGGACGTTCCGTCATGAAGGAGATCGGCCAGCATCTCGGTCGGCCCATGGTTTTCCGCCACCGCCAGGGCCAGGAGCGCGCGGTCTTCGATAGAAAGCTCGGCGCGCAACGCAAATAATTTCTCGTGATACGCCGGTTCAGCGCGACTGGCGAGGGCCAGCGCGTACAGGGCCAGGCAGCGATCCGAGAGATCGCCGGGGTCATCGCCGGTCGACCGCAATTGCGCGCTCAGATAGCTCATCAGCGGATTGAACTCAGCGTCGGGCACTGCCACGCCGTGCTGGCGGGCGATGGCCAGGATCATGCCGCCGTAGGCGCTGGCCCAAAGCATGGGTTCCTTGTCCCGCGGCCAATAACCCAGGCCACCGGACTCGGTTTGCATCGAGCTGAACCGCGCGATTCCCGACCGGATGGCCGCCGCCGAATCGTTCGTCAGGTTGCCGAGGTACCCCGGCAACAGCCCGCGCGCATCGCGCAGCAGAATCCATGGCAGCAGGCTGGATCCGGTCTGTTCGGCGCAACCATAGGGATAGTGCAGGAGCTGGGCGGCGGCTTCGCCGAGTTCGTTCAGGCGCGTGTTCGCCACGCTCACGGTGAGAGTGCCGCGGCCGGCCAGCAACTGCGGATTGGCCAGGGCCAGCAGGTTCGTTTGGAAAGTCGTGGCGCGATGGAGCAGCACCTCGCCCAAGACGGGGGCGATGTGGCCGATCCTCAGGGTGCTTTGGACGGCATCGGTGAAATCCGCCGCGCCTGGTTCCGCGAAGTGGGCCCGCCACGTCCACTTGGCCACGCCGGTATCGGTGAACTCCACTGGGAATTCCACCACCGCCGAGCCGTTGGCCGGGATGGATACCTGCCGATTCAAGACGGCATTGGAGCCGGCCGCGTGGGCTTTGTCATCCAGCTCGAGGGAGACGACCACGGCGCCGGCATTGGTCGTTTGATTGAGGATGACGCCGCGGGCGATGAGCCGATCCGTGATATTGGCAAACGACGGCAGCGATGGCTCGATCACCAGCGGTTTCGTGACTTGGAAGGCCGATTGGCCGCTGCCAAAACGGCTGTCGGCCGTATGAGCCACCGCGAACAAGCGGTAACGGGTGAGGCTGTCCGGCGCCACAAACCGCGCCTGCACCCGGCCCTGGGAATCAGTCCGCAAGGTGGCGTTCCAGAACGCGCAGGCCAGGAAATTCTTGCGCACCCGTTCCCGGCCGCCGCCGCCGCCGAGAAAACCCTTGTTCTCGAACCGCAATTCATCCGCATCCTCCGTCAACAAGGCGGGCAGGGAGATGCCCTCCAGAACGCTGAGCGGGCGCACGGCGTAGAAAAATCCGAGTGGATCGGGGAGAGTGTAACCGGTGAGTCCCAATATGCCGTCGTCAACCGCGTATAAGATCACCTCGGCATCGGGCACCGGTTGGTGGGCGGAATCGGTGACCTGCACGGTGGCGGTCACCGGTTGCCCGGGCAGGTTGTTCGTGCTGACTGGGGTCACCACCACCACGAGTCGGCTGTGGGGATCCATCACGGGCAGCAGGCAACAACCAACT
>CAYTJG010000433.1:0-4029 GCA_964437865.1 uncultured Bifidobacteriaceae bacterium | reverse complement strand
TGGACCGGCTGTTGGATGAAAAAAGTGCGCTGACGCTGCACCGCATGTGCCACCTACCGCTGCTGCTGCTCCTAGTGGCGCATGTGCTCCCGGCGGTGTATCTTGCGTTACAGCGATGGGGCTGGATTAAACATCGCCCGGAATTGTGAAACGAACGCGTCAGGATTCACTGTCTGAGCCGGGAAACCACCCTCCCGGCGAGAGCGGAGGAATCTCGCGTCGTGCCGCGGTGGGTCTCGGCCTCGGCGGTCTGGTGAGCGCAGCCGGGGCGGTGTCGTTTTTCGATTTTTTTGACCGCTGGCGCGCCGCGGAAGAACCCGCGGCGGTGTTCAAGGGCGATGCGCCCACGGGCGACCTTTGGGACCTCTGGCAAAAACGCGGCTGGGTGAAGGAGGCGCGCCATTACCTCAAACTGGGACGCAACGTGCAGTGCAAGATTTGTCCCAACAACTGCATCCTGACGCCGGGTGACCGCAGCCATTGCCGCAACAAGGTCAATTACGACGGCACGCTGTACACACTTGCCTACGGCAATCCCTGCACGTTCCACGTGGATCCGGTGGAAAAGAAGCCCCTGTTCCATTTCCTGCCCGGCACCCGCAGTTTCTCCCTGGCCACCTCCGGCTGCGTGTTCCGCTGCCTCAATTGCCAGAACTGGGAAATCTCCCAAAAGAAGCCCGAGGAAACCAAGGACCCGCATGGCCCCGAGTTTCGCCTGCGACCGCCCCTGCCATCCGAATTGACCTTTGAGCAAATGTCCCGCCTGAGCCTGTTTCCGGACGACGTCGTCGCCGCCACGCTGGCGCTCGGTTGCCCGTCCATTTCCTACACCTATTCCGAGCCGGTCGCCTACTACGAATACGCCCAAGACACCTGCCGCGCCGCGCGCGCACAGAAGCTCAAGAACATCGTCGTCAGTTGCGGCTCCATCGAAACCCGCGCCGGGCGCGATTTGTACCAATACGCCGACGCGGCGCACATCGATCTGAAGGGGTTCGACGAGGCGACTTACCACCGGCTCAACTCCGGCAAACTCGCCACCATCCTGAACACCCTTAAAACGCTCCAGGATTGCGGCGTCTGGTTTGAGATCATCAATTTGGTGATTCCCACGTACACGGACAAGCTGGACACCATCCGCCGCATGTGCGGCTGGCTGGCCCAGGAACTGGGTCCGGACCGGCCGCTGCATTTCTCCCGCTTTCACCCGGAGCACAAGCTGGCCTATCTGTCCCCCACGCCAGTCGAGACGCTGCTGAAGGCGCGTGAAGCCGCCCGCGCGGAGGGATTGCATTACGTTTACGTGGGCAACGTGCCCGGACTGGCGGGAGCGGAAACCACCTTCTGTCCGAATTGCAAAAAGCCGGTGGTGGAACGCGACCTCTTCGCCGTGACCCGCCTGGATATCATCGACGGCAAATGCCGTTTCTGCTCCACCAAGATCCCCGGCGTCTGGAATTGAGCAACGAATTGCGCCGGCATTGTCACTTCGTCTTCCGCCCGAAAGGATGCTGCCGGTCCGCGCCAGGGAAGCCGGGCACAGCGTGCCGGGTACAGGTGGCAGGAATGAAAACGTCCTGAAGGCAAAGGGGAAATCCGGCGTCCCTTCAGGACGCATAAATTCGTTTGGCGCGAGACCAGACACTGGCGTGTCTGGCTAATTTCCAAAGTCGCTCCGCGACACCTCCCTTTACCCATTACATACGTCGAGGAACCATTTTGAACTTGTTTGGCACCAGTCACCGGGCAAAGCTGCTTGATGCATTACCTGGTCCGCCATCTTTTCGCAGCCTGCGTGGCGCTGGTCTCTCTCACCGCCACTTACGCCGCGGAAAGCCGTTCGCCCCTCACCCTGTTTTATACCAACGCCGCGTCGAAATGGACCCAGGCGCTGCCCATCGGCAACGGCCGGCTGGGGGCCATGGTCTTCGGCGGCGTCGAGCGCGAGCACTTGCAATTGAACGAAAGCACGCTCTGGGCCGGCGGCCCTTATGATCCCGCCAACACCAACGCCCTCGCCGCGCTGCCCGAAGTCCGCAAATTGATCTTCGCGGGGAAATACGATGACGCCAACCAGTTGGTCAGCGAAAAAATGATGGCCGTGCCGCTCCGCCAGATGCCGTACGAAACAGTCGGGGATCTCTGGCTCGATTTCGGCACCAATACCGCCCCCGTGCAAGGCTATCGCCGCGACCTCGATCTCGACACCGCCATCGCCACGGTTAGCTACTCGGTGAATGAAACCACCTTTCAGCGGGAAATCTTTGCCAGCCAGCCAGACCAAGTCATCGTGGTGCATCTCACCGCCAGCCGCCCGGGGCAAATCTCCTTCACCGCCGGCCTTGTCACGCCGCAAAAAGCCCAAGCGCACCTCGAAGCGGCGCCCCGGCTGGCCAAGGCTCCCACGGTTCATGACGCCACCATCGTTCTGGACGGCGTCAACGGCGAGGCCGAAGGAATCAAAGGGGCGTTAAAATTCCAGGCGCGCGTCCGCCTTCTGACGACCAGCGGGAGTTTGACGTTGCAAACCAACGCCAACGCCTCGCTCACGATCACCAACGCGGATGACGTGACGTTGCTGATTGCCGCCGCCACCAGCTACCAGAATTACCACGACGTCACGGGGAATCCCGAACTCAGCACCAAAGCCCGGCTCGCCGGCGCCTACGCCAAATGGGCGGCCGCCCAGCTTCACCACGGCGAGGATACCACCCGGGCCGATCACCTCGCCGCCTACCAGCGGCTGTTCCGCCGCGTGACGCTGGACCTGGGCCAGACTCCCTCCATGAATCTGCCCACGGACGTGCGGATTGCTCATTTCGCCGAGGGCAACGATCCGCAGTTGGCGGCGCTATATTTTCAGTTTGCCCGTTACCTGCTCATCTCCTGTTCCCTCCCCGGCGGCCAACCGGCCACGCTCCAAGGCCTGTGGAACGACTCCATGAACCCGCCGTGGGGCAGCAAGTACACCATTAACATCAATACGGAAATGAACTATTGGCCGGCCGAGAGTGGCAACCTCTCCGAGTGCGTCGAGCCGCTCACCGCGATGGTCTTGGACCTGTCCCAAACCGGGCAACGCACCGCCGCCGTGGAATACGGCGCCCACGGTTGGGTGGCCCACCACAATACCGATTTGTGGCGCGCCACCGCCCCGATCGATGGTCCCGGCTCCGGCATGTGGCCGCTGGGCGGCGCCTGGCTCTGCCAGACCCTGTGGGAACATTACCTGTTCACGCAGGATAAATCCTATCTGCGCCGCGTCTATCCCGCCCTGAAAGGCGCCGCCGAATTCTTCCTTGATACGCTGGTCGAGGAACCCACCCATCATTGGCTGGTCACCAACCCGTCCATTTCCCCGGAAAACGCCAATCCCGCCGCGGGCAACTCCAACCTCACCGCCGGCCCCACGATGGACCTGGAAATCCTGCGCGACCTGTTTGCCAATTGCATCCAAGCCGCGGACATTCTGGGCACGGACAAATCGTTTGCCCAACAGTTGATCGCCACACGCGACCGGCTGGCGCCATTGCAAATCGGCTCCGCCGGCCAGTTGCAGGAATGGCTCCAGGATATCGATATGCAGTCCCACGACCTGCATCATCGCCACGTATCCCACCTTTACGGACTCTTTCCGAGCGCGCAAATCGACGTGTTGACCGAGCCCGACTTCGCGGCGGCGGCGAAGAAATCGCTGGAAATCCGCGGGGACCAAGCCACCGGCTGGGCCACCGCCTGGCGCCTCAATTTGTGGGCGCGCCTGCACGACGGCGACCACGCGTACCGCATCCTGCAATTTCTGCTCAGCCCGGCCCGCACCTATCCGGACCTGTTTGATGCGCATCCGCCGTTCCAGATCGACGGGAATTTCGGCGGCGCCTCAGGCATCACCGAACTGCTCTTGCAAAGCCAGAACGACGAAATCCAGTTGCTCCCCGCCCCGCCTGCGGCCTGGCCCGACGGCAGCGTAACCGGCTTGCGCGCCCGCGGCGGCTTTGAAGTCAGCCTGGCCTGGCACGATGGCAAACT
>CAYTJG010000432.1:0-4068 GCA_964437865.1 uncultured Bifidobacteriaceae bacterium | reverse complement strand
TACGAGCCATAACTCACGGTCTCGTTCACCGCCCGGTCCCACAGGTCCGCACTCATCCCCACCCCGACCGCACCATTTCCCAACGGATCATGCCAGGTGACGTCGTACCGGAGCGCCAACGGCAAGTAGTACACTTGGTTGAGCGTCCTCGGCTGCGTTGCCGTGTCACTCGACTTATTGTAGTTGGTGGTGGGAGTGCCACCCGTGAGCGTATCCACAATCTCAGAGTTGAGCAGGTAGATATTCGTGCCCACGCTGGTGGCCTCGTAAGTCTTGAAGTCGAGCCCGCCGGAAACTGCCATGTGCACTCCTGAGACCGTGGTCAGCAGCGGGTAATTGAGGCGAAAGCCGAAGTCATTATTAACCGTGATATCCTGATGGTTGTTGTCCAGGTCCAGGGTGCTGTTGGTCGTAATGCTGTTGTCGGAGTTGGTGGTGGTGGCCGTATAAAGACGCTTGGAAGTACTGGTTAAGCCCTCGTCAATCGTTGACCGGCTGGCAAAAAGAGTCAAATCCGGCTGGCCCGTGGCCGGCGGCAGGTTGAATTTGTGCGTCGCCTCGTCATACCCAAAGCTCCCCGGCTGGGCGGCAATTTGATCATCAATCGCTTCCGGGTTGCCCAACGGGATGCGGTAGAAGGTGCTGTAATTGGCGACGGATGGCAGGTCGTAAAACTTCCACTCGTTGCCCTGCTTATATTGTTCTGGCGAAAAGCTGTATTGCACGCCTAGCGCCTGGTCCAATTGCCAGAGGTTGTCATAAACCGCCGAGGAGTTCACCCGCAAATCCGGGGTGCCGGGCGAGCTGTCGTTATTCAACTCAATCTTGCCATGCACCGGCAAACGGTCCTTGACCTGCAAGATCAGATCGCTGGTGCCCGGATCAGGACCGGGCTCAATCACGCCGGAGATCTGGCGATCCTGATTTGCATTGGCCCGATTGACTTCCGCCTGAAAGGTCTGGGCATTCAGAATCATGTTGGTCGTCAAACCGGGCATGGCGCGCATGATGTTGTTCGAACTGTAATAGTGGTTGCCTTTCACCACGATGGCGCTCAACCGGCCCTCAACCACCTGCACCTTGACCGAGGCATTGGTCAACCGCTGCGGGGGCAACCCAACGTAGACCGTGGTGAAGCCACGATCCCGATACGCCGCGCGCAGATCGGTCACGACCTTTTGGATTCGCTCAAAACTGACATTCGTGCCAAACGCATCCGGAACGTTGGTCAGGATCATGCTGATGGTTTTGGGCGGCAACAGCGTGTTTCCCTCCACTTGATAGCCTCTTACCGCAAAGTGCGGCACGGCATTGGTGGCCGGCACGGCATTGGTGAATTCGGCAGCTTTGGGCTTGAAAGGCCGATGCATGGCCAACGCCACTTCATCGTCGGAAACGGCGTAACGCCGGCCCGCAACCACAATTTGCGGCACCGCCCCTGGAAAGACATTCAACGTGACAATGCCATTGGTAATGCGCTTCGTGGTGAGGACGACGTTCATGGTGGGATAGCCCCGGTGCAGACATTCCAACTCGAGATCTGAGGCTGCTTGAACGAGTTGCAGGAGGCTGACATTGGTGCCGGAATACTTCGAGAAGATCTTGGTGAGCATGTTGGTGGATAGGTCTAATCGACCCTCCACCGTAAAGCCCCGCACGCTGAAATGCGGCATGGCGGGATCTTCGCCGGTGACCGGTGCAGCCACGGGCACGGTGGCGGCCATTCCCGTATTGCTCACCAAACAACCCAGGGCCAGGATCAAGAGCCAGCCGAGTGACCAACGCGGCCAAGCCGGGAGCGACGACAGCCGCACGACCGGAAAGAAATTGCCGTGGAATGGCACGTCTTCGTGAATGGCAGCCCCCACAGGCGAAGGGTTCCCCGGAAAGAGGAAGGAACGGCCGGCAAATTGTGACCGCCGCAGGTTCATCGAGGTAAACTGGAGCTGCCCTGCCCCGGCGTTCCGGCAATGGCCATGGAGCCGCGCCCCGCCGCCCGGGCGGAAACCTGGTCAGTTCTCTCGGCGCCCAGCCCATAAAATGGCGGGTCGGCAAATCCAGTCACTTGAATCATGGTCGTTTTTAACATATCGCACCGCGCTACTGCTCCTGGCCCGGTTGGCCAATGGAACAGCCGCCAACAGATCACAAACAACACGATCCCCCGCAAACGGGCGTCGGCTGACGGACTTGGTGCGATTGAAACTTTCTGGCGGGTAGGCTGGGCAAACCATATTACGGACTCCTGTCGAAATGGTGACAATCCGGTGACAAAGGGTCCATCACCGACGAACAGGTTGGGCCAACCGAAATTCTTGACGTTTTGTTTCCCGACCGCCATTGGTTCGTAACAACCTGCAGGTATGATACAGGCCGGATGAATCTTCAGACGTTTAAGGAAGAACTAAAAAGCCGCGATTTACAGCGGATGTTCCGGGCTGGGGCAAAAAGGAGAGCCCCGCGGAACCGCTGGCGGCCCAGTCAAAGGTCATGAAAATCGTCGTGGAAGCCAATGGCGAGAGCCATCCCTACGCGCCTCAGCTACAAGTGCGGGCGTTTTCGCTGGCACCCGGCAAGGAATGGGCACCCCCTATTTCCGGGTGGGGTCTGATTCAGGTGGCCGATGGGAGCGGCTACTGGTTGCACGGACCGGCGCGTACGGAATTGGATGCGGGCACGGTGGTGCTGGCGGCCGGAGCGGCGCCAGGGCGGGTACTGGCCAGCTGCCTGAATGGCATGTCGCTGCAGTTCTTCACGGTCATGCCGGAACGCCTGAGCGGACTAGTTACACAGGGGGAACAGGACTTCTTCAACGAAGCCGCCAGCCGGCGTGAATTTTACCGCGTGCTGAGTTCCCAAAGCGCGATTGCCTTGAAGATGACCGAGCTGTGCGGCGCCCGCGCCGAAGGCGGGTTGTTGTCCCGCTTGATTCTGCTTCAGCTCTTGGTGGAGGCCTTTGGCAAGGAACTGCCCTCGGCCGCCCCCAGTGAGACACAGGCCGACGTAAAGGACCGGCTGCGGCTATTTCTACAGGAGACCCCGCCGGCCGCCCTGCTGGAAATCGGCTTTGACGAGCTGGCGCGCCTGTTGCATTGCACGCCTCGCCACTTGAGCCGCGTGTTTTATGACGTGACGGGCACGTCATTCCGTCAGAAGCGGGTGGAAATGCGGCTGGCGCGGGCGCTGGAACTGCTGGCCACCAGCCAGTCCAAAGTGGTGGACGTGGCGTTTAAGAGCGGCTTTAAATCGCTGAGCCTGTTCAACCGGATGTTTACCCGCCAGTTTGGCATCAGCCCCGGCCGCTGGCGACAAAGGAATGAGAATGGCGGGCCTAAGAAGGCCCTCTCGCCAAACGGTCGATCGGCCCGACTCGCGGTGAGCGCAGGGAGAACCAACGGATTTTGACCGCCACGGCTTTTTCCGAATTTTAAAATCATGCTTTCGAATCGTTCCATCGGGTTTCGGAGTTTGTCCGCGCTGGTTTTACTGGCGCTGATCACGGGCAGCTTTTGGGGCTGGCTGTGCCTGTGGGAGAATGTCTCCGTGTTTGATCGGACCGCCATACAAAAGTATTGCCTGTACAATGAATTTCTGCTGATCGGCGTGGTTTTTGGCTTGGGAGGCAAGCGCCAGACCAAGGGGCCGCACCATGAGTTTGTGGACGCGCTGCGGCGTAGCGGCCGGCAGGCCGTCTTGGGGTTATTTTGTGTCTTGGCCCTCGTTTTTTTCCTCCAAGACACGTTTGCTTCACGCTCGTTTTTTATCAGTTATGCCCCCTGCCTGTTGCTGGCATTGTTTTTTGCCAATTACATCGCGCCAAAGTGGCTCGGCAAATGGGTCTTTTCCGGAACGCGGGAGGAGCGGGTGGCTTTGGCCGGCACCGTTGAGCAGGCCCATCAAGTGAAGTCCTGGCTGGAGCGCCAGCGGATCATCGGGCTAAAATCGGTGGGGGTGGTTTGCCCGGCGACAGCAGCAGCGGCCAATGGCAATGGTTATACCAACGGCCATGGGTCGTCATTCAGAGTGCTGGGCGATATCGACGACATGGGTAAGATCCTTTCGCAGGAA
>CAYTJG010000431.1:0-4076 GCA_964437865.1 uncultured Bifidobacteriaceae bacterium | reverse complement strand
AGCACCGGCTTGGCGGTGGCCTTGAACGTGTTGCCCGCGCCGTCACCCTTTTCCAATTCCAGCTTGGCGCGGTGGAAATCGGGCCGGAAGCCGAAGTGTTGCTCGATATCGGCGCTGATGCCGGGCTGCGCCTCAATGCGGCTGAGTTCAAAGACAGACTGGGCGTTGTCGGTCACGGGGCCAAAACTGTCCACCGCGATGGTGACCGGGGCCATGGCGAGAAAGCCGAAGGCGACCAGGCCGAAGGCAAAGATGGGCGCGCCGAAATAGAACTGGGCCGGGATCAGGTTGAGAAAATCCTGATTCAGGGAAAACAGGTAGGCAATGAACATGAGGCCGAGGATGACCATGCCCATCCAAAACGCGGAGAAGTTGCCAGCGACCAGGCCGGACAGCACGTTGAGCGATGCGCCGCCGTGTTCGGACGCGCCGACGATCTCCCGCACATGGCACGACTGGGTGCTGACGAAGATCTTGGTAAATTCCATGATGAGGGCGGCGGCCAACGTGCCGCAGCCAACGATGGCCGGCAGCACCCACCAGAGGTCCGGCAGGGCCACGGTGGTGGCCACCCCCTTGATGATCACCACGCTGGCGAAGTCGCCCAGCAGCAATTTGCTGGCGCCGAAACAGACGGCGATGGACACCAGGCTGGTGATCCAGACCAAGTCGGTCAGCGGCGCCTCCCAGTTGAAATCCGGGCGGTGGCCGTACCGGACGCGGGCGAGCGCGGAGTTAAAATAGAAGGACCCGAGCGAGGCCAGCACCATCAGCGCTTGGATGGCGAACATCCAGATGATGAGTTTGGCGCACACCAGCGGCGACAGGGCCAGCGCCAGCGCCAAAAAGGCAATCAGCGCCACGCCGATGACGCCATAAGTCTCGAAGCCATCCGCCGTGGGGCCCACCGAGTCGCCGGCGTTGTCGCCGGTGCAATCGGCAATGACGCCGGGATTCTTCGGATCGTCCTCGGGCAGGTTGAAAACGATTTTCATGAGGTCGGAACCAATGTCGGCGATTTTGGTGAAGATGCCGCCACCAATGCGGAGGGCGCTGGCGCCGAGGGATTCGCCGATGGCGAAGCCGAGGAAGCAGGAGCCGGCCAGGCTGGCGGGGATGAAAACGAGGATGGCGATCATGCAGGCCAGCTCCACGCAGATGAGCAGCAGGCCGATGCTCATGCCGGTCTGGAGCGGGATGAACAGGGTCTGCAGCGGGCGGCCGCGCAGCGCGGCGAAGGAGGTCCGGCTGTTGGCGATGGTATTGATGCGAATGCCAAACCAGGCGACGCCGTAACTGCCCAGAATGCCAAAGACCGAACAGGCCAGGATGACGAGGACCTGGGCGAACGGCTTGCCCTGCAGGCCGGAGAAATAAAAGACCATGCACAGCGCGATGGCCACCCACAAGGCGGCCAGAAACTTACCCTGCTGCCGCAGGTAGGTCTTGCACGTTTCCCAGATGATCTGTGACACGTCGCTCATGCAGCGGTGAACCGGCAAGGCGCGGGTGCGAAAGTATTCCCAAATGCCGAACGCGGCGCCGACGGCGCAGACGAACAGGCCGAAGAACAGGATGGCCCGGCTGGTGACCGTGCCGTGAAAGAAATCCACCTGGTTGAGCAGTGGCAATTGGATGTCCGCCTCGCCGGCCAACGCCCGGGGGCCGACCCCCAGCGCGGTCAGGAGGAGAGCTCCACGGGTAACCAATCCTTTGGGTCTCATAAGAGCTGGCGGAGTTTCGCGCAGGCGATGCCGGATTTCCAGAAATTTCTTTGCCTAATCATTCCAAGTACCATTAGTTGATCGACAATCCGGCTGCGCCAGCCCGCAACGTCCGCCGCCGCGCCAGATCCGGCCGGTTACGTGCCGCCCGGCCAGCGTCACTTCCGCGAGGTCGTCCGGGCCGTCAGCCAGGCCAGATCCGGACTGCCCGCCGCCGCCGTGCCGTGCGGGATATAATAACCGGCCCCCAAGCGGATCAGGGTCCGGGAATCCAGCCAGTGGTGCGCTTCCGCGTGGCCATCGGCGAAGGCCAGCACACCGCGGGAACGATGCTGAGCCGAGGGCAGATGAATCCACGTGGCACGCGTCATATCCACGGCGAAGGCGGGGGTGCAAATGCTGGCCGGATTGACATCGGCAAAGACGAACCGGTCGGACGGGTCGTCGGCCGCGACCTGGGAGAATTTCATATACGTCCGGTAGGCGGGGTCGAGAGAAATGGGTTTAATGGCCAAATCCGGCTCCGTGCCCATATAGGAATTCAGCGCATAGCTGCGCAATTCAGACACCCAGCGGGTGGAGGAAGGCACCGAGCCCGGGCTGCCATATTCCATGGCCGGCCACAAGGGCCAGTTGGAATTGTCGCCCGGGCATTTGTACAAACCGCCGGCGGGCTGGATCCGCGTGGCGGCAAACAGGGAATAAGTCGCCCCCGTCAGGAACAGCTCATTGGTGAGGCCCTCGGGCGAGCCGTGGTTGCCACCAAAGACCCACAGATAAGGCTGCGTCGGCACCGTACTCGTCTCGCCGCCGTTGAGCACCAAGTGGTCATCCGCGTCGCCGGCATAAAGGGTCCAAGCCACCAGCATTTGCTTTTCGTTGGAGATGCACTGGACACGCGCGGCCTGCATCTTGGCCCCAACCAGCGCGGGCAAGAGCAAGGCTGCCAGCAAGCTGATAACGGCGATGACCACGAGCAACTCGATGAGCGTGAACGCCGCGGCCCGGCCGGGCCAACATCCACCACCCGGCCGACGGCACCGGCCGGCGGTCAAACACGAACCCGCGATGGGGAGACACCGGGGCATGGGTGAGTGGAGTATAAGCGCGATTCACATTTTTGCAAATCCGGGGCTTGCCGCGGCGCGCCGGCTGCCGCAAGCTTCCGGCGATGTCCGAACGCCCGGTTTCCACGCTTAACAATCCCGATGCGGTGCTCGAAATGACGCTGCGCCCGTCGCTGTTTTCCGATTTCACCGGCCAGCCCAAGGTCAAGGAACGACTGGAGATCTCCGTGGCGGCGGCGAGCCAACGGGGCGAGGCGCTCGACCACATCCTGCTGAGCGGTCCGCCGGGCCTGGGCAAGACCACCCTGGCCAACATCCTGGCCAAATCCATGGGTGCCAACCTCAAAAGCACCAGCGGCCCCACCATCGAGAAGGCGGCCGACCTGGCCGGGCTGTTGACCAATCTCGAAGAAGGGGACGTGCTGTTCATCGATGAAATCCACCGGCTGCAAAAGACCATCGAGGAATACCTCTATCCGGCCATGGAAGATTTCAAGCTGGATATCATCATTGACCAGGGGCCAAACGCGCGCAGTGTGCGGCTGAACCTGCCGCGGTTCACGCTCATCGGCGCCACCACCCGGAGCGGACTGCTGTCCGCCCCGCTGCTCACCCGGTTTGGCCTGCGCGAGCGGCTGGATTATTACGTGGCGGCCGACCTGGAGAAGATCGTGCAGCGCTCGGCCAATTTGCTGGGCGTGGCCATGGAGGCCGGTGCGGCGCTGGAGATTGCCCGGCGGAGCCGCGGCACACCGCGCATCGCCAACAACCTGCTGCGTCGCGTGCGCGACTTCGCCCAGGTCAGGCACGATGGCCGCATCACCGTCGCCGTGGCCGACCGCGCCCTGGCGATGCTGGAGATCGACCAGAACGGCCTGGATGAAATGGACAAGCGCATCCTGGAGACCATCATCGTGAAATTTGGCGGCGGACCCGTGGGGGTGAATTCGCTGGCGGTGGCCGTGGGCGAGGAGCCGGACACGATCGAGGAAGTGTATGAGCCCTACCTGATCATGGAAGGCTACCTTAATCGCACCTCGCAAGGCCGGGTGGCCACCGAGCTCAGCTACCAGAAGCTCGGGCTGAAGCCCGGGCAGGTCCGCCAGCCCGGTTTGCTTTGATCGCCAGCGGGCAGGCGAAGCCGGTTTTGGAAGGGCTATAAGCCGAATTCTGTCTGCGCCTTGCAGCGGAGAGGATCATTTGTCTCAGCGACCAATACCCGGAATCCGGCCGCTTTCGCGGCACCGGAGCGGGCCGCTCCAGGATTCCCTATTTGGTCTTGCAC
>CAYTJG010000430.1:0-4126 GCA_964437865.1 uncultured Bifidobacteriaceae bacterium | reverse complement strand
TTGCCGGGGTGATTTATGCGGACAGCAAGAAACTGCGTCAGACCGACCAGCGCGGACTCATCCGGCGGCTGGCGGAAGTTGTGAAGAAGCATGGCCACGAGGATTTCACCTGTCGTTCGGGCTGGCTGTGACCGGCAGAATTTCCCGTTGCGGGCAGCGGGTGCAAACCAGCACCAGCGCCACTTCCCCGGTCGCCTCATCAAACTGTGACACCAGCCGCAGCCGATGCGATCCGCGGGCCAGGCGACGCACCGAAAATTTGCGAAGCGGGCTTTCCGCCGGAGTCTTGTGAGGCTGATAATCTTCACGGCGTTGAAAATAACGGCCGGCATTCATCCACACAATTTATGCCCGGCTTTGGACAACAGCAGTCCGACTGGGGGTCAAAAATGCGTTCAGGATCGCCAATGAAAAACTTGGTGGTTTATTTGTTGACAGGCACATCATCATCAATTAAACTGTTACAATCATTGGTTTGGCACCTGAATTTTGTATTCAAATGAAACAAATATTTTTCTTCCTGGTCGTATTCGTGGCTTCCCTGTCAGCGGTGGCGCAACCCACCATCACCCAGCCGCCGGCAAACCAGGCAGTGGCTCCGGGCGGGACGTTGACATTGGGCGTGACGGCGGGCGGCACGGCGCCGGCCTACCAGTGGTTCAAGGACAGCCGGCTGATTGTGGGAGCGACGAACAGCACGCTGAAGGTGCTGAATGCAGGCGTGACCAATTCCGGCACCTACTATGTGGTGGTGACAAACGCGAGCGGGATGGTCATCAGCCTGCCCGCCTTGGTGGCGGTGGGCAGTCCGTCTCTGTCGGCTTGGGGGTGGAACGGTAGTGGCCAGTTGGGCAACGGCACGACGGGCAGCACCAACCGGCCAATCATTGTGGCGAGCAATGTGGTGGCCGGGGCGGCGGGATATGCCCATTCGTTGTTCGTCTCGGCGGACGGGACATTGTGGGCGATGGGGTGGAACCTGTATGGCCAGTTGGGCAACGGCAAGACCACCAGCACCAACCGGCCCGTCAGTGTGGCGAGTAATGTCGTGGCAGTGGCGGCAGGATATGATTATTCGCTATTCGTGACGGCGGACGGGACGCTCTGGGCGATGGGTGAAAACGCCCATGGCCAGTTGGGCTACGGCATACCCATCAACATCAGCCTACCGGTCAGTGTGGCGAGCAATGTGGTGGCGGTGGCGGCAGGACAATATCATTCGCTGTTCGTGAAGACGGACGGGACGCTTTGGGGGATGGGGATGAACGACGTTGGCCAGTTGGGCAACGGCGCGACGAGCGGGACCCTCGAACCAGTCAGCATAGTCAGCAATGTGGTGGCGGTGGCGGCGGGTGGGGCTCATTCGCTGTTCGTGGAGACGGACGGGACGCTGTGGGCAATGGGCGAAAACGGCTTTGGCGAGTTGGGCAACGGCACGACGAATAACGCCAGTCTGCCGGTCAATGTGGCGAGCAATGTGATAGCAGTGGCGGCTGGAACAGATCATTCGCTGTTCGTGACTGGGGACGGAACACTGTGGGCGATGGGGCTTAACGGTTCTGGCCAGTTGGGCAACGGCACTACGGGCCAGGCCAATACACCAATCAACGTGACGAACAACGTGGTGGCGGTGGCGGCGGGAAATGGGCATTCATTGTTTACGAAAACAGACGCGACGCTCTGGGCAATGGGTAATAATGTATATGGCGAGTTGGGAAACGGCACAAACAGCGGCACCAGCCCAAACTCCATGCCGATCAATGTGCCCCACCTGTCCGCTGCCAATATTTTTCCAGCGGATCAAGCTTACTGCTCTTTGGCGATGGGCTTCGTTCAGGCATTGGCCACCGTCACGCTGGGCAACTTGAACCAGATTTATTCTGGAAGTGCCATCAGCCCCACGGCAGCCACCATACCGCCAGGTCTGACCGTGAACCTGACCTATAATGGTTCTCTCAACGCACCGACGAACGTAGGCATCTACACCGTCATTGCCACCGTCAGCGACCCGAATTACTACGGCGGTGCCACGAACACACTGGTGATCACATGGCTGACTAAGGGACCAACCAACCAGGTGGTGGCGGTGGGCGGAACGATGACGATGGGCGTGACCGTGAGCAACACGACGCCAGCGTATCAATGGTTCAAGGACAGCCGGATGATTTTGGGCGCGACGAACAGCACCCTGACGGTGACGAATGCGGGCGTGACCAATTCCGGCACTTACTATGTGGTGATGACCAACATGAGCGGGATGATCATCAGTTTGCCAGCCTCGGTGGCGGTGGGCAATCCCTCCCTGCTGGCTTGGGGGTTGAACGACTATGGTCAGTTGGGAAACGGCACGACGATCACCACCAACCGGCCGGTTAGTGTGGTGGGCAACGTGGTGGCGGGAGCGGCGGGAGGATATCATTCGCTGTTCATGATGCCGGACGGGACATTGTGGGCGATGGGCTATAACAACTATGGCCAGTTGGGAAATGGCACGACGAGCAACACCAATCTGCCGGTCAATGTAGCGAGCAATGTGGTGGCGGTGGCGGGGGGATATGAACATTCGCTGTTCGTGACAGCGGACGGGACACTGTGGGCGATGGGCTATAACATGTATGGCCAGTTGGGCAACGGCACAACGGGCAGCACCAACCGGCCGGTCAGCGTGGCGAGCAATGTGATGGCAGTGGCGGCGGGAGAATATCATTCGTTGTTCTTGAAAACAGACGGAACGCTATGGGCGATGGGCTATAACAACGATGGCCAGTTGGGCGTTGGCACGACGATCTATTACACAAACTGGCCGGTCAGTGTGGCGAGCAATGTGGTGGCGGCGGCGGCGGGTGTTTTTCATTCGCTGTTCGTGAAGGCAGATGGGACGCTATGGGCGATGGGGAATAATAGCTACGGCCAGTTGGGCAGCGGCACTTGGAATAATGCCATCCTGCTGCCGATCATGGTTGGGAGCAATGTGGTAGCCGTGGCGGCGGGCGGATTTCATTCGCTGTTCGTGAAGACGGACGGGACACTGTGGGCGATGGGCGAAAACAACTCTGGCCAGTTGGGAAACGGCAAGACAATCAATACCAATTGGCCGGTCGCTGTGGCCAGCAATGTGGTAGTGGCGGCGGCGGGAAATAGTCATTCGTTGTTCGTGAAGACGGACGGGACATTGTGGGCGATGGGAGCAAACAGCTTTGGCCAGTTGGGCAATGGCACGACCAGCAACACCAACTGGCCGGTCAGTTTTCCCCACATGCCCGTGGCCAATATTTTTCCAGCGGATCAAGCTTTGCATTCCCTGGCAACGGGTATCATCAAGACATCGGCCAACGTGACGCTCGGTAATTTGAACCAGCTTTATACCGGCAGCGTCATCAGCGTCACGGCGTGCACCACGCCGCCAGGTTTGACTGTGAACCTGACCTACAATGGTTCTCCCAACGCGCCAACGAACGCGGGCAGTTACACCGTCGTCGGCACCGTCACCGACCCGAATTATTACGGCAGCGCCACGAACACGCTGGTTGTGGGATTGCCGCCGCAAAGTTTCACCGCGAGCAGCACCGCCGGCAGCGCCAACGGCCAGCAATTGATCCTGCAACTGGCCGGCACGCCCGGTTACCCCTATATCCTGCAAATGGCCACCAATCTGACGCCGCCGGTCGTCTGGCAATGTGTCTTCACCAATTGCGCGGATACGAACGGGAACTGCAATTTTACCATCACCAATTTAACGGTTATGCCGGAGGGCTTTTATCGCGCCGTCGGACAGTGAGCAGCGGCCCCGGAGCGGCAAGCTGGGCGGAGAGGAGCGGTGTGCCGTTCGATCGCGTGTGGTGTCTTGGGGCAGTCTTTCGGCTTACGGGTCTGTCCGTTGGCTGAAAGTCTGGCGCGGGGGCGGGCGCAAATTCGGCGCGACGGAACGGGCACACCAGCGCAACGGAGACCGGATTGACGCGAAATGGAGGTGGCCGGGTTTGGCCACGATTGTTCATTTAACCAAGCTGCCGGGTGGTATGAATCTGGCCATTTGCCCCTCAATCTCCTTTTCAATTTTTTGATTCAAGCCTTCCAGTTTGGCCTTGGCTTCCGCCGACAGTTCGCCGTCCTGCGTCTGGAGAAT
>CAYTJG010000429.1:0-4133 GCA_964437865.1 uncultured Bifidobacteriaceae bacterium | reverse complement strand
GCACCCCGAACATGCAGGCTACCAACAAATTGAGATGCATGCCCAGGACGGATAGGAAGTCAAAGCCAGCCCCAACCTGTCCATGCGACCAAGGGCTGGCCGAGTACCCCAAAAACGGGAAAAGGTAATAGATGATTTCACCCTTGAGCATCACTAGTGCTATCAGAAACAGAAACCCCCAGGCGGAAACGCAAGCCCGGAACATGACGCTCATCTGCTGTTGCAGCAGTGGCTGGTCAACGCCGTACTTGAGAATGTTGATCACACCACTGGAGCGGTGGGCCAGGGAATGATTGATTCGGCGGTGGACGATCGGGATGAGCAGGAGAAATGCGGCCAGGAACCAGGCCACCTGCCACCAAGCGCCCGTCAACGTGGCGGCGTCAAACATCTTGGCGTGGTTGTTGGCGTAATCGTTGTAGAAGGCATCGCCCACGTACCAGGCGGTCACCGTGCCCAGCACCGCCAGCGTGGGCAGCCCCGTGCCGTCATTCCGTCGCTGCCAGGCCCAGCCCGCGCCTGCCACCACCAGGACAATCACAACCCAGAACGAAATCGGCAAGATGGATAATGTCTCAGACATCGATAATTTAAAACATTGGCCGGCCGGGTTCAAAACCGCTACGGATTCAGACTGGCGCCCTGGCCCCGGGGCTCGGCGCCCGGAAACAATCCGGCCTCGAGCCGCCGCAGGTTTGCGGCCAGCCGCTCCAAGGTAAACTCGCGCGCCTTCAGGGTCGCCGCGACTGATTGTGCCGGCAACAAAGCGGGCGCGTCCAAATGCCGCCGCACGGCTCCGGCCAGTTCGGCGGCGGCCCGCGCCGGCACAATATAGCCGTCCACGCCGTCGGTGACCACCTCGCCGCAGTTGCCCGTGGCGATCACCGGCAGGCCGTAGGACATTGCTTCCAACTGGGTGATCGCAAAACCATCGGACAGGGTGGGGAGGATAAATAAATCGCTCTGCCGGTACCAGCCCGCAGTTTGGTCGCGCGTCGCTCGCCCGTGAAAGGTCATGTTCTTCGGGGCCCGCTCCACGGCCGTCTGTGAAATGCCAATTGGTCCCACCACGTCAAACTGAACCGCCTCCTTCTCCAGCAGCCTGGCTGCCTCGATCAAATAATGAATTCCTTTGCGCAAAATGACCTGCCCCAGAAACAAGACGCACAACGGACGGTCCGGCCGCCGTTGGCGGATTTCGGCTTTCGGCTGGGAGCCGTCAGTTTCGAAACAGAGCGGGATGACCACGAGTTTTTCCGCCGGAACTCCTTGTTTGACCAGCGCGTCCCGGGAGAAGGCCGAATTCACCAGCACCCGATCTGCCAGCGCCCACTCTTGCCGGTTGCGTTCGTAATAGCCGGCGGACCGGGCCGGGGGCGGTCCGGCCAGTTCCGGGAAGCGGCTCATTTCCTCCGCCACCAGTTCAAACTCCCAGGCGCCCGGGTCGATTTGGTCCAGGACGGTCTTTACCCCGCGTTTTTTTTCCGCCGCCAACGTTTCCAAGCTGGCATAGGAGTAGCCGAAAAACAAGTCATGCCGGGGCAGCTTGAGCCTGGCGGTGGCCCGCGCAAAGGCGCCATCCGTCCGGCTGAACGCCTCCTGTAACCGCCCGCGAGCCGCCAGCCGACGAATCTGCCATTTCCAAAGCAGGCTGCGCAAGGGGAATGACTGCACCAGCGCATCCGGAATGCCCTCTGCCCGCGCCGCTTGGGCCGCCCGGGCCCAAGCCTGTTTGCGCAGGAGGCCCAGCATCCCACCGCGGGACGCATACCAGTCCGTCACCAGCCCCGCCAACGCACCGTGCGCGTGGAGCGCCCGCGGCACCGCGTAATGCTCGCGCGCGCCAATCTGACTGCAAATCCAAGACGCGCTTTGCGGCGACCGTTCGGTCATGTCGTTGCCGTCCCCGGTCCCGGGACATTGCTTTTTTTCGCCGGCCACCTGAACAGATACGGGAAGCTCCACTTCCGACACAGAAAACCGACCGCCAGCGAACCAGCGAGGCCCAGGAAAAGTCCGCCGATAACCAGGGTCGCCGGCGTCTCAGCCCGCAGCAGGTGCAGCACTACCCGCGACAGGGTCCCCCACAGTGGGTGGCCTAAATAAATCTCCAGCGAGTAGAAACCAAGCCAGGCCCAGAACTGCCAGAGTCTGGATTCCGAAATCGCTTTGGCCAAAAACGCGACACTGCAAGTACCCAAGCACGCCAGCGCGAACGAGGGAAACCAGCCGCCTTCCCGGATTATGGAATGCAAAGCGGTCAGGACCAGCCATCCGCCGAGCCCCAGAACCAAAGACCACAGCCACCCGGTTTGGTTCATCAATGGGAGGATTTTTCCGCGCAAGGAAGCCGCCGCGGCATAATAGACAAAAACCCCCATGCTGGTGTTGAGAATCGGCCAGAAACCAAAGGTGTTCCGGCTCGCCAGCCAGGACAAGACAATCGCTAATACGAGCATGCCCGCCGCTGGTATCCGTAACCGCCCCAAACCGTAGAATAGGACGGAGATGATCAAGAGACTGTACAGGAACCAAAGCCCATAACCAATCGGCGCCAGCAGGAAACGCAACGCCTGCGACCGATCGAGTGGATTGTTCACGTAGCGGACCATGAGCAGTTGGACGACCACAAAGATCGCGGTCCAAACCACATATGGGTAAACGATCGTGCGCAGGCGGCCCCAAAGGAAGTCTCCGGCAGAGAGGGAAGACCGGGGAGCGAAAAGGCCAGACAACGCGAAAAATGCCGGCATATGGAACAAATAGACCCATTCTCGAATTTGAATCCAAATCGAATCCGGCGGCAGCTTTCCGGCGGCTCCCACGCCCCCGGAAATATGTCCATAGACCACCAGCACGATACAGAGCCCTTTGCACACGTCCACCCAACGAAGCCTTTCAACCTGCGGTGAATTGGGAATGCCGGCCATGGACGCGAAAGAGGAGACGATTTGCGGAACGCGAAACGCGTCCCGTTTCCAAATGGTTGCGAGGGTGCAGCCAAGCTCTCTGCTGGGATATATTCTTGGGCCCGGAAGTCAGCGGAGCAGGCGCCTGCGTCGGGTTAATCTTAAAACTGAATGCCTTGCGCGCCAAGAACCGTCAATTGCCGTGAATCCTGATTCCCGGCGGCGGCAGCAATTGAATGAAATTGGTGAGTTGCGCCTCGGCGGACAATCCGTTCTGGGAGTCCGTCGCCTGCAAAGTCCAGACAAAGGTGCAACCGCTGGCCGTGATATCGCTCGTATAGCGGGTCGCAGGCGAGGTGCCGGTGCCGGTTTGGAGGATGACCGGCGGCGCGCCATTCGTGCTGACCAGCCATTGCCAGACCACCGGGTCGTTATTCGTGACAGTGACTTTGGCCGAAAGTTGCACCGACGTGTTCGGGGCCACCACCAGCATGTAAGGATTGGAGCTCAGGCTGGCGACGCTGGAGCGGATGGCCGACACGGTCGGCGGCACACCTGCCACATTGGTCCCGATGCCGGAAACGAGCAGGTTTGTTTCAACGTTGCCCGTGAGATTAATGGTCCGGGTATAGGTCCCGGAGACGATCGGGCTGAAAGCAATCGCCACCGTCTGGCTCTCGTTGGCCCCCAGACTGTAGCTTTGCCCGGAGATGATCGAGAACGGCAGGGGCACGGTGACTGTACCGGTCAAGGTACCGCCGCCGGCATTCATGACCGTGATGCTGTTCGTCTCGCTGTTTCCGCTAATCAGCGAGCCAAAGGACAAACTGCCTGGAGTCACCTGGAGGACCGGGGTCGTGGGCGGCGTGTTGGTGGCAATGCCGGTCACAGCCACATTCGTTCCGCCGGCACCGGTGAGCGAGAGCGCCTGGGCGTAGCTGCCGGCCACGGTGGGGCTGAACTCCACGACCACCGTCTGGCTGGCACCGGCAGCCAGACTGTAATTGGCCCCGGCAAGGATGCTGAACGGGGCGGCTATGCTGGCCGTGCCCATCAAGATACCCGTACCACTGTTTTCCACGGTAAAGCTGCTGGCCGCGGTCGAATTGGTCAAAATGGTTCCCAGCGACAAGCTGGCTGCGGTGATCTGGATGACCGGAGTGGGGACATTGGTGGCAATGCCCGTGACGGCCACATTCGTTCCGCCGGCACCGGTGAGTGCGA
>CAYTJG010000428.1:0-4196 GCA_964437865.1 uncultured Bifidobacteriaceae bacterium | reverse complement strand
CGTCCAGCCAGACCGTCGTGACCCAGCGGCAGCGCTCCAGGAAGAGCGTGACCCGCTTGCCCCGCCACCCCTGCGGAATCTCGAGGTCGCGCTGATACCATGCCGGCCCGGCGTAGTCGTAAAGCCGGTAAGGCCCGGCCAGCACGCCGTTGTGGTTGGCCAGTTCAGGCGGTTTGGGATTCTTGGGGCCGAGGCCGGCGTCATCCATGGTGCCCGGCAGATGAATCTTCTGGTGCAATTCCGGCAGACACTTTTCCGAACTCGCCCCGGCGATGCCAAACCGCCACTCGCCTGCCAGCGAGAGGGTTTGGGCGGATACACTCAGGCAATGAAGGCTGGTCAAGATCGACAAAAAAAAGATGAGCTTCTTCACGTAATTGCTTTTGTTGCTGACATTCTGCTATTTGCATCTGGTTGATTCGTGGGACCTCGCATGCCACCTTCCGGACTCCGCATTCCGCACTCAGTTGATCTCGTTCTTCATGTTCCCGAGCTTATGCCGTCTCGCCCGCCACGGTAAAGTCCCGATACGCCCCCGCCCCGCCGCTTATTCAACGAAAATTGGATTGTCCACCCCTGCAATTCCCGGCACCCTGTCTGTTCCTATGCAGCAAATAAATCTCGGCATGATTGGCGGCGGCACCGTGGGCAGCGGGGTCTTCCACGCCTGGCAGAAAAACGGCGCGCTCCTCGCCGCGCGGCTGGGCATCAAGATCGCCTTCCGCAAAATCGCCGTGAAGCAACTCGATGAGCCGCGCGCCTATCCCATCCCCCGGGACCTGCTCACCACCGACTGGCAGGACGTGGTCAATGATCCCGAGGTGCAGGTGGTGATCGAGTTGGTGGGCGGCTGCGGCATCGCCAAAACCATGATCCTGGCCGCCCTGGCGCAGGGCAAAACCGTGGTCACGGCCAACAAGGCCCTGCTCTCCGCCCACGGACCGGAGCTGTTTGCGGCGGCCGCCAAGAGCGGTGCCAATTTGTATTACGAAGCCAGCGTCGCCGGCGGCATCCCCATCATCAAGTCGCTGCGCGAAGGCTTCGTTATCAACCAGTTTCCCGCGATCTACGGCATCGTCAACGGCACCTGCAATTACATTCTCTCGCGCATGAAGGCCGAGGGGGCCGATTTCGCGGCCGTGCTGGCCGACGCCCAGCAGCAGGGCTACGCGGAAACCCCACCCGACCTGGATATCGACGGTCTCGATGCGCAGCACAAGACCGGCATCCTGGCCTCGCTCGCCCACGGCTTCTGGGTGGATCACCATCAGATTTACACCGAAGGCATCCGCACGGTGGCCAAGATCGACATGGAATTTGCGGCGCAACTGGGCTACACGATCAAGCTTCTGGGCATCGTCAAGCAAGTGACGCCGGCGGCGGCCGGCAAACGGCCCGCGGCCATCCAGGTGTCGGTGTACCCGGCCTTGATTCCCAGCACGCATGTGCTGGCGAGTGTCAACCAGGTGTTCAACGCCGTGTTTGTGCGGGGCGATATCGTGGGCGACACGCTGTTTTACGGGCGGGGCGCGGGCAAGGATGCCACCGCCAGCGCCGTGTGGAGCGACGTGGCAGACGCCGCGCTGGATTTGAAGAACGGCACCCCGGTGCGCGTGCCGCCCTTTGTGGCGTACGCCCGCAAGGGCCGCGTGGCGCCGCTGGATGAAGTGCGCTCGCAGTATTACGTGCGGCTGACCATCGTGGACAAGCCGGGCGTGCTCGGCAAGATCGCCGCCATCCTCGGCTCCTCCAAGATCAGCATCGCGTCGGTCATCCAGCCAGAGGGCGACGCCGGCCAAAGCGTGCCGCTGATTCTCATGTTGCACGAAGCCCCCAACGCCGCCATGCGCAAGGCGTTGGCCCGGATCTCGAAACTGCCGGCCCTCCAGACCGCGCCGGTCATGTTTCGGGTGGAAAATCTCAAGTAAGAGTCGTATTTTTCCGTGGCATGAGCACCGTGGCCGACATCACCAACGCCCTGACGAATTTGAGTACGCCGGAACTGAAGGAGATCGAGCGTGCCCTGATCAGCATTTATCGCCAGCGGCACACCGGGATCGTTTACGACGATGCTTACGGCGTGTGGACCGAAGAAGACCAGATCTCGGCGGCGGCCCAGGTGTTCGCCCTGATGGATGCGGACGAGCGCAAACCAAACCCGCCCAAGCAATGAAGCTGCCCTTGCGCGGGGAAGTCTGGCTCTGCGACCTGGGATTGGCCGCCAAAGTCCGTCCCGTGGTAATCGTAAGCGTGCCTTTTGGAGACCAGGATTACGCCCTCTTTCACGCCGTTCCGCACACCACGACGGTTCGGCATTCCCAATTTGAGGCGGCCATCGCAACGCCATTCTTGAAGCCCGGGGTTTTCAATATCCAAGGCTCCCAGTCTGTTCCGCGCGCCTGGCTCGTCCGTCACCTTGGCACCTTGACCGCCACTCAGATCGGCCAACTCGAAGATTCACTTCGGCGCTGGCTCCAACTCTAAATTTCATGCCCACCCTTCCCTTCTACAGCACCAATCGTCAATCACCGCCCGTGAGTTTGCGGGAGGCCTTACTGCAAGGACTGGCTCCGGACCGGGGCCTGTACTTCCCGCGCGAATTTCCCCAGCTTTCGCCCGCCGACATTGCCGCGCTCGTCGGGCTGCCCTACCATGAAGTCGCCTTCCGCGTGCTGTCCCGCTTCACGGCCGGCATCGTCCCGGAAGCCGAACTGGCGGCCATGTGCCGCAGCGCATACCACTTCAACATCCCGCTCGAAAAAATCCAGGGCCGCGTCTTTTTGATGCGGCTGGACCAGGGACCGACGGCTTCGTTCAAGGATTTTGCGGCCCAGATGATGGCGCGGCTGTTCGGCCGGTTCCTGCAGGAAGACGGCCGGCACGTCACCATTCTCACCGCCACCAGCGGCGATACCGGTTCGGCCGTGGCGCACGCCTTTCATAAGATTCCCGGGGTGCGCGTGATTGTGCTGTTCCCGGCCACCGAGGTGAGCGAAAGCCAGCGCAAGCTCATGACCACGCTGCGCGACAACATCCGAACCGTGGCCATCGACGGCAAGTTCGATGATTGTCAGGCCATGGTGAAGCAGGCATTTGCGGACCCCGACCTCGGACACATTCCGCTCTCGTCGGCCAACTCGATCAACATCGGCCGGCTCCTGCCCCAGAGCGTGTACTATTTCTACGCCGCCGCGCGGCTGGCCCGGCCGGGCGAACCCATGGTTTTTTCCGTGCCCAGCGGCAACTTCGGCGACATGATGGGCGCGGTGGTCGCGCGCTCGATGGGGCTGCCCGTGCGCAAGCTCATCGCTTCGGTCAACGACAACGACGCCTTTCCCAAATTTCTGCAGACGGGCGTGTATGAGAAGATTTCACCGTCGCGCAATTCCGTCTCCAACGCGATGAATGTGGGGCATCCCAGCAATCTGGCCCGGCTGGTGGCCGTCTATGGCGGGCAGATGGACGAAACCGGCAGGATTCACCAGCAACCGGACCTGGCCGCCATGCGGCGCGATCTGTTTTCGACTTCGGTTTCCGACGCGCGTACCGTGGCGGGCGTGCGGGATTTCTGGAATAAATTCCAGTTGTTGCTCGAACCGCACGGCGCCGTGGCTTGGCAGGGGTTCTTGGATTGGACCGCCGTGGAACCGCTTGGCGACTCGCCCGCGGTCATCGTGGAGACGGCCAACCCCGCCAAGTTTCCGGTGGAGGTGGAAAAGGTGGTCGGCTGGCCCCCGGACGTGCCCGAGAACATGCTGGCCGCCCTGAAACTGCCGGAAGATTTTGACCATCTGGATGCTGATTACGAGCATTTCAAGGCGTACCTGCTGCGGGCGCATGCGTGACGGCGATCCCCGTGGCGTGGGCGCGTTCCAGCCGCTACACCGTTGCCGTCTTCTTCTGGAAGCACAGGATGTAAAGGATCGGCAGGATGCCCGCGGTGTTGAAGATGGCCAGGCAGATAAACCACCCCAGTTGGTCGTGGCGGGCGCTCTTCCACAGTGCAATCAATTTCCACACCGCGTCCCAGAGGGTCACCATCACCAACAAGACCACGATGAGCGCGATGAAAGGTGCGGAAAGGGCGGTCAACAGGCCGGCCAGCAGATGAGTATGCATATTCAATGATTATTGGCTGAGGCCGCGGACACTGGGACAGGCCGCTTGAGGAACTTGACCGTGCCGTTCACCGCGTC